>CAYGYC010000065.1:0-15564 GCA_964353755.1 uncultured archaeon | reverse complement strand
TTATGAATAAGAAATTGATTGAGAAGCTGCTTCGAATAATTGGATTAACTGCAATCTTAGTCAGTGGAATTGTCTTCTTAATTGTTATAATTCCATTAACAGCTATAATTTCCTCCGAAATTTGGTTACCTGTGTCCCTGTTAGGAACGCTCTATGCCTTATTTATCTTAATCATGCTAATCTTAGTCGTTTCTCTAATAAGTTCGATAAAGAATCTTCGAAATAAAACGCATAAATCGCAGATCCGCCTTGCTCTTCTTGTAATCTTCTTTCTACTGATTATTCCCTTTTGTACAATCTCGCTTTACAATGCTTATAAAGAACCTAACACGTATATGGCGCTAAGTGAGTTTGACCAGACGGGCTGGATGCCTTTCAATGCAACGGACTGGGAATTGAATAGAGAAAATATTCGAAATCTTATAGATTACCTTTGGGGAGAAAAACCGGAATTGGTACCCCTGAATCCCCAAAACATTTCTGAGGTGCATGAGAAGGGTTATACTCGGATAAAAATGCAAATTACAGTGGAAAACACGGGCATTTCTCAATGGGATAACATGTCTTTCTTCATTCTCATCCCCGATGAACCCAAGGTCACTCCTTGTCCTCTGATGATCGTTCATCATCAACATGCCGGCCGATTCGACAAGGGCAAGGAAGAGCCCGCCGGGTTGATGGGAGATCCACGCCAAGCCCTAGCGGTGGAGCTCGTCCAGCAAGGGTATATTGTGGCCTGTCATGATGCGTTATGTTTCAGTGAGCGCCAAGAGTTCAGCGAGAAATACACGGGCATGACCATGTTCATGCTGAACCGTACCTTGAATTTCAAATATTGTTGGGACGTAAGCCGGCTCATAGATTATCTCGTAACCCGCCCTGATGTTAATGCATCCCGAATTGGCATAATCGGCCATTCTCTTGGAGGTCAAATGGCAATTTGGTGCGCGGTATATGATGCCCGATTAAGAGTAATTATTTCTAATTGCGGGTTTGGAAAACTTGCTGGAAATTACTCCGTTCAAGAAACGGGCACCTTCCAAAATTATGCATATTATATACATGGCATTTTGAAGTATGATATCCGAATGGAACAGATCATCGGACTCCTCTGTAATCGATCGCTGTTAGTCTCCGCTGGTACTGAAGACTACGGCTTGCCGATCAATGGAGTAGCAGAAATTCACAATTGGCTGGAAGAACAATATTCGTACTACAATGCTTCCGCAAATATTATTACACTACGGCATGTCGGAGGGCATATGATCCCAAGCGAGACCAAACGCCAGATGTATTCCTTCCTGGACTTAAAATTATAGGCGAATCTATATGGAAAAATCTTTGGATATACTCAAAATCACCTTTAATGCCGCTTTAATAGTGGTGGCTATTCTTTTCATCGGGACCTTCCAACGACTTCTGGGTATCAATTGTAATTCCGAATACACTGTAGAAATGCCCTTATGCCACCAAATGACCAATCTTTGCACGTTTTGTTTCGTAACAATCCTGTTTCTCATTGCCGGTTGGGGATTTCTCAACGTCCTTAAACCCAACTTCGGAGAAAAAATATCGCAAACGGCAACCCATCTTCGATTTGTGATCATTATTATCATAATCTGCCTAGTTATCGGACTGGCTATCACAGGAAATTATTTCATTCATCGAATTGATAGATGGTTTTAACAAAACTGTATTAATGGATAGATAAATATTACACTAAAAAATGAATTTTAATTATCTTTAAATAATATATTAACGTATTTTATGATTAAATGGTGAAAGAATTGAGTGATTTTTCAAGGATTGTTCGGGATCTTGAGATTTGTGGTGGGCAACCAACCATAAAAGGAACAAGAGTATTAGTCGTAGATATCCTCGAACTTTTAAAAGCGGGACAAACGTTTGATGAAATTCTTGAAGATTTTCCTTCTATATCCAAAGAAGATATTGTTGAAACAATATCATATGCAGAAGCACTCATATTAGGAGATATATAATAATCTTTATTAAGATTATAATAGTCTTAATTGAATATTAAAAAAGAACCATGCCAGAGAGAATCTAAATTTGACTGGTGAGTTTAATGGGATTAAAGAAAATTGGTAAGGGGCTTTCGGCGAGCTCCAAGGAAGACGCAGTAGGTGAATTCAAAGTTATTAATTCGGTAGAGGATGTACTTAATTTATTAGAACAAGGCGCTGAAAATAAACTCATTATAGTGGAGGACTGTGGAACCACGACGCTTGGTCCGATACTGTCCCAGATAAAAGGCGTTATCTGCACGACCGGATCTGAAGGATCGCATCTGGCAATCGTGAGCCGGGAATTCGAGATCCCAGCCATAATGTCTACTCGTTTTACGCTGACTGATTTTCGCACCCTAGATGGAAAGAAGGGAAAGATTGTTAGTGTAGATGACGAGACTGGAGAAATTTACGCTAATGAGTAAATTCAGAATGTTATATACGATTCTTATTGATGATCTAGTAGAAAAGCCAAAAAATTACGTTTAACATAGCATAAAAAATATAATCACTCCTTACAACTCGTGTATAGGTGGCAGATCCTCGTGATAACCAAGAAAAGTTCCAAGAAATATTTTTTTCCGCCATCCATGGATTTATATCCTCTTCCAATTGTGCTAATATCATGTATTGATACGAATTACAAATTAAATATTATAACCGTCTCAGGAATCGGTGTGGTAAATACTGAGCCGCCTTTACTTTCCGTCGCCATTGAAACTACCCGCCATTCCAATAAAATGATTAAAAAAGCGCGAGAGTTTGTAGTCAATATACCTTCTGAAGATTTAATTGAATTTGTGGATTTCTGTGGAATGGTGACAGGAGATCGCGTAAATAAATTTGAGGCATCAGGCTTAACTCCCGTAAAAGCAACGCATGTCCTTGCCCCGTTAATTGATGAATGTCCTATTAACCTCGAATGCCGCGTGAAATCCATCACCCCGCTGAATACACATGATTTATTTATTGCGGAAATTCTAGGCGTTCATATCGATACTGCTTTATTAGATGAAACCGGCAATAAAAAAATTGAAGCCCTAAAACCGCTCATCCTTATTTTTAAGGAATATTGGAGCGTGAAAAAGAAAATCGGCGAGGTCGGCTTTTCCATCCAAAATAGTTAAGCCTTAAATAATTCAATAAGATGATAATTGTAGGATGGTCGAGAAATGTTAAGTTTAAATGGCACTTGGAAAGCAAAACCCGATAATGAGAATACCGGTGAAGATGAAGGATACTTTGAAATAGAACATGATGATTCAGACTGGAAACCGATTCAAGTCCCTGGGCATTGGCAAGAAGAAGGCTTTCCAGACCACGAAGGCATATTATGGTATCGCTACCATTTTGCAATTCCCGATTCCATGAAACAATTCTTGAAAATAATTCGATTACAATTTAGTGGGGTCTTTTATTATTGTAAGGTGTGGTTGAATGAAGAATATCTAGGCGAACACGAGGGTTATTTTGACGTGTTTGATTTCAAGGTGACCGGCCTTTTGGAGAAACAAAATGTGCTCTGTGTCAAAGTGCAATGCGATAAAGATAATGACATGTCAAATAAGAGGCAAATCACCGGCGTTTTTTCAAATTGGGATGCCTCTGATCCGCTATTCAATCCAGGAGGGATTTGGGGGAATGTCGCTCTTATCGAAACCGGCTTAACTTATATAAAATACATAGAAGTGAAACCCGAGATACTCAACGAAAATACCGCAAAATTATATTTCCGATTTGAAATAGTCACGGAAAAACCGGGAGAGAAAAAATTCCAACTTGTGATCAAACCGAAAAACTTTGCAGGATCTGAAATTCAAGAAGAATTTTACGAAAAATTGGGAAAGACTGAAAATGAATTTGTGAAAGAAATCACTATTGAAGATGCCCATTTGTGGTGGACTTGGGACCATGGAAATCCTGATCTCTACCTTCTTAAATTCACGGTATTTGAAGGCGAACAGGTTTCTGATGAGAAGGAGCAACTAGTTGGGATTCGTGAATTCACCCGCACTATTAAAAATCGTTCCTGGGAATTCTACCTCAACCACAAACGGATTTACCTCCGAGGAACGAATTATGCCCCGTGCGATCACCGGATTGCGTATGTTTCCAAGGAGGATTATGAACGGGATGTCGATCTATTGGTTGAAGGCAATTTCAACATGATACGAGTGCATGCTCATGTTGATCGACCTGAATTGCATGAAACCTGTTCTGAGAACGGTATTCTTATCTGGCAGGATTTCCCGTTGCAATGGGGTTATAGCATGAAAATTCAGGAGTCCGCAAAAGTGCAAATAAAAAAAATGGCAATGAAATTACAGAATTATCCTGCTCAAGCCATTTATTGTTGTCATAATGAACCCTTTACAGGTCTGAGTCCAAAACCCATTCTATTTATGATTATAAGTTTATTATTATGTTATGGCATTGCATGGCTCGTAGATTTTTATTTTAAAGTGCTAAGCAATGTTGTCTTCTGGGGGCTTTTTCTTCTGATTACCTTAGCTTTTGGTTTTGTACCTACCAGCATTATGATTTATAATCGAAACAAAGATGTTCTTGATAAGCATCTCGTCGAGGCTCTTTTAGAAGTCGATGAATCGTTGCCTGTGATTCAAAATTCAGGGATTATGGGCATGATTCGAAAGGGCACAGATCTCCACACCTACGAAGGTTGGTATATGGGGAAAGATTATCGAGATGCCTATTGCTATACCCGCTTCCCCTTGAATCGTATGGTACCATTTATCACCGAATATGGCGCTCAAGCGTTCCCCAATTTGGAAAGTCTTCAAAAATTTGCAGCGAATCCATGGCCCGTCCCTTGGGATTTGCTCAAGAAAGCGCATCGATGCCAACCGATGTTCTTCGCCAAGTGGTTCAACTTGAGTCAATTCACAACTATTAACGAATTAATTGAAGCCACCCAAGAATATCAAGCTGAATTATTAAAATTCTATAATGAACTTTGGCGAATTAATCGATACAAGCCCAATGGAGGCACCCTGATGTTTCAATTTAACGATTGTTTCCCGGGCATCACTTGGTCTATTATCGATTACTGGCGTAATCCTAAGAAAGGATACTTCGCCACACAATTATCCTTTGAGCCCATTTATGTCATGGCGGATTGGCCAAAAAAATATTACAAACCGAATCATGTATTTAAAACGAAAATATATGTGGTAAATGATTTACATGCCCTTATTTCGGAGGCGCAAGTGCGGTGGGAAGTCGTGAATCCAGGAAAAGCTGTGGTGGCCTCAGGCGATTACAAATGTCGTTTAGAAGAAGATTCAATTCAAACGCTCGGCGAAATCCAATTTCAAATTCCCCCTGATTCACATGGACTGTACGAATTAATCTTGACCCTAGATTTTAAAGAAACTACAATCCAAAACAGATATTCACTAAAAGTTAAGTGAGGTAAGTCAATTGGTACGTCTGGATGAAATTTTTGGGAAAATTTATAAGTATATCTGGCTGACGGCTATCATTGGGAGCATTTTAATCATAGTTGAATCACTTCTTAATCTTAACAAGATCTCGGACGAGGGATTTAACATCGGATTTAGCATCGGAATCAGCATCATTATCATTATTTGTATGGGACTCTCGCGGAAAGATATCTATGGAACCGGCGCTGCCATGCTTATCTGTTCGTACATATTACTTTTAAGTCCAAATGGGTTCACTGGCTTCGGTCTCGGCATTCTGCTAATCTTAGTCGGCGCCATTACTTCCGCGAGCGGGGGCATTTTCACTTACACATGCTACTTCTTTTATGTGGCTATTGGCGCGATCATTGTCGATCTGCTCATCTTTTTCATCTAAATATGGTCTCTTTCAATTTCATCGCAACTACAGATATCTTAATGAAATAAATTATGAAATGTAATTTATCTCATCTGCAATGAATTAGGTCTAAGGAATGAATGAAAGGATTTTCGATTGTTGTATTATAGGAGCAGGCGTAATCGGGTCTGCAATCGCTAGGCGTTTAGCACAATATCAATTAAAAACGGTAGTCCTAGAAAAAGGAGCCGATGTCTGTTCTGGCACCAGCAAGGCAAATTCAGGCATAGTTCATGCAGGATATGATGCCACACCCGGAACGCTTAAAGCGAAATATAATATCGCCGGGAATCCCCTATTTGAAACGGTCTGCGCGGAATTGAAGGTCCCATTCGCGCGACTAGGGACCTTGGTGGTAGCAGTTACGGAGGAGGACTTAAAAACCTTAGAAGAATTGTACAAAAAAGGTCAGAAAAATTTAATACCGAATTTGCAAATCATCACAGATAAAAAGCGAATAAAGCAAATGGAACCGGCTCTCACAGAAAAGGTTACGAGCGTTCTTTATGCTCCTACTGGCGGGATTGTTTCCCCCTATGATCTTACAATTGCTTTAGCAGAAAACGCCAATGTCAATGGGGTTCAATTCCTCTTTAATTCGGAAGTCCTTAACATTGAAATCAAAGAGAATTATAAGCGAATTCAAACTCCTTCCAAGATTATTAAAGCAAAGACGATAATTAATGCTGCGGGAATTCATGCCGATGATATTTCACGAATGGTAGGTCTAAACTACTTTTCAATAACGCCCCGTAAAGGCGAATACGTCTTGCTCGATAAGAAAAGTGTGGTAGTGAATCACATCCTCTTCCCTACGCCAACCCCCATAAGTAAAGGCATCGTAGTTTCGCCAACGTGTGAAAAGCACATCTTTCTCGGTCCAAATGCTCAAAATATCGATGATAAAGAGGATAAATCTACGACCACCGAGGGGATTCTTGAAATCATTGAGGGAGGGCGGAAACTCATTCCCAATCTTCCGCTCAACCAAGCGATTGTGACCTATGCCGGGTTACGTGCTGTTTCCAATACGAATGATTTTATTATCGAACCCACTAAAGTGGATGGGTTTGTAAATGTCGCGGGGATTCAGTCCCCAGGGTTATCCTCTTCCCTCGCAATTGCGGAGGGCGTGTTGGACATTCTAAAAAAAATGGGGGTGGAACTAATTCCCAACCCGCAATTCTCCCCATTTCGAGAGATACCGCCGCGATTTGCGATTTTATCTAATGAAGAGCGACACCAACTAATTTTGAAGAATCCTGATTATGGGCACATCATCTGCCGCTGTGAATATGTTACAAAAGCGGAGGTCAAAGCAGCAATCCATCGTCCTTTAGGTGCAACCACTTTAGATGGTATAAAATATAGGACTCGCGCCCAAATGGGTCGCTGTCATGGTGGATTCTGCACAAGCCGGCTTCTCCAGATTCTCTCCGAAGAGCTCCATATTCCCTTTGAGAAAATTAGTAAGAGAGGTCCAAACACCGAGTTAATAGTCGCCAAAACGAAAGAACTATGGGGGCTTCAAGACGAAGGAAATTAAGGTAGATGTTGCCGTGATCGGCGGCGGACCCGCTGGTCTAGCTGCAGCAGTAGCTGCAAAAGAAAGGGATGTCACGGTTCTTCTTATAGAACGCGATTTTGAATTAGGTGGCATTCTTCACCAATGTATCCATAACGGATTTGGGTTACATGTTTTTAAAGAAGAATTGACTGGACCAGAATTTGCCCAACGCTATATTAACCGCGTTGCTGAATTAAAAATCCCAGTAAAATTAAATACCATGGTCATTGACATTTCTCCGCAAAGGGAAATTACTGCGGTCAATCAAACAGAAGGCGTTTTGCGAATCAAGACGGGTGCTATAATTCTTTCCATGGGCTGTCGAGAACGCACTCGCCATAACATTCTCGTCCCTGGACACCGTCCCGCGGGTGTTTTTACAGCGGGATTAGCACAACGGCTTGTGAATATCGAAGGCTATATGCCCGGGAAGCATTTTGTCATCCTCGGAAGTGGCGATATCGGGATGATCATGGCGCGGCGCCTCACTCTGGAAGGCGCCAAGGTGGAAGCGGTCGTAGAAATCTTACCTTATCCGAGTGGTCTCATTAGAAATCAGGTTCAATGCCTCAAAGATTTCGGGATTCCCCTCCTTTTAGAACATACGGTTACGAAAGTCCATGGGGCTAATCGCGTCGAAGGAGTTACCATCGCCAAAGTGGATGCAAAATGGCGCCCCGTTCCGGGCACCGAAAAATTTCTCGCATGTAATACGCTTTTATTATCAGTGGGGCTGATCCCGGAGAATGAACTCTCCCGCGCCGCAGGAGTACAAATTGATGAGCGCACGCGCGGACCCATTGTTACAAATTTCTTGGAAACTAATATCCCGGGAATATTTGCCTGTGGAAACGTGCTTCAAGTTCATGATCTGGTCGACAATGTCGCTTTAGAGGGATCTCGGGCCGGTGAAATGGCCGCAAATTATATTCAGCAAAAGTTTGTAGAAGAGAAGAAAATTTCATGCATTCCGGGAACAAATGTAGGGTATATCGTTCCCCAGACTATTACACCCCGTGGCTTCTCTGATAATATTACTTTCTTCATGCGTCCCAAAACGCCTCAGAAAGGAGTTTATGTGGAGTTCATGATGGGCGGCAAACAAATCTACCGGAAATTCCAAAAATTTGCCCTGCCCAGTGAAATGATTAAAATCGATCTCCCTCCATTGAAAGACAAAGCGAAAACCATTTCTGAAATCACCGTGAATATTACGCCAAAAGTAAAAGAAAAAGGAGTACCCGCCGATGCCTGAGCCCGAATCCGAATCCAAGATTATCACCTGTATCGTATGTTCTTCGGGCTGCCAGATTGAGGTCACGCGAATCGGTACTCAACTCCAGATAGTGGGGAATGAATGTAAACGCGGCGAGGCATACGCCATCGAGGAAATTAAAGCCCCGAAGCGAATCCTGACAACGACACTGCAAGTGAAAAATGGGTTATTACCGCTAATTCCAGTTCGATCCGATATTCCAGTGCCCAAAGATAAATTATTCGACTGTATGAAATTTTTAAGCAAAATTATAGTAACTGCACCTCTCAAAATGGGGCAAATCCTCGTGAAAAACATCCTGGACCTCCCCGCCAATATCATCGCTTCCCGCGATTTGGAGGAAAAATAACCAGTTTCCTAACTTTTTCTTGTTTATTTATTAAAAATCTCAAGTAATTCGAGATAATTTTTAAAAATAAGGATAGTTACACCTTTTCGTAACATTATGAACAATTACAACCTTTTTTATCTAAAAAGGAGGGATTTGAAAACCTAATTTTGATTTTGCATCTAATCGTATTTTAACTATCCATTCTGAGCACTAAAATTCCTCGCAGGGGAGAACTATTTTAGGAACAAATTAAAAAGAGGTTGAAAAAAATGGTAAATAAAAAACTTTTAGTTCCACTATTGGCTATCTGCATAGTAACAACGGGATTCCTAATTTATTTCATGACTGTCAACACAGGAACATTGCAAGTGTCCATAAAAGATGCCCCCTACGATGATTTGGTAAGTATCAATGTCGATATTTCTGCTATCCAAATTCAAAAAGTAAACACCACTACCTGGGTTCCCCTAAACCAATGTGACCAGAAACTGCTAAATTGTTCTGTTACAGGCGAGGAAGAAAGCGTATGCCGTGCAGAGCTTGATGCGGGATCTTACAATTTAATCCGCATTAAATTTAATCATATTCGACTCCGCTATAACAATGATTCCCTTCATGAGGTCGACAAATATGCAAATCAGAATCAAGTTCAGAATTTTTGGCTGGAAATCGCGATCGACTTTACCTATGACGGTGCTGGTGGCAAAATTTTATTTGATATAACTATTAATAATGATTATGAAGCCGTAGTGACTATTGTTCAAGCCACCCCATAAATTGAAGAGATCGCATGAAAATGAATAAAAAAATAATATTTCTTTCCCTTTTTTTTACGCTACTAATTTTCAATTTTCTCATACCTCCTACAATAACCCATCAATCTTATGGGATTAAAGATAATTCTGAATATGTCTGGAATGTCCATGAACTAATCGCTAATCAATCTGTTAATTATCAGCTTACAGCTCGATTTCATCTCGGGCAAGGAAAAGTCAATATCACAAAACAATTCTATTCCAATGGAAGCTCACTGCAATATAATATGCAAATGAGTGAATTTACGAAATTTATTATTCCGCGTAATCAAAGAGATGGAATTCACAATTACTTCTATACAGGAATAGGCACCTTAAAATTTCCTAGACATGCATTAACTATTGAAAGTAGTGAATCAACGCAAATTATTGATTATGATACCGGAATTACCCTCTATTACACCTCTGATCTTCAAGAACATGAATTAATCAGTGGAGCAATACCCATTTCTGTAATTGTTTGGATTATTTTAGGGATAACTATCGGTCTATGTTGTGCTTCATTGATATTTATCTATAAAAGAGGTAAAAAAGAATACCAAGCAATAATATATTCAACAAAAAACAATTCATAGAGAGTTGCTTCGTTTGGCTTTAACAAGAAATTCCCTTCAACTCCTTTTTATTTTCTTAGGAATTATTTTATTTTTATTAGCAATAACCATCTGGTGGCTTTCGCTGGCAAATCAAGCGTTAATGATTTGGAGCATCATTTTATTTTTTGTCTCTATCCTGCTAATAGTCAATCTCATTCTCGTTCTTATTTTTGATATCCAAAAACGATTGGAAAAATTAGAACTAATTTATAAGATCAAAGAGATCGAGAGCGGCTCTCCCTTAACGCAGATTGATATTAAAATAGTTTCTCTAAACAATTGGGAGAAACGGATAATTAATAACTTAAAAGAGAATGGTGGCGAACTTACTCAAACGGAATTGAAAGAGTTAACTGGGTTGTCTCGTTCTAATTTGAGCAATCTCCTTAAATCGCTCGAACAGAAAAATATAATCCAGAAAAAACCCTTTGAACGAACCAATAAAATTATTCTAGTTAAAACGGTATTGGATTGATCGTGAAAAGCTATTCAATTGCTTTAAAGAACTCGTGATAAAATCCCTCCTGTTCTATAAGATCTACTTATCTCCTAATAATGAAGATTATTAGACTTTAAAGGATTGAAAAAAACTACTTATCACAAGTCAAACGTTGTGCATCAACCTTAAATGATTCTATTTCGGCATCCAGACGGAACATTACTATTGTAAGTACGTCTTTCTGGGGGGAAATCCCTAAGCTAGCAAATCTGACATTATCTTGGAGAACTTTTGCTTTAAAAGTAAGGTGAATCCCTATTTTCGGATCTAATTTATAGGCTTCACGCACCTTCTTCTTCACATCAACGACAGTTTGAAAAGAGGATTTCCTGTGTGGTTGGCAATGGGGGGCTTGGGTATTTGAAAAAAGAACCGAAGAAAATTAACCCTATTTGGATTCGAGATTTCTTATATGTGACCGGCTGTAAAACCATGGCAGAAGCCTTAGACCGATTCGGTGCCTTAGACATCAAAAAGGCACCACCACTGGATCGTCCCTTACTCTTTATTCAAGGGGGACAGGATAAGGTCATTCCTAATCCAAAATTGCAAGCTGATTACATCATGGAGTGGGCAATTGGCGAAAAAGAACTGAAATACTACCCTGATGGAGAACATTGCTGTTCCAACTATTTTGATGAAGTCCTCCCTTACTCGGTGGATTGGCTCAAAAAACATCTACTGAGATAAGTATTGTAATTCATTTTTGTTTAAGGTAAATTAATGACTCGAAAATGAATTATAGAGAGATATCTAAGAATTATACCAAAAATATATACAAAAATTACCTATTTGTTTTAAAATTAGTTGGAAAAGTGAGTATAAAAGGAGATGAAAAAATGGTCAACTTGACTGAAATAATTCAAACCGCTGATTGGAAAAAAGAGAAACATGTCCCTGCGATTGATCTAGAAAAAGAAGAGAAAGCAGTCAAAATTAAAATCATGGTCGGAAAAGAGATAGCACATCCCAATACAACGGCACATCATATCAACTGGATAGAATGTTACTTTAAACCGGAAGGTGAAAAGTTCGCCGTCCAGGTCGGGCGATCCGAGTTCACGGCACATGGGGCCTCTGCGCAAGGGGCGGACACAAGTACCTTATTTACGAAACCTGCCGTTAGTTTTGTCTTGAATACCGGGAAATCCGGCACGATAATTGCTATTTCTTACTGTAACATTCATGGTTTATGGCAGAACTCCGTGGAATTTAAGGTTTAAAATCTAACATTAGCGAACATGATAAAGGGATATTTAAAATACAAAATTTCCTCCTATTTTTTTTAATAGAATAATCGGAATAGGTGATCTCGATGTTTGACACCGTGTCGCAGGAGAATTTTACAGATTATATCAAAGTAAACGAAACAGTGATCGCATTTTTTACTGCAGCTTGGTGTGGAGCATGTCGCCTTCAAGATCCAATACTCAACAGAGTTATAGAAACTCTTTCAAACAGGATCAAAATAGCTCAGATCGACGTTGATCAGAATCCCAATTTAGCACGGGCGTATCACATTCTCGGGACACCCACTCTCATGTTTTTTAAGAAGGGGAATCTGGTTCGATTTAAATCAAAGGGAGGAGGTCGTATAGATAAGCTGGTGGGGGTTCAGGAATTAACGAAGCTTCAAGGCATCATTCAGTATGTAATTAACATGAAAATCGTAAATGAATAAATAGTACGATATGTTTTAGAAAATCCTTGAGATATCAAAAAAAATTCGCAACCCTTCTCATTAAAAATTACTGAATTTGACTAAAATTTGATAAATTACTGCATCCTTCAATTATCCCCGTCTCCATTACTAATTTTATAATCTACTAGGAAATGTTAGAAAGTAAAATAAGGTTTAGGTTGAATCATTTGGCATGTAATAGAGACCTTCTTCTGAATCTTTTACGAATGAGTAAAGACTGTAACGAAGTAACGGCCGAACAACTATCCCAATGCACCAAAGTACCTCCCCACATTGTATTACGGAATTTGAATGAAGCATTAGAGGGGAGTATTGAAATAATGGGTGATTCAATTCATATCCCTAAAGAGAAAAAGATGGATGTGGTTACTAAGGCGATTTCACTCGGGATCGGTTTAGATGAAATAATTGAAACACTCCACTGGCGCGACTTCGAAAATTTTTGCTTGATGGTTTTCGATTGTAATAATTTCCACACCTTTCACAATTTCCACTTCTCGTATAATAAAAAGCGGTATGAAATTGACATCATCGGGCTGCAAAATCCGCTCCTATTCGCCATTGATGCCAAAAAGTGGAAAACAGGCCATTCAGGGGCATTAAAAACGATGGTAACGAACCAACGCGATCGGGCTAAGGCGTTCGCTAAAGCATTACAAAATCGGACTTTACGCCAAAAATTGAATTTAAACCATTGGAAACAACTCACAATCATTCCAATGCTTGTCACTTCAAAATTCTATGAGATAAAACTTTTTCAACGGGTGCCTATTGTTCCTTTCTTTAAGTTAAATCAATTTATTAATGATTACCCGCAATATATGCCCTTGATAACCCAGATTTCGCCACGAATCCCCCTTCAAAAAACGCTATTTTAAAATGATCAATATTATAAAAGAAGATCAACTAACATCTAACATTAATTGGATCGAACTTAGGTTGAACTTATGACTCATATTGTAATCTGTTCCATGTGTGGGGCACAAACTGAAGCAGACAAAAAGTTTTGTCCCGCGTGCGGAGCACCGATTAAGCCATCACATGCCTCTACTGCACCCAAAGGCAGTGCTAGGAATCCCCCTGTTGATAGAGCCACTGAAAAAAATGTGCCTACAGGTAGTGCTAGGAATACTCTTGTTGATAGATTACAAGACAAGAAAGATATGCAAAAAGATCAGCCCAACCCTTTAGAACAATCAGAACCGGAACCCGAACCCACGGTAACGGTCCCGGAAAGGAAAGAGCGCCCCAAAACCTTTACCACAAAGCCTCTTGGGGTTGCAAAACCCGCTTCGCAACCTACGGTGAAAGGGGTCACGCTTAACAATGAGATACAAGAACAACTAATCGAATTTCTACGGGGATTGAATAGACTGGATCGTAATCTTGAAGCTTCAGCCGTAGTACGACGAGACGGCTCGCTTTTGGCCTCTGCGCATTCTTCGCGTGTGAAACCGAATATGATGGCCACAATTTGCAGCACCCTTTTTGGGATTGCCGAGGATTCAATCCGTGCCATCTCCGGTGGAAAAATGCGCATAATAACGATTACGGCTCAAACGAGTGTATTAATGCTCAAACCCATTAACGAAGATACTATATTATTACTAGTCACTTCACCTAATTCCAATATTGGGCTGATTTCTATGAATAGTGAATTAGTCGCCCAAAATATTGCTGATTTCCTAGCGAAATTGGCTTGAACTCTTTTCTCTTTTTAGGAAAGCTATTAATATAAAAGAACTATTCTATATATTAATTATAATTTAAGTTGTCAATTTTGGATGAGTAAAAGAAGAGTGAAAGCAGATGTCCAAGGATAAGGAAACACAAGAGGAAGATCAAGACTTTGTTGAAGAACCTGAAGAAGAGCAAGTCGAAAAATCGAAAGATCAGAAAAAAGTAAAGAAAAAAACCGAGAAGACAGAAGTGATAACAGAGCAAAAGAAAGACGAGAAAAAAGAGATAAAGAAAAAGCCAAAATTGGAAAAAATAATCCAACGACAGATCACCGTAGACTTCTGGCGAACCAGCCTCCATGGGAAAAAGGTTGGGATTCGCCAAAAAGAACAATTAATGGCAAAAAGCAGACAATTTTCGAAGGATATGGAATTGTACGGGGAAGTTCGATTTGGTAAAGAGGTGGCAGGAAGTATTGGATTCAGATCCAATGAATGGGTCGAATCTGATGTAACAGGAGGAAAATTAAAGCGATTAGTAATCCGCTTTTTTGATGAGAATGATAGATGGGTTGCCAGTATAGAAGAAAATACCATTAAAGGACTTATGTTAACGCTTTCCCATAAAAAACCGACTCCCTTTTTCAATGTATTTTTTCAAGGAAATAGTAATGTGTTCAGTATAGAGCGAATTGAACGCGTTTCCGGAACGACCATTAGAATGGCTGCTCCCCTCATTCTTGAAAAGGATGGTACTACCGTGAATTTCTTTGTTTTTGATAAAAGACGCTTTACTTTTGGAAATGATTGGAAAGTATATCGCCCGGATAATGAGGCGAGTATCGTTGCTGATTTAGATTCTAAAACACTAAATATCGGTGGAAAAGTCAATATTAATGTTTATGACCCTGACCTCGCAAAAAATAATATCTTTATCAATACCCTCATCTTATTCAGCTCACTTATAAGATTTTGGGACGAGATTATAGATACATTGACAGATGCCGCCGATAAATATACCGGCGAGGGATTTATTTTTAAACCGGCAAAGCAAGAACTAGAATTAATAGAGAATCCGCGTCGTATGACCCATTAAATTCTCTTCTACTTTTTTTTGTGTGATAAAATGTTCCATATTGCTGCCGTCATTATTAAGTTAACGGGAAAATACCTCTTTTATAAGGATTATTGGGATAAATATCCCGATTCAG
>CAYGYC010000064.1:0-15856 GCA_964353755.1 uncultured archaeon | reverse complement strand
GTGCGTTAATCTCATCACTGAAGGAATTGACGCGACTTTCAATTTGTTTAGAAGCCGCACTAGTGGTGGCATCAAAGGTTTCTTTATATACACCATATTTTGATTGGGTGATTTGATGTACCGTTTTAATCCAACTAATTGCATTGTATTCGAGGTCGTTGGCGATTTCTTCAGTGCAGGTTTCATCTGGCTGTTTCTGAAGCAGATCTCTCCAATGGATCATTTCGGATAGTAATTTTTCTTTCAGAAAGCTGGTTTCGACTTGATTAATTAACTCATTTAAAATGAAGACTCCATCTTTCACCGCCCCGAGGATTTGGCATATATCGCATAGTTTGGTCAATCGCCCTATGATGTCAAAAGCGTTTAGAAGTTGAACCCCAATTTTATCTTCTTTTTTCTGAAGATCAATTTGGATATTCATAGCCATGTGAATCAAATTGCGGATATACGCAAGAATTCCAGTGGCAGATTTCATGTCGTCGGTAAATACATCGAGTTTAATATTATCTCCTAAGGCCGTAGAACGAATTAAGATTTTATTTTGGGTAACTTTCGCAACTCCGAGAAATTCAGCAATTAGTTTCGTCTCATCCATCAAAACATTAAAGAGATCCATAGCCGCAATTTGATCATTCGCAATTTTGAAGGCATGCTCTCGTGAGAGATTCCCTAATTCGACGGAACAGCTAGATCGTAATTGATTTTTTAGCCAGTCCTCAATTTCTTCGCGGCTAGCGCGCTCCGGCACTACTAGAGGACATTTGATCGCAATTTCCTTGGGTTTGATCACAACCGATTTCGGTTCGCCATAAGCATCAGAATAAGAGATCGTTCCAAAAACTTTGGATTGCCCGCAAGCCATGGGAATGAGCATGAAATCGACGCCACGTGTTTCCCCAGGGGCTAAAAAGGACACCTGTTTCGTGAGGGATTCGATAGTGTATTGTTCCGTCACATTGAGCAGGACCGTAACATTGGTGATAGCTGTTTTTGTCATGTTCCTTATAGCCACTTTAAAGCGGATTTCGCCTCCGATGTAATCATATTCGCGAACTACCTCGACTTGGCCTTCCGTTGGTGGTAGAGCTGCTGTTCCGGCAGGAACTTCCTTTGGCTTTTCTGAAACCTCAGGTGCTTTTACTTCTGGAGCTGTTATACCTAATTCTTTCTCGTATGAAGTTTTCAGCTTCAAAGCTTTTTGATTTTCGGGATCTAGTTCTATAATCTGGTTAATGACATCCAGAGCCGCCTCACTATTTTTCGACTTTTGATGAAGAGCAAGGATGCCAAATAAATCGTCAATTTTCTCCTTTTTAGCTTTCTTAGAAAGCTCGGATTTCAGTGCTATGGCTTCCTTTGACATATTATTTGAGATTTTAAGAGCCTCTTCTATCTTGTCCTCAGCCGCGCGATAATTTTTTGTTTTTAGAAAATTTCTGGCAGTGGCAATTAAATTCTCAAGTAAGAATTTTTGTTCTTCGGCAACGATTCCTTCTCTTAAACTCATAATATCCTTATCAGCTTGGAAAGTTTCTGAAAATTCATCCAACGGTTTGAGTGCATCCTGAAATTTGAACGCTTTGAGTTCAGCCGTCGCTAATTCGATCACTTTCTTCTTCTCAAACTTCGCTTGTTGGGATATAATGGTACTCTGCAGTTTGTGGGCTTTATCATCAGCCGGGTCGACTTCGAGCAATTCTTTAATTTTCTTTAAGGCAACAGAAAAGTTTTGCACTTTAACTTGAGTATTGATTTCATCCCACAGTTTTCTTTTTTCAGTCTTTCTTTTATCTTGTAGGATCTGCTCTTTTAATTTGAGCATCGGTTTATTTGCGGAATCCCGTTTCAAAATCATTTCCACTTTTTTGAGGGCTTCCTTAAATTGTTCACTCTGGAGGAACTCCCGGGATTCTGATTCCCATTTAGTTGATTGCTGGGTCCACCTTTCTCTTTCCGCATCTTCCTTCAATTTGAGTAATTTTGGTTCTGATTTGTATTTTTTCAATAACTGGGTCAAACCATCTACAGCTTCAGAATAATTTTGCGAATCGTACTGTTCTTTGGCTTTAGCATAACCGGACTCAATTTCAAATTTTACTTTCCCTTGGATTATTTTTTCTTTCAATTGCTGAGCTCGTTTATCATCCGGAATTATTTCTAAATAGCTTTCAACTAATTGCAGCGCTTCATCAAATGCCTGAAATTCAATTTTAGTAGTGAGATTGGTAAAAATATTTTTCTGCTCCCGTTTCTTATATTCATTTTGTAATTTCTCATATAATTTTTTAGCGTCTTTATCAGTAGGATTTGCTTTGAGATATTCTCTTATTTCGGAAAATACCTCAGCATATTTGCTTTCGTCCATTTTGTTATACAATGCTTTTTCGTTCATTTTCGATGCCCACTTATTTTTTTAATAGAGACAATAGATAGGGACAATAGATAAGGATGAATAAAAAGTAACATTTCCTATTTAAGAATAAGAATATTACTTTTTAACTACTTGTATGTGCTGTAAGATAAAAAGATTGAGATTTACGACGAATTTATTAAATCGTAAAGCGAATTACAACGAACTTACTTGCCTTTAAAGATAGGTTTTCGTTTTTCATTTAAAGCAAATACACCCTCCTTGTAATCTTCGGTCATAGCACTTTTCACTTGCATTTTTCGTTCATTCTCTATAGCAGTTTTAAAGTCTTTGTCAAATCCTTCGAGAAACAATTTTTTCATGCGTCCGATAGCCAGAGTTGGTTGATTCGCTAATTTTAACGCGTATTCTTGAGCCACTTTATCTAACTCTTCAGGGGGAACAACTTTATTCACTAATCCCAATTTTTCCATCTCCGTTGCACTCAGCATCTCCCCAAAAAAACAGATTTCTGCTACTTTTGGCCATGGCAGGAGTTTTGGCAGATAGTATGTGCCAGCGAACCCAGGAATTAAACCAAGATTGATAAAACTCTCTGCGAATTGTGCTTTTTCTGAAGCGATGATCAGGTCGCAAGAGAGGACGAGATTCATGCCCGCACCAATGGCGAAGCCATTTACCGCAGCAATTACCGGAATTCGTAGGGTTTTTAATTTATACGCAATTTGGTATAATTGTTTGGTAAGATTTTCCATAAATTCAAATGGTTTTCCAGTTTCTATATTTTCTTTAAACTGTTTAATATCGCCTCCCGCACTAAAGGCTTTTCCGGTTCCCGTAATTATCAAGACTCGAATCTGATCTTGCCTTTCACACTCTTCAATTGCCAATAATAAGTCTCTTCCCGTTTGCATATCCAAGGTGGGAAAAGGCCTATTTTCGAGCGTGATCAAGGTAATTTTAGCAATTGACCCTTCCATTTCCAATTTTATAGTCTTATAATCCATTTTTCTCACCGTATTTCCTTTATATCTCATTTCCCCTTATAATTTGGGTTTCTCTTCTCAAAAAAAGCAGTTACACCTTCTGCGAAATCTTCTGATCCAGCCACTTTTATTTGAATTTGTCTTTCCTCCTCCAATTGCCGTTCGGCATTATTTAAAAAGGTCTGATTCAAAAGTTTTTTCGTATTTATGATATTTAACGGAGGTAACTCAGCTAGTTTGATAGCAATTTTTTCAACAAATTGATCTAAGTCTGGTTCAGGGACAGCACCATTGATTAATCCCAATTTTTCAGCTTCTTTGGCTATTATTTTTCCCAACCAAAAGAATTCTTTCGTTTTTTTCATGCCAATCAGCCGGGGAATGGTGTAAGATCCCGAACCATCAATACTTAATCCCACATTGACAAAAGCCTCATCTAACACCGTATTTTCTTCCGCATAGACTAAATCACAGCTCAAAACTAAGTTTAACCCTGCTCCATATGCCCCGCCTCTGATTTTTCCGATGACCGGTTTTCCAATCGTCATGATTTTAAGGGCACACTTATGCAAAATTTCCGATATAGCGGCAATTTTCTCGGATGCTTTTCCTTCCTTGATGGAGGACAAAAATTCCTTCACATTTCCTCCACTTGAAAAGAGTTTGCCTTTGGCGGTTAGAATAATGGCTCGAACAGAATCCGTTTCACACTCTTTTAAAGCGGTATAGACTTCATTCAAATTTTCAACATTTAGGGCATTCAAATTTTGAGGTGTATTCAGCGAAATGGTAACTATTTTATCTTTTTTTTCAACCACGATATATTTAAACGCCATAATTTTCACCGAAAATAAAATTCCTTCCTTTATCAGGCATATTTATTTTCGAATTTTTAAGATGGAAATAAATCATTATTAATAAGACTTATTTAGAATTATGCTCATGCAGAATTTTGGCGATACGTTCGGCCGATTCTTTCATTTCTTGATAGGCTAAACCTACCGTGCCTTTGGTGGGCAGAATTCCAACGAGTAAAAATGGTTTTCCTTTATTTATTTCCGTGGCTTTCCAATTCACTATGATTGCTTTGGTTTGATCGTTGCCCTCCAACAGAATGAATTTAACCCCATTGTCAAATAACTTCTCAGATACAAATTCTATAGTCCGATGAATAGAAGTACTCCATTTGCTAAAATATTTTTTATCGATCTTGGCAGATCGCGCATGCGGTTCATCTTGATTTCCGTGATCATCTTCATATTTCCTTAATGGCTTGGGAACATACGCTGCGTCCTCATGGATGCCTAAGATCGCTCCATCATATCCAATCACCATGCTAACCCGTATTCCTGCGCGGGACCGTAAGTATTGCAGTTCCTCCAGTAATTTTTCATTTAGGGGAGTGGCAATTTCCTCGCTTGCATTTTTGATTTCTTGATCTTCACTCGGACCATTAGGTGAAATATTCATCACGATCTAGAAACTTTTTTTGAGGTAATATTATTTTTTTTTAACCGAACTTAATTCTAGTTTTTGAACTTTCATTTAAAATTTATTATCTCACTAACTAAATAAAAACATCTTAAAATAGTTTGTTGAACGCTTAAAATATATTCTGCTCTGTCTTTCACAATATTAACACAAAAATAAAAAGTTAATATTAAATAGGAAGATTTCCTTACTTATAGTGGTAATAAAATAAATCCATGGGTTTGCCCGTTTCAAATATATTGCCATATTTTCTCCCTCAATTAAAATATGTCATTTATTTCGGGCAAATCCTCCTACTTTTCCTACTTTTTTTATCAAGGATCTTAGCCATAATGAGCAATTTTTCATTTTAGAAAATTTTAATGAGACATTAGAATTTATCACCTAGAATTTTTTTCCAAAAAGTGGGGATCATAACTATAGAAGTAGGACCATAGAATTTCAAAGGATTTTTTTAGAATCTAACTTTTGTCTAATAGGGGTAGTTGTTAAAGGGGGAAAATTCGTTCAGGGGGAAGTGATAGCAGAAAGTAACTCTTGAATATTGGACAAATTTTCAAGGGTTTCGACCTTTTTGATAGCCTTTTCAATTTGGTCCTCTGGAAATTTAAGGGTGATTGCTTCCCGCTGGTATTTTTTCCTTAAGGGAATGTAATTCCCCGGAGTTCCATAAGGGATTTTCTGGGATGCGCGATATATCTTTCCATTCTTCATCTTAATTTTCACTTTGGCTCCGAAACCGACCTTGACTTTCTCAAGGTTGGCGTCCTTTAACGAGAATTTACCGGCTATGATATCCTTGGCACTTGGAATTTGTATGGAAGGGAGGGCTTCGAGGAGATCCAGTGAGATTGAAAGGTCATTTACAATCTTTACTTTCTTGGCAAG
Organism: uncultured archaeon; assembly: GCA_964353755.1. Classification (GTDB taxonomy): domain Archaea; phylum Asgardarchaeota; class Lokiarchaeia; order Helarchaeales; family HEL-GB-A; genus CAYGYC01. Next base: position 10,117 of record CAYGYC010000064.1, on the reverse strand, counting down.
CTCATGGACCTGAGGATCGAGGATTCGTGCTTCGGTAAATTGTTTTGGCGTTAATTCCTTATCAATGAGCATTACTGCCGCGTTATACGGGATCGAAAAATTCAAAGCAACGTGGGATTTTGTCTGTTTAACCTGGTCTAAAGTCGCGTAGGGATTTGCTAAATCATTCATAATGGAACTTAAGATTGAAGAATAAACGGTGATTTCTTCAATTTCATCCGGCTTCAAGGAGGACTCTTTTTCAAGGATTTTTAAAATGCAATCGGCCATGCCATCTACATAAGCACATCCTGGATACAGCTTATAGCAAATCGTATCGGTCACCCAAGCCTCTCCCAGCGCACTCGTGACCATAAATTTCAAGGGAATATCCGCCATCATATTACAGAAGCCGATCGGACTTTCAAGAATATCGGCGGCGCCAGTGAGTCCATTCATCGCCAGGTAGGCAGCTTGCACTCCGAGTTGCGTGGGAACGCCAGTGGTCATCAATTTACTTTGAGGGCCCATAAAGCCTCTCAAGATGGTGAAAGTTGATTGAGTAAGTGAAATTCCAATCGCGTTGGTGATTTGATCCGAATTCAGACCGAGCAAACGCCCAGCGGCGACCGCTCCCCCTATCAAATGAATATAGGACCAGCATTGCCCATTCTGCGGCCCAACAAAAACAGAGGTTCCTAATCGACCTTCAATCTCATTAGCTATAATTTGTGCGACTATTACCTCTTTGCCACTACTTTCCAATTTTTCCCCGACGGCCAAGGGAACCGTAACGGCGGAATTTCCGGTATGTCCACTCAGTAAGTAATCGTCATAATCTAAAGCCACGCTTACGGAGCTATTCGCCAAGACGGCGGAGCGGACGGAGGTTTTAATCCCGGACGGTATGAGGCTTGCCTCCTCGCGATCACCCCACTCTTTAACGGTCTTGATAATTATTTTTCCCGGAACGGTTTGAGATCCTGCATAGAGGGCTCCTAGAACCCCGAGCATTTGTTCCTTTGCTTTTTGTATTATACGCGGAGGAATCTCCTCATACTTCAAATTCACCACAAATTGCGCTATTTTTTCCGCTGCTGTTAAATTTCCCATAATTTTATCACCTTATTGAATGTTTGAAAAAAGAGATATTAAAGAGGAGAGTAATACCAGAGGTACAAGGCTAGAACGCAGTCCTCGGACTTTCATTTTACCAGTGGGAAGACCTGAGATAAGAGAATGCTCTCCTTTGAAAACTCCAAGCCAAAACGCTTCGGTCGCTTCCAAATTTAGATCAACGGCACTAGTTCCTTTTTTCACAAACGCTTTCTCGGGCGAAATTACTAAATAAAATGCTTCGCCCTCATATACTCGGAGATTAGTTCGCACTCCAAGTGGATAAACTTCAGGGATGCTAGGAATTTTTGGAGTACCTTTCTGTAAAAATTTATTGACTGTCGCTACAAATCGTTGGAGAAACTCAAATAGTTGGGTCATTTCCATCCACATCGCTCTCATTTTTCTAACCGATTTGAAAGACGACCTGCGATAGTAATAAAGGATTGTTTGACTGACGCTGGAATGCGATTCAGAATTGTTGAAGTGTTATTAAGGAGGTTCAGGAGAAAGGCGCGTAAAAATGAAAGAGGAAAAACTTTCAGAATACGCCCTGCTCTTACTATTCGACTTCGCGATTCGAATAAAACGCTTAACAATGCTAGCTTATAGATAAAGTTAGCGCGGGCATTTGACATGGTTACATGGCCCCGATTATATTCCTGCATCAAGGATTTGGAACCATTCAGAATCTGGAGCCACGTTGAATAATCGGCTTTTAAGGATATAAGTGAAAGTGCTCGCAGTCCATGTCGAATAAATCCACCATTTTCGGAAACCATAAAGTAATAGGTTGCTTTATCGGAAACGATGATATTGGCTTCAAATCGTAATGGAAAATATTGTTCAACTACTTCAAATTCCTTCTTTTTTGGTACAAGTGCCAATAGATTTTTGCTCGAGTGCACAAACTGTTCCAACTGGCTATAAATCCAATCCATAGTGTCCTTCATCAATTTTATTCTAAATTTTTTGTCGCTATTATATTTTAGTTCAGTCCTTAATGAGTTTAGATCATTTTTTTTAAGGCACTAATAAATTTAGATCATGTTTTAAAAGAGAAATTTAGAGATGAAGTAGTATGCCTATCCAACCATTAGAAATATATGAGGTAGATGAATCGGGAGATTTAGTATTAAAACACAAGGATTTAAAGGAAGCACTAGTTTCCCAATCTTTAATTTTAATAATGAATCATAATGATAAGACATTAACACTATGGATTGGAAAAGGAGCGAGTACGCGGGTGAAATTCGCCGGAGCGCGCGCCTCAAGACGGTTTTTAACAGAACGAAATCTTTCTTATCGGGTGAGAAGTTGTGATGAGGGAGAGGAACCGGATTGGTTTCAAGATTTATTTAAGATAAGGGTAGCTGTTCAAGGGCGAGATGAACCGCCTCGTCTCGAAGTACTGGCTATTTTAAATGAAATGAAGGCAGAAGATGTACCGGAGGGGTATAAAGTAGAAGCTTGCATTGTTTCACGCGATTTTTATGTGCCTGTAGAATACAAATCTTCAATAATGGGGAAGGATACCTCCACTATTAAATTTGATAAAAGTTCTTATTTACCAGAAGGGTTTTTCATGCTTCCTTCTGAAGCCTACCGGCCCCGTCTTCTCGTTAAAAATGGGAAAGTCTTGGCCTTAGACCTCTTAGTTAGTACTGACCTGTTAAATAAAGAACAACTCATTGGATCGCTTCGTCAGGAGTTAAAGGAAAAAACTTCTCAAATTGAAACACTTGAAACACTTAAAAAGGAGGGGCAAAAGAAAGATCAACAAATAAGATCGTTCCAGCAGGATATCTCGAAAAAAAATCAGCAAATCGATACTTTCCAAAAAAAATTAAATACGATAGAAAAGCGGATTGCTTCTCTCCAAGAAGAGAACTCAAAGATAGGGCACCAATTCGAATCGCTCCAGCAGGATATTTCAGAAAAAGCTCAGCAAAGCGATAATCTCCAAGAATTATTAAATAAGAAAGATAAGCAGATTGATACGCTTCAAAAAGAGACCTCAAAGCAAGGGCAACAAATCGAATCGCTCCAACAGGATACTTCGGAAAAAGCTCAGCAAATTGAGAGCCTCCAAGAGATGCTAAATAAAAAAGAACAATTCATTCAATCCATTCAGCAGGAAATAGCCGAGAAAGATAAACAAGTTCAAGAAGAAGTATTATCTTTGAAGGAATTAGAGAAAAAGCTGCAGGAAAACGAGACAACTATCAAGAACCTAGAGGGAGAAATGAAAACTCAATTAGAATCTTTCCAAAAGAGAGAAAAGGAATTACAAAAAAGGATTGATGACTTAGAGCCCCATGATGAACCTGAGGTTATTGACTAATTGCGAATGTATTTGAAGCATTCTATTTTTCTTAGGAAGAGGAAAAAATTTCAGTAGTGATTAAAATACAGCGGAATTTTAAAAGATTTATTCTTTTTGATGACCATCAAACTCATATATTTCATCAATTCTTTGGCTCAGCCTTTCTTTGGCATATTTTTGCCCAAGTTCCATAATTCTTATAATAGGTTGGCGGACAAACGAAGGGAGCTTGACAACTTTTTTATTCTCCTTGATTACACCCAATACTTTATAACTGAATTCTAATTCGCGCTGTAAATTATCCATAGCCGCCTGTTTTTCCGTAAATGCAATTCGAGTAAGTTCCTCATAGCAAGTCCCCTGGCTAATAATCAATTTATGAGCAGGTCCAATCCGGCTTTTAAATAAATCTTTCATGATGCCTTCAATAACGGGATAGGCCTTATGATTCTTTTTGCATCGATGAAACGATTGATCATTCAACATATAGTCCTCAAAATGCTCTTCAATTAACCCATCCAAATTAGAGCCATTAAATTTCATCGCGCAATCCAGAACAACATCAATCTGCCGAATTGTTTTATCCCGAATATCTTTTCGGGCCATAATATGGTATATTAACCGGGCAATGGGATTCAAGAACCATCCGGCAAGTCCTTCACCGAACATCTGTCCTAAACAGGTTTGAATATATTCTAATCCTTTATCCATTTCTTTTACTAGTTCTTCTTTAATGATACGCGCATGATCTTCTCGAATAGGATCTTCTCGATGTTCGGAATGCATGGGGGAATCACCTGTATTTATCATATTAAAAGACTTCCTCATATATAATTAATTCGAAGAAATGATTTGAAATTCATTTATTTAAATTGTATAGATTCACAATTACTTTTAGATATTTCTGGCGCTTTGCTATATTTTCACCAAAATATTTCGCCGTTCAGATATATTTTATAGCTGTAAAATTAATTCAATAAGTCCATCCTCGGTAATGGGGAGTGAGTTCTCCGTGCGGTTTGCCCTCCTTAAATTCTTTATTGGAAATCCACAATACCGTATTGGACGCTTTTTTCGGCGCGCCCATGGGCCCTTCTGGCGGCAAATAATATTGATCTTGATTAATCATGGCGTAATAGGGTTTATCCTTTTGCAGAATATATTCAACATCGGCTATTTTGTCACATTCTCCTTTTGAAAAACGATCTTTTCTTTTCTCATCGGGAATCTCATCAATGGTGTATATCTTGAAATAATTTTGATCTAGATAAGTTCGCAATTTGTTAATTCGGATAAGTACCTTTACCTGTTTTTCGATGATCACATAAAAATCGTTTTTACTATAGTACATATTAGTGTTTCCGATTACTTTTCCATCCTTATATAAGAAAGTGGCGGTTTCATGATAAATACATTTAGTTTTGGTGATGGGAGATTCCTCAACCGGTCCCTCGAGCGTGACCCGTAGTTGAATCTTTAATTTACCTTTATTTTTGGAAAGATATTCGTCTAACGAATTATATTCTATCATTCATTTGCCTTTCTTCAGATAACTATTTAGAAAACGCCAAATCCATAGGCAATTAGCCACATTAAAATTCCAGACACAAGCGGGACAGAGTAGTTATCATTAACCGCTGAAAGATCTAAATAATCAAAAAACGCGAATACGCCACCCGCAGTTAGCGCTAATAAAATATTTACGTACCATGCCCAAGCGGGTGCGAAAACGAAGCATAGAATCAAAGTTAAAATGATCCCCGAACCAGCTCCCGCTATGGTCCCCTCGAGTTTCTTATCAGAATCTACTCTTAAATACCGTTTGCCGAAATTTTTCCCTACCAGAGAGGCGAGTGAATCACTAACCCCAATGAGCATCGCAATAGAGGCGAAGATAGGAAAGGGTAAAACAAAGAATATAGCGATTGCCACAATTGTCCCTGGAGGAGAGGAGTACGAGTTTAATTCTTTTTTCTTCATAGCTGATGTAAAGAGGTGAACAGCCCATCCAGGTAAAAATTTGAAGTTATACAGCCGAAATAGGTCGCCCAAGGTGAATAAATTGACCAACGCAAATCCTATATTAAAAATAAGGAATCTCCCAAACTGGTCTCCAGTTAATCCATAAGTTCCCGCAAAAGAAAGGCCGATTGAATAACAGAGAATGATAATTATAGGAATCAAGGCGTGGTATAACTTCCGGCGAATATCTCGCGCGGTTGAATACTCTTCCGGAAATCGTAGAATGAATTGCTCATAATCTCGTGCCTCAATCTTCTCAAATTCTGCATTTTGAGTCCAATTCCTAATCCGGAGATATTCAATAAAGGGGATGAGTAGTAGAATTCCCACCAAGAGTAACTGGATGGGAACAGTCCAACCTGGGAGGACAATCATTAACGGCAGGAAGAAACTTACTACAATATAGCATCCAGACATAATTAATTCGTTCCAAATATATTCGAGCTCCTTACGTTTTCGAATAATTCGGAGTAAAATCAATCCGATATACGCCCAAATGACGGCGATATACGGCAAACATAGTAAAAAACTATCGAGATAAGCCATATTTTCCACCTTTATTGAACTTATTTTGAAAGCCTATGAGTTAATTCCTTATATTTTCCACTTTTATAGATTGTTATTTTGATTGGAGAAGAAATTGAGCGATAATAGCATTAACTTCGTTGGGCTTTTCAATAAACGACATGTGCCCTGCGTTATTGATGATTTCTAACTGAGAGTTGCGGAGCTTCTGATGCATTGTCACTGATAAATCGGTGGGAGTGAGATCATCATCTGATCCAACAATGATTAAAACGGGACATATAATTTCTTTCAATCGAACTCTAAAATTTAAGACCGCAATTCCACAAGCCGCGCTCACATAAAGTGGTACTGAATCGATATCGTGAATAAGTTCTTGAATCAAGGTTCGTTGGGTTTCCCGTTTGATCGATTTCAAGGTTCTTTGCCACATTTGCCTTAACGTTTTTGAAACGAAAAAAGTACCTAAATTTCGCCAAATAGAAAGTTTAGCGGGAAGAGCAGCAGTGGTATCGATTAGAATTGCCCCTTTCAGTTCCGTGGAATATTTTTTACAATATTGAAGGGTAATCATTCCTCCAAGACTGTGCCCTATTAACCAGTAATTTGTGAGATTGAGATTTTGAACTAAATTATGTAAGAAGTTTGCTTGCAGCTTAAGTGAATAGCCGTAAGTCGGTTTGGAAGAGAGCCCAAACCCTCTTAAATCAAGTGTTAAGATTTGATAATCTTTTTGAAAGAATGCCAGTTGTTCCCGCCATATTTTATGGGTTTCCGCCCAGCCATGGAGAAAGATGAGTGTCCCGAATGCGTTGGGGTTTTCAAGTAACTCGTAATAGATTTTATTTCGCCGGTCAGTTCCAAAATAGGGCATTCCATCACAAAACCATTATTTTCAATTCAAAACACTATAATCATCAATTTTAAAATAGTCGGATAATCTTTAAAATATAGACATAATTTAATTGTACTTTAATCGAAATTAGAAGGTTCATATCATGGGTGAAATAAAGGCAATTATTTTCGATTTTGATGGGACATTGTATAATAATATAATGGCAATGAAAGCGGCAACCTCAGATGCATTGAAGCGGTATGAGGTTGATTACAATGCAGAGGTTGCTTTAACGGAGACAACAAGATTAATTGAAAAAATACGATCGTCCGCGTTATCTAAAATATTATTAAGAGCTTGGGAACTGTTAGGGGATGTCGAGTATCTCAAGGGGCGAAAATTTTTGGAGAAAGCCGCGATAGTATTTTACGCGTATACCCTCTATAAGGACTATACCAAAGAATGTACTCTCTTTGCAGGTGTTTCGGAACTATTAAAAGATGCCAAGAAACGCTATAAAATTGCCATCGTCACCAGTGGCTCACGCGCGGATACCAAGGATTTATTGACAGAATTCAATATTCTCCAATATGTAGATGCTTTTATTTCAGCGGATGATGTGACCGCTACGAAACCAGATCCGGAAGGCTTACAAAAGATTCTTACAGAACTACAAGTAACTCCGAACGAAGCCGTTTATATCGGGGATTTACCGCTTGATATTAAAGCGGGGAAAAATGCGGGAGTCCAAACCATAGCCATCACAACAGGTTTGGTCCCGAAAAGTGATTTGGAAGCAGAAAAGCCGGATAAAATAGTTCGGCATGTAACGGAAATTTCTACACTTATCCCGGGTTTATCTAAAATACAAGTTAATATTGAGGCAGATTTAACAAAGCAAATTAAAGAGCGGCGGGAATTCGTAGCTGCTTCTGCAGAAAAGAAGGTATCTTTTACCGATCGCTTGAAATCAATCACCGTTGATGATCTTAAAGCCCTTCTTAAACAACCACCTGAATTCATTCGGACAAAATTGAACGAATATTTGGAAGAGTTAGGTACAACTAATCTTCAAGACGCGCTTACTGTTTTTGAAGGGGTAGAAGAAGACCTCCTTCGGGTCTTAGGGCTGATTAGCCTTCACGCTCTGAATGAGCGGTTGGATGATGTATTGCTGAAATTATTTAAAACCGAATATGGTGGCTATTTAGGCCATTTGAATTTTGAATTTATGGAACAGACCGTTAAAACCGTTCTGCCGGATATTCTTTTCGCGGAACTCCGCGATATTCTAGTCACGATTACCAAAGATATTCTCCCCGAAAATGTGTATAATCGACTCGCTTCGATGGACCCCTACGCATTTATTAACCATATTTTTGAAGGCGCTCGATTAGCATTAAACGATCTGGGCATGCAACCCTTTGAACTCCGCGAATTCATTGGCGACAAATTCTCCGATGATGAGATGAATGTCATCGAATTCCTCTGGGAATTAGTGAAAACTTTGTTTTCCGTGACGCTCAATATGTTGGCGATTCCAATGAAACTGGCCATCAAACAAAGTACTCCCATCCTGAAAGACGCCATTCAGGTAACTCTCGAATCCTATTCGCGTATTTTCGAAACTTTTAATACGAACATCCTTGAAAAATCTGAAAAATTCGGAAAACTTGGTGAAATTATCCGAAAGATTTTCCCGAAACCCCCAGAGCCCGACGAAAATTAATCCTCCCTAAAAGATAAGTTACATGAAAGAAGATATAAAACTCTTTCGAACACCTGCAATCAATGAGGAGGAGCCTATAATGGTGCAATGCGCTGTGTAACAATGCCCTTAATTAATCGTCAGGGATTGTTTCTTCTAATAGTGAAAGCACTGCATTGAGTTCCCTGCCGGCGGATAAAGCGCGTTCCGCTAATATTCCCAATATTTTTGGATCGATTTCGCCATCTTCCAAATGAAATATTGCATGTTGGAGCTGTAGAAGCGCTGTCGCTAATTCCCAGAGTTCAGCTTCATCCCGTTCTTTTAATGATTTCAAACAATCAGTTGTTAATTCCATTATTGTTTCACCTTTGCGCGGAAAAAATAAAATTCAATGCGGGAAAGAAACTGTTTCTTTTCTCTTCTCCAATGTGGAATAGAAAATGAATCTGGTGAATCACGGATCTTCGCTTGATGTTCCAAATACCGCTCATGGAGAGATTGTGCCTTTCTTAAGTCTTCTTTTCGAGATGGTTTCCGAGTCTTTCCCATAACTTAATCTAGAATAATGAATATAATAAAGTTATCAATTGTAATGAATTTCACTGATTAATTAATAAATAGCATTTTCATACCAATTGAGAGACTTTTTATTAATGTTTTTATTCCCTGATGGTTTCTGTGACTCTTTTTGGGCGGGGTGATTCTTCACTAAGTTTTTAAGCAATTACGGTATTAATAATAAGCATATGCGCACTCCCGGCGAAGTTATTGCTGAAGGACTCCTTGCCAGTATTACGAGTAAGGAGCCGCAAGAAATCCAACGAGCCTTTAATTTTTTGAAAAGAAAATGCATTCAAATAAATTTCCCGAATTTACATGAAGCGATTGTAATTTATTTTGAAGAGAATTCCGAAACGGAACCGCATATTCGTTACGAAATTCATTCCACGCCAATTTATCGCTGTAAAAAATGTCATTGGCAGGGAACGGCCGCGGACCTTCCGGTGAATGAGCAAAAAGTAAATATTAAAGAGATGGATGAATTAGTCTGGGAGCAAAATGCACTCATGAAACCTATTCTTCGTACCGTTCACGAACTCTGTCCCAAATGCGGTTCTAATCAACTTCGTAAAAAGGAATATCGCCACAAAGGTCGAGACCTCTGGATTATTGGAACGCACAATGATATAGCCAAATTAGGGACTTTAACCGACCCCATTATTCCCCATCGAATTGAGGGATTAATTAATGCCTTCTGGGGTTTATTTGTGAGTGAAAAAATTAAATTCCACCCCCTCTGGCAAATTGGGCTCGCGATCCAGTTTGGCAAATTGCTTCTCTAAGTTATTTCGTTACTCAAATTAGTAAACCAATTTTTTAAAGGCAAAAAGAATATATTCATACTTAAAAGAAAATTGGAAAAAGATACATTAGGCTATTCAGGTGTTAAATTATGGCAGCAGGTAAAGCAGACCTTTTGAAGAAGAATTTTAAGGTAAATCAAATTAGAAACGCGGTATTTGCATATGTACGATATTTAAAGGTAGACAAGAAAAAGCAAAAAGAGGAGATCGCAGCTCTATTAATAGAGATGGGACATAAA
>CAYGYC010000063.1:0-16075 GCA_964353755.1 uncultured archaeon | reverse complement strand
GCGCTACCCCGAAAGGCTTTGTCGATTGGTTGATCAGCGCCTTTATCATCATCTGTACGTTTGGCAATTATTATTATAGGAATTCCAAACTTAATAATAGAAATTGTTTCTGAAGATTCACGATATCGAGATGAAATTAGAAAAAGAGCGGAATATGAAAGCCTTGGTGTTGAAGAATATTGGATAATTGATCCCGATTCATTCGAACGTTCTCTTTTTCTTAAAAAGATGGAAACCCGATTTGAGTCGATTCAATTTATTACTGAGAAGATTGAATCTACTACCATTAAGGGGCTCTTTTTCAAGAAAGAATGGATTTGGTCTGGAACAGAACTTCCCCCCCTTGAACTTGTTTTTAAAGAATTGAACCTAATTAAGAAATAATGATGTGGGGCTGCGCCCCTGGGTCGTGAAAGAAGCGGCAATCAGCTATAATAAATCAAAAAATTAATTTTTGAGTCCTTCATTCCTCAAAGTTGTGTTTATAACAACATCATAAATGCAAGATTTTGGTGGAACATTAAGTTTTAAAGAAAAGCCAAGGGACTATTAAATCATCTAAAAGTTGGTGAATATAATGGCGGATAAGAAATATAGAGCATATATTTTATTGCGACTATCAAATGTTGGAAAAGAATGGAATGTGGTAGATCGGATCAAAGAAGTTTTCAAACCAGACTTAGTTCCCTATGCAGTTCCAATCTATGGCGCCTGGGATGTCATGATTGAAGTGTCATACGATCAATTAAATGAGCTCGATGAAGTGGTAACGCAAGTGAGAGAAGACCCAGTTCTAAAGGAAGCCATTGAAGAAACCACAACGATGGTTGGAGCACGGGCAACTTATCCATGGGAGTAAAAACAAATAACTCCTTCATCTTTATTTTTAGACTAATACTATTAAATGAGATAACTTAAAATTGATTAAGATTTCAACATTTAATTGATTATGTTATAAGTTGATTCATGTAGGGATAAAAATGAGTGAGAAAATAACATCGTTTTTACCAACACCGGAGGACGTGAAGCTTTGCGTCTTGTTATATTCCGGTGGATTAGACACCAGTGTAATGTTGAAATGGATCCAGGAGAAATACGGGTGCGAATTGATCACCGTGACGTTAGATGTCGGACAAACAAAGAAGGATTTTAAGAAAATTGAAGAGAAAGCTAATAAGTTGGGTGTAAAAAAACATTATACAATTGATGCAAAGGAAGAATTTACTAAAGACTATGCCTTTCCTGCTTTGAAAGCAAATGCATTATACGAAAAAGTGTATCCGCTCTCCGCATCGTTATCTCGCCCTTTAATAGCGACAAAAGGGGTTGAAATTGCATTGAAACACAAAGCCGATGCAATTGCGCACGGTTGCACAGGTAAGGGCAACGATCAGGTTCGGTTCGTGAATACAATTCTCTCCCTGGAGCCGAACATGAAAATTATAGCGCCAGTAGTGGAATGGAATATGTCACGGGATGAGGAAATTGAATATGCGAAGAAGAACGACATTCCTATCCCTGTAGATATTAAATCGCCTTACAGTATTGATGAAAATCTCTGGGGAAGATCAATTGAAAGCGGGATAATCGAGCATCCGGATAAGGAATGCCCGGAAGATGCCTATACTTGGACGATGGCACCAGAAAAAGCGCCAAATACTCCAGAATATATTACAATTACTTTTACGCAAGGAGAACCAACTGCGATAAATGATGAAGAAATGAGCCCTGCACAACTTGTCATGAAACTAAATGAAATTGGCGGGAAACATGGGGTGGGCCGATTAGATCATATGGAAGATCGCATTGTGGGATTAAAAAGCCGGGAAGTTTACGAAACCCCGGGATCAACCATCTTAATTAAAGCGCATCATGATTTAGAGAAATTCGTATGTACTCGCCATGAGAATTTGTTTAAAGAAATGATTGATTCGCAGTTTGCCTTTTTAATCTATGCGGGCTTGTGGTTGGAACCTTTAAGGGAAGATTTGCAGGTATTTTTAGAGAAAGTGAACGAAAAGGTGACGGGTAAAGTTCGCGTGAAATTGTATAAGGGTAACGCCGCCGTTATAGGGAGAAGTTCGGAAAATGCCCTCTATAGTTATAATTTAGCAACGTATACAACGGCATCGACTTTCAATCAGAAAGCCAGTTTTGGATTTATAGAACTTTGGGGACTTCAATCGCGAATTGCCCATCTTTTAAAAAAGAAATCACAGAAAAAGTAGCAAGGAAAGGATTACGATGAGTGGAAAGATCGAAAAGTTGATTGCTAAGTTGAAACATAAAAAAGCAGATGCTAGACTTGAAGCAATTGAAGATCTCATGGAACTGGAAGATAAAAAAGCCGTTGAACCGTTAATAGGATGTTTAACAGATGTGGATCCCGATGTCCGTTATCAAGCAGTAGCAGCACTTGGAGAGTTCAAGGATCTCAGAGCCGTCGAACCGTTAATCGATTGTTTGAGGGATACAAGCCCGGATGTGCGCGAGGTGGCTGCAGAAATACTCGGGGAATTAGGAGATAAAAGAGCCGTTGAACCATTGATTGAATGCCTGAAGGATGAAGAATCGCCTGTGAGATACCAAGCAGTAGAGGCATTAGGGAAATTGAATGATAAGAGAGCGATCGAACCGCTTCGTGAATGTTTAAATGATGAGGACCCCATAGTGCAGGAAGGCGCGACAAAAGCTCTAGTGAATCTGGAGAATAAAGGGTAGGGAGAAAATTACTCGAGGAAAGGGAGATTCTACATTTTTTTGCATGCTCTTTAGTGCTTAATTCAAAGAAACCAATTTTTGTTATATTTAAAACAGAAATTATAAAGAGATTGAAAGAAATATCAAATTTCTCTATGAATTAATACCGGTTCGCTAAAGATATTGAAAAAGAAGTTACAATATAAGTGGTTCACGAATGAGTAAAAAATTGGTACGCAGCAGATTTGAGGAAGATATAGATAAAATAGTCGAGCAATTCCTCGTCGGAAAGGACATTTTATATGATACAGAGCTGATTGCGTACGATATTTATGGTAATTTCGCCCATACTCTTATGCTAAATAAAATAGAAGCTATTTCTAATGAAGATTCGAAACAAATTTTAACTGCCCTTAAAAAAATTCATGAGAATTGGAAAAAGGGTGAATTTATTTTAGCGGAAGAGTATGAGGATGTGCATATGAATATAGAACACGCCGTGACGGAGCAGATTGGGGTTGAGTTCGGAGGGAAAATGCATTTAGCAAGATCTAGGAATGATCAAATTCTCACCGATTTACGGCTCTATATCAGAGATGAAATTATTAGGGTTCAGAAGGTAATCATTGACCTTCTAGCGGTATTGATTAAACAGGCGGAAAAAAACCTGGAAACCCTATATATAGGGTATACCCATACGCAGCAAGCGCAGCCTATAACTTTTGCTCATTGGTGCATGGCTCAAGTTGATGCATTATTTAGAGATATTGAAAGATTATCACAAACTTACCAGAGAGTCAATCAAAATCCATTGGGAGCAGCAGCCCTTGCAGGCAGTAGTTGGCCAATTGATAGGCAGTATACAACGAATCTGTTGGGGTTTGACGGGCTTCAGGAAAATACATTAGACGTGGTGTCCTCAAGAGGAGAATTTGAACTGGACTTAATTAGCAATTTTGCAATAATTATGACCCATTTAGGAAGAATCGCAGAGGATATCATTTTGGGAACAACTTCTGAATTTGGATTCATCACACTAAGTGATAAATACAGTACAGGCAGTAGTATGATGCCTCATAAGAAAAATCCAGATGTTCTGGAACTCATTCGTGCCAAAGCAGGAGTCATGAATGGAAATCTCCTGAAAATTTTGGGAATTTTAAAAGGAATCCCCTCCGGTTACAATAGAGACCATCAAGAATTGAAAGAGACCCTATTTTCTTCAATTGAAATGATAAAAATCTCCATAACGGTATTTACTGGGCTTTTATCAACTTTGACATTACATAAAGCAATAATAGAAGAAAGACTTCAGAATAGTTTTATTCTGGCTACAGAATTAGTGGATTTACTAATTCATGAGTGGAATGTACCCTTCAGAACGGCATATACAATTATTGCGAATTATATTAGAGATAATTCAGAAAAAAAGAAATTTGATTTGGATTCTTTGAAAGAATCTATTAATAAGGCACGTACTGCAAATGCGAAAATAATCTCTCCCGATAAAATTAAAAAAGCTTTGGACCCATTAGAAGCTGTAAAAAAAAGAACTCATATTGGTGGTCCAGCACCACAAGAAGAACAAAGAATGATCCAGGATAGAAAACAGAAATTAGAAGTCGAAAAAGAGAGAATCGCAGAACTTGAGAGAGAAAATATTGGAGTCATTAACAAACTGATGGAATTAGTAGCTAAGAAAATAGCGAAATAAAACAAAGTTAGTTAAATTTAGGAAAGATGAGACAATAAAAAGGTAGAAAAGAAACTTAAAAGCGATTGGAGGTTAAAAGAATGAAAGTAACCTGTGCGGAATGCTATTTCGAGTTTGATGTCGAGGAAGATGTGATGTTAGGTGAGGTCTTGGAGTGTCCTGATTGTTCATGTGAACTCGAAGTAATAGAAGTTAAAGAAGCTGAAATTATCGTTCAAAAAGCCGAATCAGAAGATGAAGATTGGGGCGAATAAAAGGAAAAGAAAAGAAGGGCGATCTTTTCGATGGAATTTTCGATGGTTTGTAATAAACTAAGCTGGGAAGAAAAAAGTATTGTTGAGGCCGCGAAACGAAAAGATGTTAAAGTCAATATTATTCTAAATACTACCTATTTTGCAAATCTCGAAAAGGATAATGTTTCTACGGAGGTTGTACTTCAGAGATCCTTAAGTTATGTGCGGGGGCTTTTCATCACCGCTATCCTAGAAAATTTTGGACATAGGGTAATTAATTCCTATAAAACGTCAGAACTGTGTGGAAATAAACTCTTGACCAGTCTTCTCTTTGTCAAGAACCATATCCCAACACCGCAAACATACTGCGCCTTTACGCCAGAGAGCAGTCTCGAAGCTTTGCAAGAATTAGGTTATCCCGCAGTAATAAAACCCGTAATTGGAAGTTGGGGTAGGATGGTGGCTCTTCTCAAGGATCAGGATTTTGCCAAGGCGATCTTAGAAGAGAGAGAAGTGATGGGAGATATATTTCAAAAAATCTATTATTTTCAAGAATACGTGCTGAAGCGTTCTAGAAATATGAAAGAATATCTAAGAAGAGATAAAATACCCAGAGATATAAGAGTGTTTATTATTGGAAATGAAGTAGTTGCGGCCATGAATCGCCAAGAAATGGAAGGCGATTGGCGTAGTTCGGCTACACGAGGTGCTAGAGCTGTCAGTTTAGATATTACATCAGAAATTGAGGAGTTGGCTTTAAAAGCCGCAAAAGTAGTCGAGGGCGACGTATTAGGGATTGATATCCTTGAAGGTGAAACATTAACCGTTAATGAAATAAATCACGTTCCGGGATTTCAGGCATTAGCCAATTCAACTGGAAAGGATATCGGCGGAAGAATAGTCGATTACATTATTGGAAAAATGAGAAAATAAGTATTCTTACAAAGCTCTTAAAGGTGAGTTCTATGTTAATTGTTCTTAAATTAGGGGGTAGGCTATTAGCGCAGGACGTTTCTCTGAATGAACTCTTTGATGATCTTGCGCAAATAAGCAAGAATCATAAAGTTGTGGTATGTCATGGGGGAGGGCCCCAAATTGATGATCTTTTATCCCGATTAGGAATAGAACCTGTTATTTTAGAATCAGCTTCCGGGGTAAAGAGCAGAATCACAGATAAAGAAACGCTTGAGGTTGCGGAAATGGTTATGGCAGGGAAAGAAAATAAAGAAATTGTTTCTAAACTATTGAAACGTGGAGTAAATGCCGTTGGGATTTCCGGGTTAGATGGGAACACAATCCAATCGAAGAAAAAGGACAAATTAGTGATTATTGACCCAGAAAGTGGTAAGAAACGAATTTTTAGAGGGGACAACAGCGGAAAAATCGATAAAGTGAATCCACAACTCTTAAAACTTCTCCTTGATAACAATTACACCCCGGTAGTGGCACCTATTACAGCAAGTGAAGAAATGGATCCCTTAAATACGGATGGGGACCGGACGGCAGTGCATGTTGCGAGTGCATTAAAGGCAGATAAACTCATTCTCTTCACGGATGTAGCAGGGGTTATGAAGGAGGATCAACTTATTTCAAAAATTGGGAGAGAGGAAATGAAAGACTATTTCAACTATGCGCAAGGCGGAATGAAAAAAAAGATCTATGCAGCAAAGGAGGCATTAGAACTAGGTATTCAAGAAGTAATTATAAGTTCTGGTTTAATTCAAAAGCCGATATCCGATGCAGTAGCCGGAAAGGTGGGAACTTCGCTATCCTATAAATATTTTTGAGATTATGAGGATTTTCTATGAATGAAGTCGAGCTTCTAAAAAAATCCCTCGAGATGCCCAGCATTTCAGGAAATGAAGATGAATTCAGCAACTTTCTGCTCGATCAAATGAGAAAAATGGGCTTTTCTGTACAAAAAGATAAAATGGGAAATGTTATTGGGCAAATAGGAGAAGGAAAACCTGTACTTTTATTAATTTCACACATGGATACTGTAATAGGAACTATTCCTGTTAGGATTGAAGATGGAAAGTTATTTGGAAGAGGCGCGGTGGATGCGAAAGGAAGCCTTATTTCCATGGTCTGTGCGGCCGCGAGATTCAGTGAGAAAAAAATTTCAGGAAAACTAATTGTTGTTGGGATAATTGAAGAAGAGACCACCTTACGTGGAATAAATGTTTTATTGGAGTCCCTAGAACATATTGACTATGCAAATTTTGGAGAACCTAGTGGTGTAAATCGTATATGTATTGCGAGTAAGGGACGAATTCATCTGCATATATCCTTTAAAACTTCAGTTGGGAATTCACATGTTTCTAGCTCCGGGAAAAATGAAAATCCAATTCATATCGCCATAAATTTTTGGAACTTATTGAGAAAAAAAATGGCTGAAAAACCGTTCCAAGGTAAGACTCCCTATTTCAGTGTCGAACCAAATATCACCATCATGCAAGGAGGTACAGCAACCAATATCCTCCCAGATACGGGTGAACTTGATATCGACCTTCGTTTTCCAGCAGGAATTAAAGCAGATCAGATATTAAAAGAGATCGAAAATATCATTCTGGATTTACAACAAACGACTAATGTGCAGATTACCCATCAAATATTAAGCCAAATCGAAGGATTCCGAACCAATACAGATTCAGAAATTGTGGTCGCTTTAAAACAAGCAATAGAAGATACCACGGGCGGTGAAGCAAAACTTTTACGCAAATCTGGTACGAATTTCATGGCGATTATCGCTCATAAATTACAAATCCCCGTTCTTAGCTATGGCCCAGGAGATCCTAACTTGGATCATACCCCCAATGAACATATTGCAATAGTGGAATATCAAAAAGCGATAAATGTGCTAGAAAAATTCATTTCACTAATTTTAAATGAATAAAAATGGACTAAACAGGCCATTGAGTAAAATACAATGAAGATAAAATATTAATGGGCTAGCATTACCAGATACAGCCGCAAGTTTGACCGTAATAGATGATATGATTAGATTGAGGGGTTATAAAGAAGCGATTTTTTTAATGACACCAATTTTAATTATTTTAGGAGGGTAAGGAGGAGGGCTTTTTGTACATGTAATCGATTCTCAGCTTGGTCATAGATTATTGAATGTGGTCCATCTACAACGCCATCGGTAGCCTCAATATTTCGCCGGAGGGGAAGACAGTGCATGAAAATGGAATCTTTCTTAGTGAGGGCCATTTTATTATCATCACAGACCCAGGTTTTACGGTAAGGAACTCGGAGTTTTTTCTCTTCGGGGAAATTGCCGTAATATTTCAGAGATCCCCATGATTTGACATAGATTATATCGGCATCTTGATAACCCTCTTCAAGGGAATTTCCAATTTCAAATGATCCACCGCTCATTTTAGCATTCTCTTTAGCTTGCGATATGATTTTCTCATCTAGTTCAAAGCCTTGAGGATGGAGAAGCGTCACATCTAATCCGAACTGAGTCATAATGAGCACGGTAGAATTAGGAACACAAACAGGTAAAGGTTTTGGATGATACGCCCAACTGAGCACAAATTTTTTTCCTGCTAAATTTTTCTTTTTTTCACGGACGGTAAAAATATCAGTGAGGGCTTGACAAAGGTGATACATATCATCTTCTAAATTGATAAAGGGAACATCAGCCGATTCAGCAAAATCTCTAATAAATTTATTCGATTCGCCATACTTCCATTGGGTGATGTTTGGAAAAATACGAATTCCGATACCTGCAACATAACGAGAAAGGACTTTTGCGGTATCTTTTATGGATTCAGATTCCTGACCTAACCAGATTTTATCCCCTTCAACCACAAGCGGAAATCCACCGAGTTCAACCATCGCGGTAGTAAATGATGTTCGGGTGCGGGTAGAAGGATTAAAAAAAATCATGGCAAATACTTTACCTTTGAGATCATCTGAAATTTTGTGATTCTTTTTTAGATCCTCAGCTTTACGGAGAATCATCTCTAATTCTTGCACGGGCCAATCTTGCGTAGAAATTAGATCCAGTTCAAACCACCCGAATTTTTTGAGCTAAGACAAAAAACAAATATTTCATTTGGAATAGAATTAAAAAAGATTTATTAAAATTAAAAAATTTTCTCTCAATTTTCAAGGGGCCCTTCAATAAAATTTGTATTGTGGTGATAAATATTAATGCGGATTATGCGTTATTAACTGATTTTTATCAACTTACTATGGCAAATGGATATTTATTAAAAGGTATTGCCAATAAAACCGCCGTATTCGACCTCTTTTTTCGAAAAGCTCCCTTTAAAGGCGTGTATGCCATTTGTTATGGGCTGAATAAAGCATTAAAAGATATTTCTGCGATGAAATTTTCTAAAGAAGATATAGATTATCTTCAAAAAATGAATTTATTTTCAGATCAGTTCTTTGAGTATTTAGCAAAATGGAAATGCGAATTAACCATTCGTTCAGTTGAAGATGGGCGGGTAATCTTTCCCCTCGAACCAGTAATGGAAGTGGAAGGCCCATTAATTCAATGCCAATTAATTGAGACTTATTTATTAAATTGCTTTAATTTCCCTACGCTTTGTGCCACAAAAGCAAATCGGATGTGGTTGGTCTCTGGAAAACAGCCGATTCTCGAGTTTGGTTTGAGAAGGGCGCAAGGACCAAATGGCGGATTGATTGCAAGCGAATCGGCAGTGGTTGGAGGCTGTTCAAGTACTTCCAATGTTCTTGCAGGTAAGTACTATGGAATCGCTGTTAGCGGGACACAAGCACATTCCTGGATAATGTCCTTTGATACCGAATTAGAGGCATTTAGAGCCTATGCAGAGATATACCCCGATTCTTGTTTCTTATTGGTGGATACGTATGATACCTTGAAAAGTGGTGTGCCCAATGCGATCATAGTTGGAAAAGAACTTGAAGCAAACGGGAAAAAATTGCTGGGTATACGATTAGATTCAGGCGATATAGCCATGCTTAGCAGAGAAGCACGGAAAATGTTAGATGAATCCGGTTTGAAGGATACTAAAATACTGGCTTCAAATGATTTAGATGAATACGCTATAGAAGAGATTAGACGTAATAAGGGATCAGTAGATCTATGGGGCATCGGGACTAAATTAGCTACGTGTTATGATCAGCCAGCTTTAGGTGCGATTTTTAAACTGGTAGCCATGGATAATAAACCGAAGATAAAAATTGCGGAGACCATCGACAAAACTACCATTCCTTCGAAGAAGCAGGTCCATAGAATCTATGATAAGGAGGGTTTCATGCGGATGGATGTAATCCAATTGTTAGAAAAGAAGACACCTGAAGAGGATGTTGTCTATGATCCGGTAGATTCAGAAAAGTCGTATCAATTACCCGACTCTGTGAAAACTGAACCTTTACTAAAGTATAAGATGAAAAAAGGGAAATTACTAGAACAAACGAAAACGTGGCAAGAGGCGAGAAAAGTAATGGAAGAAGATATCAGTCATTTAGATGAAACTTTGAAAATATTAGTAAATCCGAGTAATTATCCAGTTTGTCTAAGCCGATCCTTACATGATTTGAGAATTAAATTAATTCATCATTATATCGGAAAAAATGTGGAACCATAAAAATAAATAAGTCACTTTCTTCTTTTTATTTTCAAAATGAAATAATTACATTTTTGGATAATCTTCCGAGGTAAAAAAGGTTGACAAGAAAGAAGACTGCTGTAGTTGGAGCGGGATGGTTTGGAAGAGCGCATAGCCGTGTATATAATGCCATATCGGACTTACAGGCAATTTGTGATACGAATGAGGAGCGGGTCAAATCTATTGCAGATTCCTTTCATGTCAATTACTATCTAGATTATATGGATATGATTAAAAATGAGGATTTAGATGCTATAAGTCTCGTAGTGCCGCCCCGGGTAATTCCTACGGTTGCCATGGATTTTGCTAAAAAAGGAATCAATGTGCTCTTAGAAAAACCCTTAGCTATCGACCTTTCAGAACTCCAGAAACTCTTAGAATACAGTTCTGATGTTCGATTAAGCTGTGGATTCATTGAACGCTTTAATCCTGTAGTGGAGCGGCTGGCAAAGCGCTTACCGGAGATCGGGACGCCAATAACGATTAGTTCAAAACGAATTGGGCGATATCCCAAAAGATTTTGGGATCTTGGTGTTCTTTTAGATTTAGGGATCCATGAAGTCGATATGCAGCGCCATTTTTTCGGGGATGTTACCAAAGTTACAAGCAAATTAAGTTACTTTTATAAGGAAGAATACGAGGATGCTGCTTTCATTATTTTAGAATTTGCAAATAACGTCCATGGATTAATTGAAGTAAACTGGCTTACCCCTACAAAATATCGGAAGCTCTCCGTGTATGGGAGTGAAGGCGTAATAGAAATTGATTATAGTACGCAAGAATTTAAGTTTATTCGAAGCTCGGAAGAGCCTGCACTTTATCGGCTCGAAGAATCGATCCAACCCTACTCCTCTGAAGAACCGCTTGAGCGAGAACTCAAGGCGTTTTTATATGATAAAGAAAATCCCATTCCATTGGAAGAGGGTATCAAAAGTTTGGAAATCGTTTTAAAATGTCTTAATGAAAGGTGAAGCAGCTGCCAGAGTTGAATTTACAAATTTATCCAATGGCATTAGCAAAAATGATTCAACATACCAGTTCTAATATACATAAGGAAGTAGCAGGATATTTAATCGGCAGGGTTCCTGATAAGCAGACTGTGGAAATAACGGATGTCGCTATTGCACGCCAACAGGGGACTTCCGTTCATGTCTCATTAAATGATGAAGATCAAGCTCTGATTGCGGAGCGCTTAGAACGGGAGGAGTTAAATGAGGTGATAGTGGGATGGTATCACTCTCATCCTCGAATGGGCGCCCATTTCTTTTCCTCAACCGATGTTTCGACTCAAAAACGGTATCAATATTTCTTAGATCAAGCCGTTGGTTTAGTGCTTGATCCATCTAAGTATATCATGTCTGGGCTAGTTGCTGATTTGGATATCCATGCGTGGCGTGTGGATGAGAACGAATTGTCCAGAGATATTCCTTATAAAATTTTGAAGGATCCTGAAAAATCGGTTCTGAATATTCTTGATCATTTGAAACGCCAAAAAGTCCTCGAATCCGCCGTTACCCAGATTATTTATAGCCTGAATCCAAAATTAGAGCAATCAATCACTGAAATGCTCGGTTTAAACGTTGAAAGTGCTTTATCAAGTGAAAGAGGCATAAATTTTAGAAAAGTAGTTTTATTCAGTATTTTAATACAAGCCTTAGTAATTATGGGAATATTTTTCATCGTTTGGGCAATTATACTCTTGACAATATAAGTATCTTATTCTTTTTTAAAATAAAATTGCTTAGTCCCCTTTATCCCCTTTCTCGATTAGTTTGATATAATCGGCATGCACTTTAATGGGAATGGGATAAGCAGATTCAAGTAATTCTAAGGTAACCTCTTCCTTGGTAGTGTCAATGCGGGTCACTTTTGCTTTCTCCCCTTTAAACGGACCCGAGATTATTTCTACCAGATCTGATACTCCTAATCCTTCAGTGGGAACCCGTGGAATAAGAAAATGTTCGATATCGTTTATGCTTATTTTGCCAATGGGTTTTCCGCGAATATGAGGCACGCCTAAACAGGCTTGTTGAACATCTTCGGATTTGAATGCTTCAACGAATACATATCCTTTTAATTGGTCTGGAACTAAAATGGCTTTGAAACTCTTGAGACCTAGGGATTCCATCCGTTTCATTATAAGTTGGGCGACACCTTTTTCCTGCCCAATTGTAGTACGAATCGCAAATAATGAAGTTTCCCCTTCTAGTGGTTTAAAAGCATCCATCAAAGGCACCCATTGTCTCCTATTGTCTCCTATTGTCCAAAAATCGCCGTAAAGATGATTTTTATTACGAACCCAACCAAACCGATGACGGTTACTCCTAATAGAACGACACGTGTGATCAATCGAACCTCTACAAAGGAGGGCTTGTGCGATAGTCGAAATACGCGTTTGGAATTCCTGATAAATCCTTTAAATCTTTCAAGATAGCCGATCTTAACCACCTACAATCAATGCGAAATTCTTACTACTTAAAGTAAATAAAAGAAAAATGATCGACAATTAAAAATGTTTTGATTCGTTAGAAAAAAAGTAATTAAAATGGCTCGGGATCGAAATCGATTGCCTTTTCGATAACACTTTTAGAAGTGGGAGGCGCAAGATTGGAATGGATACCGCTGATAATAGTAGTGACACGAATGGTGTTTTTGAGTTCAGGGTCGAAGACAGTCCCCCATTTCACTTCAACGTCATTATTTACCTCTTGAAGAATAGTTCTGATAATAGATTCCGTTTCTTGAAGGGATATAGAATTACTAGATCTGATATTTAAGAGGACTTTTTTCGCGCTCCGATAATCAACATCGAGTAGTGGATTATTAAGAGCGTTTAGAGCGGCATCGACAGCTTTGTTGGCTTCACCAATTCCAATCAAGGCTTCGCCACTATCTTTTAAAGTGTTGCGTACATCGGCGAAATCTAAGTTTATGAAGCCGGGCTTTGTAATCACTTCAGTTAAATTTTTTGCACCCTGAATTAGAATTTCATCGATGATATGAAATGCTTCAGTAAGGGAAAGATTTGGAGCAATTTCTAGCAATTTTTCATTAGGAATAACAATGATAGTATCTGATGCTTTTGCTAAGCGCTCGAGCCCTATCTTCGCATTTTCTTTTTTCTTAGTGCCTTCAACTTCAAAGGGAAGTGTGCAAATTGAAATAACCAGTGCGCCATTCTCACGAGCCGCTTCTGCTATTAAGGGAGCAGCGCCTGTTCCAGTTCCACCTCCAAGACCACAAGTAATAAACACCATATCTGCGTTTAAGGCATTTTTAATTAGTTCGATACTTTCCTTCGCAGCAGCCTCGCCTATTTTAGGGTTGTTGCCTGCCCCAAGCCCATGGGTCAAAGTTCGGCCGATCAATAATTTTTTATCAGCAATGGTATAGAGTAAATCTTGAGCATCGGTATTAATAGCCAGAGTTAGGGCTCCCTCAATCCCCGCTTCCATCAAATGCGTAATGGCATTGTTTCCCGCCCCACCGATGCCTACTACTAGAATTTTCGCTCGACTGTCTCTCAGTATTTCCTCTAGCTCGGCATCAACTGCGCATGATTTGGTTTCTAGTAAGGTTTTTTTATTAATTTGGAGATTTTCGGTTTTTTCGCGTTCTTCCTTTACTAGCGTTTCTATAAATGATTGCATGCCTGATCACAAATCTTATTTTCTTGAGAATTGAAACGATAAGGGTGAATATAATAAGCAAGAATATGGGGATATTATTGTCATTTTAAAATCGAAATGAATAAAAGGAAGAAAGGAATGGCTGCACTTAGATTTCTTAAAAATAACAGAAGATCAAATAAGTTAAAAAACGTATTATTATCCCGCGATATTTTTTTCATCTAAAAAGTTAAAAATTGACCCGAAATGCCGATTATTATTGTATCGAATGAGGATTTGGCCGGACAAACAATAAAACAGCAGTTATTAGAAATAGGCGCTTTCAAAGAACTTGATAGAAAATTCGAGGGAAATAGTATCTATGAAGAAAGGAATACGCAAGTTCCAATTATAACTATAAATCGCCATTTAATAGAAGCGGATCATTTAAACCAATTTTTCAAATCAGATCTCTTTATTTTTGCAAGCAAACACAAATCGGAATCTGAAAAACCTTCTCTTCTCGTGCACGCACCAGGCAATTGGACAATAGATAACTCGTTTGGGGGAAATCCTCTAGAATTAGCTTTCACCTCTGCAACGATTATAAAAGAAACTCTAAAGAAATTAGTAAAGAAACAAGATGAAACGCAGTTAGCCTATGATGTTACAAGTGAAGTAACGCATCATGGCCCCACAAATTTAGATTCCCCCTGCATTTTCATCGAGTTAGGTAGCAATGAGACGTTTTGGCGAGATATTCAAGGTGCGCGAATTGTTGCAGAAACCATATTAGAACTTATTACCGGATCTCCTTCAAAATCTAATTTGAAATATGCAATCGGCTTTGGGGGACCACATTATGCAACTAATTTCAATAAAATACAATTGAATACCAATTACGCAGTATCTCATATAGCCCCTAAATATGTTTTAGGCGATTTAACAGAAGATTTAATTACTCAAGCAATAAAAAAGACGGTGGAAACTGTTTCTTGCGCCATTATTGATTGGAAAGGTATGGTTTCTACTCAAAGAGAAGCAATACTTGAGATTTTGGACAAATTCAAAATTGAAATTTTAAAAATTCAAAATATTTTCGCTAAATAGAGAAAGTAACCTTAATAATTTAAATTGCCAACCTGATTTTCTCTGAAAAGAACAATTCGTATTAATAAAAATTTTACCCTTTTACAAGGAATATTATCAATATATTAGATAGGTTGAGAATAGAATAGTTGAAGATGAGTTACATAAAACAAAACTCTTAAAAGTTACATCTAGGCAATTTAAGATCAGAAATCTAGAAATCAAAACGGGATTGAGGTTCTAGAGATTCTTGAAACATTAAGAAAAAGGAAAGGATAGTAAATATCTTATGAAGAAAGTAGGTGAAAAATTACTCGGTCCTCTTCTCTGTTTTTTAACCCCAACCCCCTCCTCCCTACATTTCCTTTTTGATTTGGACTGAGTTCATAAACTACTTTCTTCACCCATCATTTCCTTTTTAATTTGATAGGCTGAGTTCATAAATTACTTTCTTCACCCTCCAATTTTTAAACACAACGAAGAAATTTTACTATTCTTTAAATTCCAAACAAAAGGATTATTAACTTCAATTCCCTTTAAAACGACAAAAATTATAAGATGAATTTACACTAATGTATAATTATTAAAGAATAAGTCCGATTTTTAATTTGACTGAAGATAAAAGAATATAAAAGGAGACGGTCATTGTGAGTATAGATTGGTCAGAAGTTCTTGAAAAACCAGAAAAAGTTTTTAAAGTTCCCGGGCAGATGTTGTTACAACAGCGAAATAAAATCGAATCGCTGCAAAAAACAGTTGATGAATTAAAAGCTGGGAAAACGGATGCTGATCAAAAATTAGCATCATTAAATTTGCGAATTGAAACCGTATTAGGAGATCTTGAATCTAAGAAAGCTAAAATTGTAGAATTCGAAAAATCCATTGATAATCTTAAGGAAGTAATAGCGGGGTTAGAAGATAACCTGGCGAGCAGTGACGACAAACAAAAACAAATGGCGGCACAGATCGCGGAACTAGAAGGGGCGGTTAACTCGAAAGACGCCCAAATCGCAGAGCAAACCAACAAAATGGCAGAGTTAGAGGCAAAGCTTAATGAATTAAGTCAGGCACAATCAAAAGTTCAGGAATTAGAGCAACAAGTATCGGAAATGTCTG
>CAYGYC010000062.1:8636-16419 GCA_964353755.1 uncultured archaeon | reverse complement strand
TGAAATCACAGTGAAAGTCTATGATTTAAGGGGAATTTCAAATGTTTATATTGTCTATAATATTGATGGCGGAATAGATCTCATTTCAAATATGACTCATTGGCAAACTTTCCCGAATGGAAGTCAAATATATAGAGGAGAAATCCCAAGTCAATCTGCCGGATCTATAGTAAATTTTACTATTTTTGTTTTTGATAATTATGGGCATTATTCAAGAAGTGATTCCTTCAGTTATACTATCACAGGGACTGAGTTTTCTTTGATTTTAATAAGCATTTTAATAGGGATTATAATTACATGCTCCATTGGAGCAATAATTGGGTTTCTTCGACTACAAAAAAAGATAAGAATGAATAATAAGCAAATAATTTTTAGAACAAACTTACTGAATAAACTTGAAAGAGAAGCTGAATTGGCATTCTCTTTAGGAAAAATCTTTGATGAACCAGACATTATTAAAGAATTTTAATGTGATCTTCGAAATTATTCTGGCAGAGTTCCCAGAGATTTATAATATCATCTATTAGAAAGCAGATATCATTGGTACTACTAATTAATGAATTACTTGTGAAAATCAAATCACAAAAAATAGAATTTTTGAAAATAAATTTCTAACTGGTAGAAATTATTTCAATCCATTTTTAAAATAATTAAAAAGCTTTAAAATAGTTTAATACGTAGATCTCGAAGAGAACATGATTCTGGTGTGGGTTTTTTGTCGGCAACTCCTATGATGGAACAATATTATATAATTAAAAAGAAGTATAAAGATGCCATTCTCTTTTTTCGTGTAGGTGACTTCTACGAGACATTTGGTGATGACGCCAAGTTAGTAAGTAAGGAATTAAATATTGTCTTGACGACAAGGGGAAAAGGGATTCCATTAGCAGGAGTTCCGTACCATGCGGTGGATAATTATATCGCCCGGCTCATCCAAAAGGGATATAAAATTGCGGTGTGTGATCAACTGGAAGAACCTCCCGCCAAAGGAATCGTCAAACGGGATGTGGTCCGGGTGATTACTGCAGGCACCATTATTGAAGAATCCCTCCTAGATGCCAAAGAAAACAATTATCTCGCTGCCTTTACGCTCGAAATATCGGTGTTAGGACTTGCCTTTGTTGACGTGTCTACCGCAGAATTCTATTGTATGCAGGTCGAAGATGAAAATCCGATTCCGCGATTGATAATGGAATTTTCCCGGTTCAATCCCAAAGAATGTTTAATTCCACAATATCTAATGAAAAATGAGGAATTAATAGAAGCCATTCATCAAAATTTTGAGATAGTACTCACCCCCTACGAAGAATTCTATTTCTCTTATGAACATGCAAAGCAAACATTATTAGAACATTTTCAAGTCCTCTCGTTGGAGGTCTTTGGGTGTGAAAATACTCCCTCGGCGATTCAAGCCGCCGGGGCAATTATTTCGTACCTGCAAGAGACCCAAAAGGGTCCAGTTCAAAATATTCGTCAGGTCAAAACACAACATCTCGAAGATTATATGTTTATAGATGCCGCCACAATCCGAAACTTAGAACTTATTAGGAATTTACGCGATGGCTCTACGAAAGGTACGCTTTTGCAAGTGCTATCAGGTACCAATACGCCTATGGGTCGGAGATTAGTGCAAAATTGGTTACTTCACCCCCTTCAAAACGTCGATTTGATTAACGCGCGGCTAGATGGGGTTTCCGAATTAAAAGAAACCAATATTTTACGGGCAGACCTCAATGAGATCTTAGCTCAAACCACGGATATTGAACGATTAATAAGTCGAATCAATTATAAGCGGACCAGTGCTAAGGATGTGCTCGGTTTAAATGCGACCCTTAAATTGGTGCCACAATTTGCTGAATTATTGGCATCTTCGAAATCCAAAATTCTGAATCAGCTACGAGAATCATTGAAGGGTTTACCTACGATTGTTCAACTTATTGATACGGCTATCGTGTCCGATTCCACTGAAAAGGGCTCTCAAATTATAAAGGAAGGTTATAATAAGGAGCTCGATCAATTACGCGAAAGTGTGAAGAGTGGGAAAAAGTACATTGAGGAACTTGAGACAAAAGAACAACGACGAACTGGAATAAAATCATTAAAAGTTCGATACAACAAAGTATTTGGGTATTACATTGAAATTACAAAAGCAAACCTGAAATTGGTTCCTAAAGATTTTATCAGGAAACAGACCTTAGTCAATGCAGAGCGATTCATAACCCCTGACCTGAAAGAATACGAGGCTATGGTTCTTAACAATCAAGAACAAATCGATGAACTGGAAAAACAGATATTCAACGAAGTTTTGGATAAAATTTGTCAAATTACGAAAGAGATTCAAGCCATTGCAAATGCTCTTGCTCAACTTGATGTCCTATCCACCTTTGCTGAAATTGCGCAGAAAAATAACTATACCCGGCCTTTTATGACATCTGACACTTCCATCGAAATTAAGGAAGGACGGCATCCTGTCATTGAACAGCTCGTCATTAATGAGCCATTTATACCAAACGATGTCTATATGGATTGCGAAAAAGATTGCTTATTAATTATTACTGGGCCCAATATGGCTGGAAAAAGCACTTTCCTTCGTCAGATTGCCCTAATATCGCTTCTGGCTCAGATCGGCTCATTTGTTCCAGCGAAATCTGCGAAGTTAAGCATCGTAGATCGCATCTTTACTCGTATTGGCGCCGTGGATGATTTATCGCGCCGGCAATCCACATTTATGGTAGAAATGATTGAAACGGCAACCATAATGAATCAAGCCACCGCGAAAAGCCTAATTATCCTGGATGAAATAGGGCGGGGGACTGCCACTTTTGACGGGCTCTCTATTGCTTGGGCCGTAGCAGAGTTTATTCACGATCAAATCGGTGCTAAAACTCTGTTTGCCACTCATTACCATGAACTGACAGAATTAACAAATTTTCTCGTAGGGGCTAAAAATTATAACGTCGCAGTTGCGGAATCCCATGGCAAAATACATTTCCTCCGAAAAGTCGTGCCCGGATCCTCCTCAAAAAGTTATGGTATTCAAGTCGCCAAACTTGCAGGACTTCCTTCTACGATTATCGACCGCGCTACCGATATTCTCACCCAAATAGAACACCAAAGCCCCATCCAACTATCTGATGAAAAAATTTCCAAAGAAATTAAAAAAATTCCAAAAGATAAAACGAAAAAACAACCTAAACAAAAAACTCTTTTTTAAGAGTAAAGAAATTATAGATTAAATATAAAATATTCTCCCAAACGCATCTTTTTCACTGATATTTAATGATCCTCCTCTAGAAGTGAAATATTTACGATTCTTTTTTTATTGCCTAAAATCGCTCTATCCACCCACAAAAAATTGCCCCATTTGACTTTAAATATCCCTTCTTTTTTTATAGTAGTTAAAAGGAAAAGAGAAAAGGATAGGGGATTATCCTCTTTTTCTCTGGTTCCATAATAAGAGGTGCGCATATGATGAATAAAAAGGTTTTTGGGATTTTTTTATGCACGATTTTTATTCTAAGCAGTTTTGTTATTTTTGCAAATCACGATTCGCAAACAAATACGCTCATTACTACTAATTTTAATGCACCTCTTACTAGTTCATCTATTAATGTCACGCACCCCTCCGATTTAGAATTAATTGTGGAAGATCCAACAAATCACCCACTTTCGTGGAACCTCACTGAACAAGGCTTATTTAATTATTTAGGGGCATTCACTTTTACTGATGATGCAAATGGGGCAAGTCCAATAGGCTGGGTCGTTTCTGAGGCCTCCGCGACTCATTGTGATGTGGTATCGTCTCTGGGTACTCATTCAAAAGTAGTTGAATATTGGGATAATAATATCAATGTGGGGGGAGGCGCCTATATGGATGATACCTTCGCTCCCCAGACAAATGGAACTGTAGAATGGTGGTATTATCGTAAGAGTGGTTATACTGCAGGCCAGGGAAGTTTTGAAGTAAGTTTTAGAGAATTGCCTGATAGCTGGCATTTTGCGATAGAGGTGACTAATGATGATGTTATCAATTATGGGGTTGGCGGAGATACTATATGGGCGAATGGCATAAAAGATAATACCTGGTATCATTTTCAGGTTAAATTTAGTTGCGTTTCCGACACGTTTGAAATATGGATTAATGGAGAGAAAAAAGGAACTACCCATAATTTCTATTCTTTGGGAACTTCCATTGGAAAATTACGGTTCGGAACGTGGTCTGGCGGGACTGCTGGAAATACATATATTTATATCGATGCCATCGATTACTCTTGGACACTCGGATACCATCTCAATCGCAATTGGGACTATGGCCCTGTGGATTATCAAGGAATGTGGAGTTTCACGAACGATGAAGTGGGATCCCAGCCTGCGGGGTGGACCGCTTCATCCGGAACAAGCAACAGCATAGAATTAGTAGAATCCATTGGAACTCATCGAAAAGTGGTTGAATTTTGGGATAACAGTGCTTCTGGAAATGATGTTTTGGTGAACTCTTTTGTAGGTGTATCTACTGGAACAGTCGAACTTTATCTGAGACGGGCTAGTGGCTGGAGTGGGGGGAATGGTGTTCTCTGGGTGAATTTAAGAGAAGGAACTGCCAGAAAAACAGGGTTCGCCTTATGGGATTTCAAGGTAGATGCATATGGAGGGGTCAATCTTCTCCCTAATGGAGGGTGGAAAGACGATCAGTGGTACCATTTTCGAATTCAATTCGATTGTGGGACCGATCAAGCTCGCTTTTGGATTAATGGGACAGATTTTGGGTGGAAAAGTTTTTACAATACGGCTTCCCTAATTAGTAACCTTGAACTTTGGACCGAACCAGCTGTTACCACAGGAAATACCTACATTTACCTTGATGCCGTTGACTGCTCTTGGGGGGGTGGTTATTCGACTTCCCGGAATTGGCAGTATGGTCCCGTTGATTATGTAGGGTGTTATAGTTTTACTGAAGATGTGGGAGGCACGCACCCCGCAGGCTGGACCATTACGGAATCTATTAACACCTCTATTGAGGTGCTAGATACGTTAGATAATCATCATCAAGTGGTACGCCTGCAGGATGATAATAATGGACAAGTATGTTTAATGTCCAATTCGTTTACTGCGCAAACCACAGGAACAATTGAATTCTGGATTTATGGGAAAGAGCAAGGTTGCACGGAAATAAATCTAATGAGCGGAGCCACGAGACGTGTGGTTCTGATTTTCTATTGGAACGCCCATTATGTTAGGAATTGGCGCGGAGGCACCGTTCCTCCTGATGAGTTCCCCGTAGCTCAGCCAAACTTGACTGCTAATGTATGGCATCACATCAGAATCTCCTTTACTTCACCAACTTTTAATTTCTACTACGATGGAGTTAATAAAGGTGTATATAACTACTATACCAGTGGATCTATTAACCAAATACGATGCTGGACCTCCGGGATAAGCGGAACTGAAGTTGGTCTTTTATCATATCTTGACGCTATTGACTATTCCTGGGCCCCAGGGTATGTTACCAATCGAAATCTGCAGCCAGGGTTCTTTAACTATCGGGGATTATACAGCTTTTCAGAGGATGCGGTTGCGGCAAATCCTACAGGCTGGACCGTGCAGGAGGATAGCAGTACCTATACCAATGTAACTGGATTTATGGGCACTCACCGGAAGGTAGTGGAATTTTGGGATAATACCAATACGGGTTTAACAACGGCCACTAATAGTTTTACCGATAGATCTACAGGGACAATTGAATTTTGGTATTGTTTCCAAAAAGGGAGTGCAAGCTATGATAATTTCGTATGTCGCATTAGAAGCGGCACCACAATAGGGGTTGGTATTGCCTTTATAAATAACATTAATCAAATTCAAAATGAACTAGATAATGCAGTTATTGCGTCGGGGCTAACTGGAAATAGATGGTATCATATTCGGATTGTTTTTAGCTGTAGTACAGATACTTATCAGTTCTGGATAAATGGAACAAATAAAGGTACTTTTGGGTTTTATAATGGATTAAGCACCGCAAATAACTTATTTTATAGCACATCCGCAGGCTACACCTACGGGAATTTTTATGCCTGGATTGATGCGGTTGATTATTCTTGGGCCTCAGGCTACTATACCAACCGCAATATGGAATACCCCTACACCTCTTCTTCTAATACAATCTATGCCCTATTTCAAAATGGAAGTCAAAAAACCGATTGGCAATATTGGATGAATTGGGCGCAAGTAAATTATAATGTGAATGCCTCCCAACTCGGAGTGGGGATCCATAATATCTCTTTGATCTATAATAATAGAAATGGTCAATGGTTCCATGATGATGTTATCGTCAAAATAAATTCCTATGTAATAGAAGGAAATTCTCCCCATATTTTGAATGTCACCCAAACTCCATTAGCTCCAAGTTATCAAGAGGAGGTCAGTGTAATAGCCAACATTACCGATGACACCCAAATTCAAACCGTAAAAATTGAAACAAATAATTCAATAGTTACCCCTCCTTATGATTATTTAGGGGCATTTAGTTTCTCAGCTGATTCTAATGGCGCAGATCCGACGGGATGGATGATTCATGAACCAATTAATACTTCACTTCAAGTCATAGAATCGAAAGAGACCCATAATAAAGTTGTAGAATTCCTCTGCAATGGAACTGACTGGGATGGAAATTGGATGTGGAACGATTTTCAATCTAAAACCATTGGCAGTGTTGAATTCTGGACTTATATCGTTGAAATTGAACCCCTTTATGGGGGCGCTTCTGATGCTACGCAGTTCTTTGTGGGTTTATTAAATTCCTCCGCAAGTGGTCCTGCATTTCCTTCTTCTACATGGGGGCCAATGCTTGGATTTGAGGCCGAAGGAACTATTAATTATAATGTCGGAAGTAAAAGTCTTTATACTATTGGCACCTGGACTCCTAATACATGGCAACATTATCGAATCGATTTCAATACAGCAACGGATAAATTTGATGTCTATCAAGATGGAATAAAAATTGGGACGCAATGTAGTTTTCGATATGCTCAATCAGCCGTTAAAAGAGCTTATATTGGATATGGATGGACAGAATCACACTCAGTCGAATGCGAAGTATATGTAGATGCTATTGATTTTTCTTGGGCGCCTGGCTACTATATAAATCGGAGCATGAATTATGCTAGCTTCACAAATTATACAATGACTAAAACCAGTGGGACTTACCAGGATGGTACCTGGAATTACAGCTTTTTATCCTATCCCGTCAATAAAACTATTGCTTATCGCATTTATGCCAGCGATGTTTTTGGAAATACTAATGTAACTACCCAATTTAATTTCGGATATTTTGATTTGCAAGCTCCGACGATGACCGAACTGACCCAGGAGCCAATAGCCCCCGGGTATTTTGAGGGCGTGAATGTCACCGTCCGCATTACGGATGATTCACAAATAGGGAACGTAGAGCTAGAGACGAATGCCACAGGCTCATTCCTAATTTTCCCCATGACCCAATTAACGGGAACCTCCCAGGATGGGTACTGGAATTACTTCTTTAATTCCTATTATTGGAATCGAACGATTGCCTATCGCATTATTGCAGTTGATACCATTGAGAATTATAGAGTATCTAATTGGTCTAACTTTGGGTATTTCGATTTGAGTGCTCCAACTATTACCGAACTGACCCAAGAGCCAATAGCCCCTGGATATTTCGAGGGCGTGAATGTCACCGTCCGCATTACGGATGATTCACAAATAGGGAACGTAGAGCTAGAGACGAATGCCACAGGCTCATTCCTAATTT
>CAYGYC010000062.1:0-8536 GCA_964353755.1 uncultured archaeon | reverse complement strand
TAATTTCCCCCATGACCCAATTAACGGGAACCTCCCAGGATGGCTACTGGAATTACTTCTTTAATTCCTATTACTGGAATCGAACGATTGCTTACCGCATTATTGCAGCCGATACCTTAGGGAATTATAGGGTAGCTGGCTGGTATTACTTCGGGTATTTTGATATGGTTGGCCCAGTTGTCACCGAACTGACTCAAGTACCAATGACCCCAGGATATCTTGAGGGCGTGAATGTCACCGTACGCATCACAGATAGCTCAGCAATATGGGGCGTGGAAATTGAAACGAATGTCACAGGCTCATTCTTAATTTCCCCCATGACCCAATTAACGGGAACCTCCCAGGATGGCTACTGGAATTACTTCTTTAATAGTTATCCGTTGAATAAAACCATTGCCTACCACATTATTGCAGTCGATACCTTAGGAAATTATAGAGTAGATGGCTGGTTGTACTTCGGGTATTTTGATTTGGTTGCCCCTAATATTGCAAGTCTCGATCAAACCCCGCTGACTCCTATCTATCAGGATCCCGTGAGGATTTCTGTCCGCATCACGGATAGTACTCGCATAGCGACAGTAAGCATTGAAGCAAATCAGACGGGGGCATTCCTGATCTACCCTATGATCCAAATGAGTGGGACCTTATTGGATGGAGTTTGGAATTTCACCTTTACCAATTATCCCTTGAACAAATTTATTAGTTATCGGATTATTGCAGTCGATGTTTTAGGAAATATAAATACGACAGGTCTATTAAATTTTGGAGTTTTTGATTTTATTGATCCTCTGATAACGAACCTACTTCAAAATCCAGCGATTTTAACACAAGTTAAACCGGTGAATATAACTGCTTTTATCTCAGATAATTTTAAAGTGTCTTCCGTAAAAATTGAAACCAATGCAACGGGTGCTTGGGCAAATTATACCATGGCTTTATTAAGTGGGTCCACGCAATCGGGAATCTGGACTTATATTTTCACAACTTATCCAATCAATCATACCATCGCGTATCGGATTTTTGCGATAGATGTCGTGAATCGAACGGTGGTGTCGGGTTATTCTACCTTCGGTATTTTCCCCATTATAAGTTGGTATATCCCTACGGAATTAGATATTGATGTCAATATTAGAGGAAATAGAAAGGTAGATATCACCTTTGAGTTCACAAATACAGGAAATACGAAATGGCTCAATTTAAACTTCACAATTATACTGCCTGAGAACTGGACCGCTACCGTATATACAAAATCTATTGGTCAATTAAGTGCTGGCCAAAAAATTACCGTAACTTTCCGTGTTACGGCTCCACCAAATGTGGTTGAAAAACAAGTGTATTTAGCATATATTCTCTTTGAGACCAATATAAATGAAACCGGAACAGAAAAGACCGGAACTATTCTAGTACCAATGACAGGAATAGAGATATTGGGCGTATGGGTTTGGATAGTAATAGTGATTGGGAGTGCTGCTGCCGTGATGAGCACGAGCTTGATAGTCGTGCGTAAGAGACATGCTGTTGCTGCTGGAGAAAAAAGAATGAAAAGTAAGTCTAAAAATTATGAATTACTCAAAGCTGATGTTTTCAAAGAATTTCCCGGAACTTATTCCGTATTCTCACCAGAACTAATCGAAAGAATTAATAGTTTAGTGGGACTCAGTGAAAATGAAAAAAATCTTTTAATTGAGTATATAAGTCAATTAGATGAAGACGAAGCCCAAGCATGGCTCAATGAATTCCAAAATAGGCCCATGGATTAAGCTTCTGGGGGAGATTACCCTTGACTTTTGCCAAATCGCAACAAAATTTGCTTACAGCGGAAGATTTGAACATCTTAGACAAAAATATCCTTCGAATTGCTCTTACTTTAAGGAAAAAAAGACGCAATTTCGATATGACCGATCTTCTGGAAAAGTGTTGTTCAGAATTACCGAATCCAGGGTCAGAGATTCTCAAAGCAATCCGCGAGATTTACCAAAAGAAATATATCGTGCCAGGAAAGCAATTATTTAAAACAGATATTCTTCAAAATGAAAATCGTAACGCAATTAATAATTATATTTTAAGAAATCCAGGTGTCCATGAGCGAGATATTAGAGATACTCTTAATCTGGGGGCCAATGAAGCCTTTATTCACTTATCTTATTTAGTAACCTTTGGATTTCTTCGGAAAAAAAGTTATAAAAATAAAACAGTTTATTTCCCAATCGAGTTTAGTGAAACACAAGAATTGGAAGTTCTGCTGCTTCGAGATGAAACTAATAAAAAGATTTATGATAGTATTTGTGTGAGAGATAAAATCCGTTTGTCAGAAATCGCTGAGACCCTTAATATTCCCTACACTACTATTCAATACCATTTAAATGAATTAGTTAATAATGGTTTACTTAAGAAAATCCAAGAAAATCAAATCTCTTTTTATGCCGTTACTGTAGCTCCCATCCAAAAAGAAACGGTTGAGGTAAGACGGGACTATGACTATGTAGGAGGCAAAATTCGTTTCAAAGCCGCCGTGCGCAATTTTACTAAAATGACCATTAACAACATCGGAGTCAATTTAAATCCCTCTGAACAATTTATTGTCGATAATCCACAACAAATCATTGCAAATCTTCCCCCCAATACAACAAGAGGTGTTGATTTTTATCTTACCCCTCTCGCTTGTGGGCAATCAGTTGTTTTTGGTTCTATCTCCTATCAAGATGCGTTTGGCAAAGTAAATACGCTCACCATCGAGCCGAAGGAGATTAGTATTAAATGCCCTCTAGTAATGCCTCAAACCGCCACACAAGCTGAAGTCGATGAGTGGATGAAAAATCTCAAGAAAGGAACAAGCGCCATCAATTATCATAGCATTTCTGACGCAGAAGCCTTTCGGATTGGTCAGGAACAAGTGAGTGCGTTAGATTTAAATGAAACAAAAGTTGATCAAAGCGGAATGATGGGGTTATATTCGGGCAGGGTGAAGGTTACCGGGAAAGAGATGGTTATCCGATTAAGCATACAGACCCCCAATATCATTCTGGATGTTTGGACGGATGATATAAAACAAACTACAGGATTTCTCGCCTATATTACTAACCTTATTAATATGAAATTAGAAGTTTGCTACAAAATGGTTGAAAGAACCAAAGAGGTCACTCAAAAAATCACCAATTTGCTAAAGATCTGTGGAAATGTTGATGAATTCTTTGAGGTCTGCAAAAAACTACCTCCTGTTATGGAAGTTACTACTCGATTGAAAAACATTTATCAATTGTGTTCAGAAACGGTTCCCGAATCGGTGCTCATTCAAGCTCTTAAAATTTGGAATACGAAATTAACTAGCGTCTACGATTCAAATCAACCTCTTGATAGTTCAGTTTCAATCGATCTACAATATGAAACTATCAATTGGTTAAATAAAATTCACGAGCTCCTCCAGTCTCATATGAAAATCTACCAAGAAACCTTTGATGATTTAAGCCAACTTTCTGGTGATTTTGCTCTCGGCTCTGATGCTTTGAAAGGACGAATTATTGAGCACATGAAAAGTTACGGGCTGGAAATTCTTTCCTATATATTAATTTTAGACAAGGGCAGCGGATTAACCATTTTTGAAAAGAATCTAGGTGATCTAAAAATCAATCCAGACTTAATAGGGGGGTTTATTCATGCCCTTCAGAGTTTCGGACTGGAACTTTCTCATAAAGAGACTTCCATGAAAACGCTCTCCTATGAGAGCTACCAATTTCAAATTGAAACAGGTGAGTTTATTCGCGCGGCCCTCATCGTACGTGGAACCCCCAATCCATTTTTAACCACCAAATTAACTGAATTTGTCCAAGAGTTTGAACGTGCTTTTAGAGAAAAACTTGCGCATTTCAGTGGAAATGTGAGCGAATTTCAACCCGCTACTCAATTATTTGACAATATTTTCCACTAGAACTCAATTTAATTCATTTTTTTTCAGCTTTATTCAATTCAGCTTTGGCTTTTTCATATTTTTATAGATAACAAGGGTTCCGAAAAACAGTTGAACACAGGCTAACATTATCATTATCCATAACGGAAATCCGGTGATATAACAAAAGCTTATAATATCCCCCCTACTGCCGCCAAACAAAAACCAATGCGAAATGCCCATGGAATTGTTAATTGCATAGAGCGGAAAATCAAGCCAGGCAAAAATGAACCAACCCCAAATAAATCGGTTCCCCTTTATAGTTGGTCGAAAATGAAGAATTAAAGCCAAAAAAATGATTGAACTCCATTGAACAATTTCGCTCCCTAGAAGAACTAATGGTTCTAGATTAATTGGGACCCCTGTATAGGATACAAATCCGGCCACCCATTCTCCCCCTATAAACCAGGGAATAGGGATAAATTGGGTAACCGTCCCCCCTGATATAAGGACAAATAGTGCATGCCCACTCTCATGGAAAAATTCAGCCACTAGACCCCCAATAAGCAAGAATCCAAGGAATATTAACAATTTCTTCATATTGGGCTTCGAGAAACTTTTCTTTGAAATTAAAAAAATGGAAGAAATAATGATTGATGCTATGGCTAGTGTGATAGAAATCCATCCTCCCCCATAAAGTGCTTCTAACTCTGTAGTTCCACTCCCTTTTGGGAATAAAATTATTGATTGAGGTGCTTGGAATACCAGAAGAAGGAGAAACGCCATAATAATTGGAGTACCTAAAACCAAAATTCTTAGCAATTTAGAGGCTTTTTGGATGAAAACGAAGAACAGTGTAAGGGCGGATAGAAGGATTATAACGTAAAATAAAATTAAATCTCGGGCATAATAAATTACATAAATTACAATAGGTAGCTCCCCCAAACTCGAATGCATAATGTAAATTATCTCTAAATTAAAAATAAGGCAGATAATTGCCGTTATTAACACTGCAAATTGTCCTATAGAGAGAATTTTCGCTTTCGTTTCCACATTCTATTATTATTTTTAAATCACAAATATGTTTATTTGTGGATTCAAATACACCATCATGTAATAAAATACGGATATTAAGCGATAATTATGAAGAAATCCTTAAAAATGGAATCAATTAATCAAATCGGCATCGTGGTTCGTAATATCGAGAAAACTGCTAAATTCTTAGAGCAAATATTTGGAATTGGCCCCTTTCAAATCTTGGAACGTGCGCCGGAAGAAATAATTTATAGAGGCGAACGACGAACTTTCCAAATAAGAAATGGATTAGCTCGCCTCGGCTCTGTTCAGCTTGAACTAATTGAAGTCCAGCACGGTGAATGTTGCCAAGCCGATTTCTTAAATCGAAAAGGGGAAGGAATACACCATCTAGGATTCTTTGTGGATGATTTAGATGAGGCCCTTTCGACAGTAAAAGAAAAGGGGGTTGAAGTTCTTCAGATTGGGACCGCTGCTGGAAGTATTCGATGGGCTTATCTTGACACAGAAGAATTGCTGGGAATTACTCTTGAATTCATTCAATTGGGGAAATCAAAAAAGAAGTGAAAGAAATCTCTCTATAAAAAAAAGAAGATTTAAAAAAAGAGAAGTAATTTATTTTTTCTTTCCAAGGATTGTTACTGCAGCAACGGTGAATGCACCGCCCAAGTTATGGGCTAATCCATAGACAGGATTTTTGACTTGTCGACCTTCTGCGCGATTCTGTAACTGCTTTGTAAGTTCATAGAGCATTCGACAGCCGGTTGCACCAATAGGATGTCCAAAGCATTTCAATCCGCCTGAAGGATTTACTGGCTTTTCCCCGTCAATCATAGGACCGTTATTTTTTAGCCATTGATTAGCTGTCCCTCGTGGGATAAATCCGAGATCCTCGTAATTAATCATTTCGGTGATTGTAAAGCAATCATGGACTTCTGCAAAACTGATTTCTTTAGCGGTAATTCCGGCTTCCTTATAAGCTGCTTGGGCTGCTTCCTGCGTGGAAGGAAAGCCTACAAAGGAATAGGACGGTTTATACCAGGGGAAATTCGTATGGACTGAGATAGCATTCGCCTTGACAACGACATAATCTTTGGCATGGGCCGCATAACTCTCGGCGATCTCTGGGGTGGTAATTACGAGTGAGGCTGACCCATCACTCATAGCGCAGCAATCATACCGTCCAAGGGGATCTGCAATCATTGGCGCTTCCATGACTTCTTCAATGGTGATCTCTTTTCGAAAATGGGCTTTTGGATGAACCGCACCGTTATAATGGTTCTTGACAGCTACCCGTGCTAAATCTTCTTTCGTCCACCCGAATTCCTTGAAACATCGCGATGCGGCCAAAGAAAACATTGCTGGGGCACTGGGCAGTGGAAGGACGGGATGTCCCATTTCTCGGAACCCTGGAAGCCCTGAACTTCCTTCATCCATCAATTTCTCAACACCACAGGCAAGCACAATATCTTCTTTCCCGCAAGCTACGGCAAAACAGGCATTTCGAAAGGCATCCATTCCCGAGGCGCAATAATTTTCAACATGCGTTGCTGGCTTTCCATACAATTTCGTCGCATCTGTCGCAGTTCCACCGGAAAGTCCTGTGAAATAATATTGAATTCCCACCCAGATCGCATCAATTTCCTCTTGGGGATTCTTTATTCCCGCATCTTTAAAGGCATCGCTCGATGATTCCATCAACAAATCATATTGATTCTTTTCCCATAATTCTCCAAATTTAGTAGCGCCTACTCCTATAATCGCCACTTTATCTTTTATACTACCTTTTCGTATATGACCCATTTACTCAGCCTCCTTTTTTTCAGATTTTTCAGGTTCTCCTTCTGGTTTTTTTACCTCTGCAGGAATGCACTTCCAATAGTAATTTATAAAATCTCCTCCTTCATGCAGTTTTCTATAGGTTAATTCCACTTCCATGCCAATTTTCGTCTCATATGGATTGCAATCTGTCATGTCAAGTAGAATCCGCCCACCACCTTCCAAATCAACGACGCACCGGGGAACTGGTGTTTGATAATATTCGGAATTGACTAAGTGGTCCAAAGAAAATGTAAAGATGGTCCCTTTGTGTGCCAATTTCATTATAGTAATATCAGAACTCCCGCATTCAATACAATTCTTCATTAATAACGGATACTGAACAACTCCACACTTATTGCATTTGAACCCTAGCATTTGATTCAAATTTTTCGCATCTCTCCACATCGTCACATTGCTTGACTTACGAGTAAAGGGTTCTCGTGTTTTGATAAGATATCGATTTTTAAGAAAATCCGTGTACT
The DNA here is from genome assembly GCA_964353755.1 of uncultured archaeon. Taxonomy (GTDB): domain Archaea; phylum Asgardarchaeota; class Lokiarchaeia; order Helarchaeales; family HEL-GB-A; genus CAYGYC01. The sequence continues at coordinate 1,315 of CAYGYC010000062.1, read as the reverse complement.
TCGACTGTATTCGCTTACTTAATTTCTTCTCGAGCCTCGTATGGGCTTTCGTCGCCTCGCGTATGCCTTCGGTAGCTTGAAGATAAAAGGCATCCGCCCCATCGCCATAATTGGCAAACAAGATATTCTCTTCCGCTTTAAGGGTCGGTTTCTGTTCAAGGGCCCCTACTAAAATTTGTAACGCCAAAGCGGTTCCCGTATTTCCATGATTTAGAAAGAGATTATCTCCAAGTTGTTTCGGATTAAGTTTCAACACATCTGCTATCCTGCCATATGATCGCGGATCAAGGCAGTAAAATGCAGCTCGCTTGATGGTATCTGGAGTTAATTCAAATTTTTGCATTAATCCTTTGATTACCTTAATTGTGTTGTTCATATAGCCATAACCGGTTTCTATTTTGCCTTCAAACTGACGCACATTGAAATCTCCTTCTTTCCGCCACGGTCCTACCAATTCATAATTCACGGAATGATATCCATTAATTTTCGCAAGTCCATCGCTTTCGGAGACGACTATCGCCGCAGCGCCATCGCCAAACATATACTCGTACATTGTTTGCGGCTCCGCATAGCGTTTATCTGATGCAATAATAAGCGCATTTTTAATTTTCCCTGCATTTACAGAATCCACTGCTGCCATTAATGCTATGGAAGCAGCTCGCGTAGAATCTGTGATATCTGCCGTTACACAGTCATCTCGAAGATCGAGAATCGATGCCAATGTCGCCGCATTCTGCTTCTCTGTATACGGCGGAGTTGTTGAACAAAAATAGACGGCATCAATTTCTTTGGGGTCGATTTGTGCTGATTCAAGGGCTTCAAAAGCCGCTGCCACGCCCATGGTAATGCTATCTTCATCTTGGTTCGAAACTGTAATAAATCCGGGTGCTTTCGGAAAATCCCAGGCTTCTGCTATACTCTTTCGTTCTAATTTATACTTTGGGACGTAAATACCGTAAGATCGTATTCCAACCATATTTTAACCTCTTGTATTTTATTTCATTTAGAACATACTTTATTGTATTTTGTTCGGACTAACTTTGTTGAAATATCAATTTAAATTTTCCATAATGAGATTGATTTAAAATAATGAAAAAATAGTAAAAATCAAGGTTTATTTCAGGTGCTGATATGGGAAAAATTAAGGTGCTTGATGAAAGAACACGGCTTAAAATCGCCGCCGGTGAGGTCGTACAAGATCCCGCAGCTGTCGTAAAAGAATTATTGGAAAACGCCATTGATGCAAACTCAAGGAAGATAGTCATTAATATCCGCAAAGGAGGCAAAGAGTTAATCGAATGTATTGATGATGGGG
>CAYGYC010000061.1:2796-16422 GCA_964353755.1 uncultured archaeon | reverse complement strand
GAATCTCTTGGGGGCCCTCAATACCGTGCTGGATGGCTTGAACCTGGCGACAGGCGTACCGCCGAATAACCTTACTGCGGGTCTACTCGCGTGCGGGTAGATAGAGAATTGGCATAGAAACTTATAGATTTTGATAGAAATTTATAAGTTTTTATAACTAATTTGAAGGTTATTTACTCCGTTCTAAATTCTGTTGAAATAATTCATTTACTTTTTTATTAATAAATTAACGATTACTCATAAATTTTTTAGACAGTAAATCAAAATCCGCTCCTCCAAAAAATGAATGAAACAAATAAAAACAATTTTTTTCCTTAAGGAAATTGATTGAAAAAGAAGAAAGAAGAAGAAGAAGAAATTAAAATGATAAGGAATCTTCTAATAATTATTAACAAATGGAATTAAGAACATTATTAGCGATTTTATTGATTTTTCTACGATAATATCGCATATTAAGTGGCATTATGGCAATGAGAAGAATCGAATTTTCTGAATTATTTAATGGAGAGAGTTTCCGAATAAATATTTTTTTGTTAGTATAAGTTATTATAATATCTTCTGGATTTTCGGAAATTATTTCATAATCATTAAATATTGAAGCAGCTTTTGCAGCCAAAGGTTCAATTTCTATTTTTGAATCTAGGTGATTTGAATTAATTATAATAAGACCTTCTTCTGATGATATGATGGTTCCATAGAACCCTGAATCCTCGGTAATATGATCTACCATTTGTTGTAAAGCAAATAATTTTTGATCCATACAATAACCCGTATGAATTTTTCGATATTGAATTAAAATCCCTTATAATTCATTGAGATGCGGGTTTGCATTTCATTTTTTGAAAGGGAACTGTGTCGTAAATGATTTTGAAAAAGTCTATTTAAACCCCACAATGATAATTGAAAACTTAATTAAAAAAAGGGGCGACAAAAATAATCTTATTTTGATGAAAATAGTAAAGATTTAAATAAAATTTACCTTGAATAAGTTAAACTAATAGTTTTTGAATTTAATAATCAAACAATATAACTTCTACTTCTTCACCTTCTTCCATAATTTGCACTTGTTCTGGAATTGCAAAGTATCCATCTGCCCCCACTAAGGTAGTTATTGCATCTGAGTCTGTTTTTGCCGGAGAAGCAAAATAAGAGGTATCGTCTCGAATTAATTTGACTATTTTAAGTTCTAACCGCCCTAATTCTGAATATACCCGTTCTTTTAACTTTGCAGTAATAGTTTTAGGCGGTATCACCGGTAATTGAGACCATGTTCTGATAATATCTTTTAAGAATAAATTGAAAATCATTATTGCGCTAGTTGGATAGCCAGGAAGCATGGTTATTAATTTTTCTTCTCCGTCTAATATTAATGTAGCAAATAAAGTGGGTTTTCCTGGTTTTATTCGAATTCCATGAATCAGAAGGTCGATTTGCCCTAGTTTTGGTATAATTAACGGAAAAATATCTCCAATTCCTTTAGAAGTTCCGCCTGATAAGACTATTAAATCAAATTCTTTAAGAACTTCAATTAATGAATGTTTGGCAATTTCCATGTCGTCTGCTAATATCCCTTTAAATATGACGATAGCACCGGTGCGCTTTAAGGATAATAATAATGTATAAGAGTTAATATCAAAAATTTTACCGATTTCTAATTTTTCATTTGAGGGGATTATTTCATTTCCTGTGCTAAATAATGCAATTTTAGGTAGAGAATATACTTTTATAGTCCACTTACCTATGGCTGCTAGAGCTCCGATATCCCTTGGATTAAGGCGCCGATTTTTCTCTAAAATTTTTGAGCCTCTCGGTATATCATTACCTTTTTTGATAATATGTTGTCCAGGAACTACGGACCTAAAGATTTGCACCTCATTTTCATTCAAAAGATTGGTATATTCCACCATTACTATTGCATCAGCACCTGCAGGAATTGGTGCCCCAGTGGCAATTTGAATACATTCAGTTGCATTAATACTTTTTATGGGCATTTCACCTGCAGATATATTACCTATGACTTTTAATATGACAGGAGCTTCTTCATCCGCATTGAAAGTATCTTCAGATCTTACTGCAAAACCGTCTCTCATTGATCTATTAAAATGAGGAACATCTATACCTGAATAAATATCCTCAGCTAACACTCTGCCATCTGCTTCAATTATAGGAAGCTCTTCAATTTTTGGAATAAATTTAAAATGTTCATTTAATAACTTTTTAACATCAGCGAAGGATAAGGTTTGATAATATTTCTTCGTAGCCATTATATCATCTTGGAACATAAATTTTCACAGTTACTCTCGTATCTTTTTCTAGTCCTTCTGATTCCTCGGGTATTTCCAAAATGCCACTTGCCCTAACTGCTGAACTGAGAATTCCAGATCCAGCAGTTCTCAATGGTTCAGCGAGATAGATACCTCTTATTTCATCATAAATTAACATTACACGCACATAATCACGCCTACCCAGCTCGGAAGGAATTTGTCTAGTTAATATAGCCTGGACAGATGGTCTTGGATCTAATTCTCTTGCACCTAGCATTTTTCTAATTGTAAAACCCACAAATACTTCAAAACTAGTCATTGCCGCTACAGGAAATCCAGGAAGACAAAAAACAGGTTTTTCCTGGATAATGGCCATTGCCGTTGGGCTTCCTGGGCGCATTGCAATACCATGAACTAACATCTCACTATTTTGCGTTTCATGGATAAAATCTGGGAGCAAATCGTGTTCGCCTACAGAAGACCCACCCGTAAAAACAATAATATCATACTCTAATGCTTTTTCTAAAATAATTTTCAAAGAATTCATGTCATCTTTTACTATACCTAGCCTAATTGGAGAGGCTCCATATACTTCACATAAATTGGAGAGCAAATAAGTGTTAGTCTCAATTATCTGACCCACTTTAGGTTCATTTCCTATTTCAATTAATTCAGACCCAGTCGCAATAATGGCAACCCGAGGTTTTTTCGTAACTTTAATTTTTAATACATTAGCAGCTAATAAAATGGCTATTTCTTGAGGGCGAATAATACTTCCTTCTGAAATAATTGTGTCGCCTTTTTTCAAATCCTCTCCTTTTTTTGAAATATTTTTAAATGGTGCAATGGGAAAATATAATTCAATTTCATCGTTTATTTTTTTGGTATCTTCTAATTTAATAACGGCATTTGCTCCTTCAGGAATGGAACCACCAGTTGGGATTTGAATAACTTCATTATCTTGTATCTTTTTTCCGGAAATCTCATTTATATCTATCTTATCGATGATTTTTAGTCTTTTAGGATTTCTTTGACTAACGCCAAAGGTATTTTCTGCTTTAACGGCAAACCCATCCATTGCCGATCTTGTGAAATGGGGTATATCTACGGGCGAAACAATGTCTTTAGCGACTATCCGTGCCAAAGCGGATATGGAATTAATTGATTCGTCAGGCATTCTTGTTAATTTTGTTGATAAATTTTTTTTAACCTCATTAACTGGTGATAAAGACTTAAATCCTCTTGAATGGACATCCTCAAATTTCAATTGATCACCTATCCATGGAGCATTGAGATTGCGTGTGGAACCATAGGTAAAATTATTTCTGAAATAGCTAGTTCTACAGCTTTAGGAGAACCGGGTAAGTTGAATACTAGGGTATTTCGGTAAATTCCTGCAGTTGCTCGTGATAAAATTGCAGTAATACCAATTTTCTTATAACTTAAACTGCGAAATAATTCACCAAATCCAGTTAATTCTTTTGAAAACAATTCGGACATAGTTTCAATGGTAATATCTCTTTTACCTATTCCAGTGCCACCGGAGGTAATTATAATATCAGGATGAAACTTTTCAATCACCGTTTCCATTTTCTTTTTTATAAGGCTAGATTCATTTGGAATAAGATCGGTAGAGCATATTTCGTGATTTTGTTCTAGGAGGAGTTTTTTAATCAAGGGAGTAGTTAAATCATTATTTTCCTTGTTATTTTCTAAGTGTTTATATCTTGAATCGCTAATAATGATTATTGAAAGGGATAACTTATGATATTCGGAATCGTGTTTTTTATGTTCTTCTGTCATTTTCATACCACTTTTTTAGTAAAGTTAATTCAATTTCATTTATAATCATAAAGATTTGAATTATAACTCATTATACCATTTTTTTCTTTTCTAAAACTTTGATATCTGTAATTAATGTAGTGGGATATTGCCCTGTTTCATTTTTTTCAATGGGTTTTACCATATCCCAAATTGTTAAAAGGGCTATTGAAACTCCCGTTAAGGCTTCCATTTCCACTCCTGTTCGAGCATAACTTTTGACAATACATTGAACTCTCACTAGATTTTCTTCTAATGATATATTTATTTTTACATTCGTTATGGGAATAGGATGGCATAGGGGTATTAATTCTGGTGTTTTTTTTACAGCCAAAATTCCAGCAATTTCTGCGACAGAAATGGGATCTCCTTTATCAAGAGACCCGTTCTTTATTTGTTCTATTGTACTTTTTTTAAGACGTATGGTACCCTCCGCACTTGCTTCTCGATAGACGGATTCTTTCGCACTTATTTCTGCCATTCTAATTTTTGCAACATCCATATTCATTCACTCAAACCATAATTTTTAGAAAATTCTATAATATAATATGTAATATAATAAAATTCATCTTATTAGAAAAATTTTCAGATACTTTGAGGAATAATATATGGTCCAAAATGGAACATCTACCAGTGATTCAAGTAGCAATAGTTTGGTTATTATTAAATTTCAGGCATATAAGGATATAGTTTTGCATAGTACTCGGTTTTGCAATCCAGGAATCAACATGAAACAATGGCGTGAGGTTTATGGATTTTTAGTGGGAAAAATAGAACAAAATAATGTAGTAATTGATGAAGCTATACCTATGGTTCATGGGGGAGCAACCGAAGTTGAATTTGAGGATCAACATTATATTGAGGCTGCTGAAGTTAATGAAAAGGTCGTTGAAAAAGGATTTTTTGTTGTAGGCTGGTATCATTCACATCCAGGGTTGCAAATTTTCTTAAGTTCTGTGGATATTAAAAATCATATTGGGTATCAAGGAATAAATCCAAGCGCAATTGCTTTAGTAATTGATCCCTCCAAAATTAGTTCATCTTATTCGGGGTTTGAGATTTTTACCTTAGATGACCCAACAAATTTGAATTCCACCTATAAGAAATTGAATTGGAAAATTATAGAGTTAGATGAAAAATTTGTTGGACAAATGTTGATTGATCTCTCTCATAGAGCAACAGTGCAACGCCCACTTGTTGATGAATATGGAGAGACCGTATCTAGTTCGAATATAACCATTCAAGCGCCACCAAAATCTGAGGTTAAAGAGCAATTTAATGAATCAATTTCAGTCGCACTTGAGATGTTGGAAAAAGCATTATCTTTGGGGGAAAAAGGGGAATATGAAAAGGCTATAGATTTAGCTATTTCAGCTGGAAAACAATTGGAAGAAAATGGAGAGGATGGATTAGCTACTGATGCCTTTCAACAAGTGGGGGGAATTTTATTCGAATTTTGGAGTAAGATTTCTAAGATCCGAACTGAAATATTTACAAATCAACGTGAACCTTCCGAAAATGATGCACAACTAATGATTCGATTAGCAAAGGTGCTTTCTAATACCGTAAAACAAATTTCAGCAGAGAAAATTGGTTTACTACTTGAGATAAGAGATTTATCGGGAAATATGGTAAAAATTGAAGATGATAAAATTCAAATTGCTAATATTTTATTAGAAGCCGCAGATTTGTATAGTACTTTACTTAGACAGTCATTAACAAAAAGAAAAATTGAGGATGAAATTAACTACTCTAAAGAAGCCAGCAACATATTAAGTACAGCCTTAATCTTTGCGAGAACAGTGAAAAAACAACAAAATTTGTTGAATCAAATTATTAGTGTAAATAAAATTATTAGTGAAATAAATTTTTACCTTCTTAGAATTCAAGAGATAAAAGCTGAGGAAAATGAGAACGCAGCGCAGTATATTACAGCATCTAAATTATATATGGGTGGGGCTAAAAAAGCATCCGAAGCCGCTCAATCTATTAAAGATTCGATTTTAGCCAGTAGTCTCTATGGATATGCAGAAATTTATCGTGGGAAAGGTTATAGAAGTATGGGAGAAAAACAAAAATACCTTGATAGAGCCCCCTGTGTTTCAGCTGCTTATTACAATCTGGCATGTATTCATTTTAAAACAGCTACTTCCAAATTTCCTGTACATGCAATATCAGATATTAAAAATGCAGAAGATTATTTCCAAAATAGCTTTGAACGCATGAAAAAAATGGAAGAGGAATGTAAAAAATCTAGGAAAAGCCCAATCGATCCTGAAAAATTAGAGAAAATTGAAATGGAGATAATAATTTCTGAACCGGAACCTTTATTCTATCCTTAGAATCTAATTAATCTGGAACCTGTTTAAGAGTTGTATATATCGGACCTTTTGAAGTTAATTGGGACTTTTTCAATTGAATTGATGTAACATTTATCTTCCCAAAAAGATGATCTTTCCATTTTTGGAGCAGATTTATTAAAGATTTTTTCTCAGTTACAAATTTTACACGTCCAATGGTTAAATGGGCTGAATCTGTTCTCCCTTCCGGCTTAAATCCCAGATTCTTTAAATTCTTATTTAAAAAGGTAATGATGGAAGAGAGCTCAACTTGCCCTTCTGAAATTCCACAGAATAGGGTAATGATCCTAATCCCATAATCCCATTCGCCGAAATAGCTTCTAGGAATGCTTTTTGGAGGATATTATAGGTGTCAGCTCAAAAGCTCGCGGAGAAAGGCAAAGAAAAATTAATTGTTGGACAAACTAAGCGGGTGCTCTCGCACCCGCTGGCAAACCGGTTGAATTTGCACCGCCTAAGTGCGAGAACTGTTCGTATCAAAAGTAGCCATCTCATCAATCATAGACTTCAAGGAAGCAAAGGTAAAATTAAAATGCGTATGTAACTTAGAAATTTGTTTTTGGAAGAAATTGAGTTGCGCCTTTCGTTTTTTGGATTCTTTTTCCATTTTCCCCTTTTCACTACTTCCAATCAGTAAAGAATCAAAAGTCCGTCCTGATCTTAAGAGGGCAATACAAATCCGTAGGAGTTTCTTTGCCAGTTCTACCCAGATTTTTTTATTGGTTCTTGAATTTTTTTGCACGATGCGGGTGATATAGGCCTTTAAGTCGGGATTGCGCTGGGGCAGAAAGACCAGCGTTTTGGCACAACAGACCAAGGTAGTCCGTAGATATCTATTGCCCCTCTTTTGGAGGCGCTCCTTTTTTTCTTTGCCTCCACTTTCCACTAAGGTCGGGACGAGTCCGGCATAACTTTGAACCTGTTTTAAGGAAGAAAACCGGGTAAATTGCCCTAATTCCGCTAAAAGTTCAAATGCTGAGATTTCCCCGATACTCGGTACACTGGTTAAACTCGTAAATTGCGCCAATAAATCTTCATTTCCGGGTTTGCTAATAAAATTAAACAGACTCCGTTCATATTCGAGGACTTGTTTCACTAAAAAGCAATACTCCATTAAGGCGGCTTGTAACTCTTCCTGTTCAAAAGGAAGTAATTCGAGGGCAAAGAAGGGGCTTAATTGGTCTTTGTACCGGAGGATATGCGAATTGGGGAGGGCAGTTTCGACATGGTGCTGTAAGGAGATTCCATTCGCCAAACTTAATAAGAGATTTAGGCCATATTTGGTAAATAAGTTGATCTCTTGATTAATCCGTAACCCCGCGCGATCTAAAATCATGATAATCCGATTCTTGGCATTCACCACCATTCGAATGCCCCTTTTTCGCCCTCGAGTAAGCCGTCTTAAGAGCTGATAGGTGGTGTCAGGAATATAGGACCCTCTGACCAACCCGAAAAACGCATATTTGGCTAAATTCCTCGAGTCGATTTTATCAGACTTGTGCTCAGGCAATGCTTTCGCAAAGTAGGGATTCACACAGAGAATTTTGTCTTTGGGCAAGAATTTTTGGAGTGTCTTGTAGATGAGCAGCGAATAAGGGCCGGTGGATTCAAAGGCGACTACAATCATGGAAAATTTCTGTAAATAAGTGGTCAATTCAGATAACCCTTGAGGGGTCGTTTGAAATCGATCGGTCTTGGCGTAAATAAACTCCATCCCACTTTCTTTTTTGGAACTATAAATACTCACGATGGCAAATTGTTTGTGCACATCCATTCCGACACCAAATCGTTCAAAATCAGAAATGTCTTGGTTTGAAATGGGAGGTCAGCTCCTTTCAATTTTTAAAGGTGATTAAATCTCTTAATAATATTCATTACTATGATCTTTTATAATCTTTTTGCTAATGTATTTCTAATTTCTTGGTTTTTTTAAAATAGTTTCCGCTAACTCAACCCATGAACCTTTTCCAGGTGCAGAAAAAGGTTTATACCCTTTGCTCGACCCTATGTTGAATTCCTTGAACCCATTTTCGGATGGGGGGCTAAGGACGAGGAGGGAAATCTTTTTTAGGTGAAAAATCCACCACTTCAGTAGCGGTCCTTAAGACCGTGCCAGCTATAAGGGCTGAGAATATCGCACCTGAGATTTCCAACCAGTTTGTCCAGAGAGCCTTTAAAACCCAAAGTTCGATCAGGTTTTTTTTCACCTCTATTCTTAGCCCACCCTTATTTTATTCCCCGAACATATTAAATTTAAGCAGTTTAGATGCGGTGCAAATTCAACTACTGAAGCTCAATATATCGCAATAAATTTATATATTATAAGGGGTGTAAGTGTTTTTCATACTAAATTTTTCTATATTGTATAAAAAGAATAGTGAAGGGGATTTTGATGACCTATAAAAAGAAAATGGGTGTTTTTATCATATTTATTTTTTTAATTTATTCTTATTTTATGATAGGTATTGGATCTTATAATGCTACTAATTCATACATTTTTAACATAAATTTATCAGCAGTTAATATTTCCGACCGTGCTAAACAAATTAATGATTTAATCTCAAATTCTACCGAACCGATGAAAGTATTTGATATTACTGACCTTATTGAATTTACTTTCGAATCTACTTATAAGGGGAAATATTGTTTTCAGATTTTTGATGAAAACAAAACTATTGTTCTTTCAATCTCTAATACTTGCGAAAAAGGATTAAATTCTATAACATTTTCTCTAACTTCGAACACATTTCGGATTAATAAATTATATATAATTTCAATTTCGACAGATTTTTCTATTCTACCTGGATTTTTCACTGAATCTACTGAATCAACCCATCTTTTTGTGATAGCTGAGGAATCTACCTTACAGATCAAGAATATCGGAGAAGTTTTTTGGGATGATATTATGAAACAAGATTTTACTGTGGAAGTATCCCTTCATGAAAAAGGGGAAACAAGCCCGATTTGCTATCAAAATATTTCTTTTTATGTAGAGGATGGAAATAATGATGCCGAGGCTTCAAACCTGAATTTAACATATATTGGTTCGGGAATAACAGATAACAAAGGGCTATTACTGTTTAATGGGGAAAGAGATGGAATACCTATCCCAGAATTTCAGGTTTATGCTATCTATAAGGGAAATCACATATGGGAGTCCTCTCAAGATTCGAAATGTGTGAATATTTTTTCGTTAAATGATTATGTATATAACATACTTGAAGATTTAATGAAATTTTTTGATTATAAAGTGGAAGCAATGAATGATTATTATGATCAACTTAAATCATATCTCGATAATTTACAAAATTTCAGCCCTTTAATAATGAATTTTGCAGAATACCAAACAGATGGAAATCCTGTTCGACCAGATGATACGCATGCTATCATATCAGATGATAATTTAAATAACGGTGGTGTTGGTGCCTCTATTGATGGGCCAACCATAAATGCTTTAACGGAGCTTGATCAAGATTTTGGGAGGGAGTGTTTCGCCGAGGTTCAGGAGTCTATCGAGGTTCATCTGACCCCTATAATCAAAATGAGTTCGGTAAGGGGAAGCTATTCTGATATAGCTACATTTACAGCAAATATAACAACAATTCTTGGATGTCCATTAGAAAATTGCATCGTTGATTTTTATATTTTTGGGCACACAGAGTTCTATCCTTCTTGGATAGAGAATTGTGCCTTTCTCTCCACTATTTTTGATTATCTCTGGTTTTTCCTTTATTTTTATGGAGAACGGTTTGAGAGGTGTCATTGCTTACTTTGCAGCTTATTAAATTGTCTTTATGATTTGATCGACTCTTATTTTTGGGTAATTGATTTAGGGAGGGCTATTACTAATGGAGATGGTATAGCTCAAGTTAATTACCCCCTCTTTTTAAATCCAAGGTCTTATGACAACGTGTTAAAGGTAGATTTTGCGCCGTTAATTCCTTGTTTAGATACATTTGAATTCTATAAACTTTTTAAGGATCGCACTCTCATCGAAAAAGAACCTACGCGCATTAATCCAATCGATACAGAGATTAAATACAGCGATTATTCTAATATTATTTTTCAATTGGCTGATAATGAGGGAAATGGCATACCCCAATCCTCTGATATCAATCCTTCAAGTCGCCTATTGGAATTTTATTTGCAAATAGACGCAACTTGGGTAAAAATTGGTGCAGGCATGACAAATTCTCAAGAGTTACACAAGGGAGAGGTAGAAATCTTCTATATACCTTGGTTACTTCCAGGGGAATACCCGATAGAAGTTTTGTTTTTAGGCGACGAATTTTACCTCCCTGCAACCTATTCCGGAAGTTTAACGGTTCAACCAGAATATAGCGTTATTCATTGTCAAAACAAATACACGGGGACCTATAGCGAAATTATAAACCTTGATATGCAAATCACGGATGATGAGGGGAATCCATTACCTCAACTTTCCGACATAATCCCTACCAACAAAGAAATCTTCGCCTATTATGCAGAGAATGGAATATATTCAATTATTGGAAATGCTATAGCAGATGGGAATGGAAATGCCATAATAGAATATGTACCTTATATAAAACCTGGACTATATGATTTGGTATTTGGTTTTAGTGGTGATGCATGTTATCTTTCTACATATTCAAGTGTCAGTATGTTAGATATACTGAAAGAAAATAGCATTGTTGAATTTGTTGAATTAACTGAGGATAGTAATTTAGTAATTGTATCTTCCCTAACCATGACATATTCAGATCCCTTCTTAATCGAAACACTCCTCAGTGACGATGAAAACAATCCTATTCCACAAGTAGGAGAAATAGATCCACCTCTTAGGTCCATTGAAATATTGATTGATAATACAGTAATATGCTCCGCGAACATGGATACTGGCGGGATAGGGGCAACTCTTTACGTTCCTTCAAACCAACCCGGAACTTATTCAATCACTGCAAAGTTTGCAGGAGATGACTTCTATTTAGAAAATGAAAAAAATATCAATCTATTAATTGAGAAAGAAAATACAATTTTGAATATTGGCGAATATACAGTTTGCCAAGGTAGCATAGTAGAACTTACTGCTACGCTTACTGATGATGAGGGAAATCCTATTGTAGGAAAAACCATATATTTTTATAAGGAAACAGCTCTACTAGGAACCGCCTCGACAACAACAGAAGGGAGAGCAATTTTAAGCTACAATATTCCTAGTAACGAACCAATAGGATTATATACGCTCAGAATAGAGTTTCAAGGGAATAATTACTATTTTCAATCAGAAGAAACCTCCACCATCACTATTTTTGAAACTATTACAGAAATCACATGCCCCTTTTGCAATGGAACGGGGTTGGTGCACACTACTACACCTTGTTATATGTGCGATGGAACAGGGGTTCATGGAGTTCGGTGTATTTTTTGTGGAGGTAATGGTCAGAGATTGGGGCGGGTTACCTGCCCTACATGTTCAGGGAACGGTTTGGTCCAAGGAGCATGCTGGCTTTGTCTTGGAAATGGAATTTGGCTGGGGAAACCTTGCCCCTTATGTGACGGGGATGGAATAAAAGAATATATCTGTCCAACATGTAAGGGATTTAAAATAGTTCTAGGCTTAGTTGAGTGTTGGGATTGTGACGGCGACGGAATTTTGGATATAACTTGTCCAAATTGTGATGGCAGTGGAGAAATTGAAAAAGACATTTTATGCATATTTTGTGCAGGTAATGGGATACTAATACAGGCAGAAGCTGAAAGAATTACACAGTTAAATACTTATACTGCAGAATTAAATCCAATTATAGAGAATTTTGATTCAATAATAAGGAATTTATACAAAATTATTCTCGGTGTTATTGTACTGCTAACCCTTATAACTCTTGGGGTAGGACCCATTTTAATTTTTGGTTTATTAGCTTCTTTTTGGAATTCATGGAAAAATAATCCTACAAAAATTGATAATACCATCTCTACCATTGTAGCTCAAAAGGATTCATTACTTAATCCTACATGGGGAAAAATCAGAGATTTATCCAATGATATTATAGGTTCTGATGCTGTTTCAATTATTGCGGCAATTCTAATTATTGTCTTGGTAATATTTCTCCTAATTTATTCTTTGTATGATAAGCCTTATGATGAAGTCATTCTTTCAACCCCTACAGGTAATCCTACCAAATTTGCTGTTATTGTAAGTGGTGGTAAACCAGGTGGAGAAGGAGAATTTGAATTCCGCCAAACTGCAAAACATATATACATAAAACTTTTAAATAATGGCTATACTGATGAGACAATCGTTTATTTAAATGCTCCAGGGACACATATTATTGAAGGTAGTGAGAGAGTAGATGGAATTAGTTGTCAACAAAATTTAGAGAGAGTAATAGATTGGTTAAGTAAGAATGCAGATAGTACAGATAACATTCTAATTTGCATTATCGATCATGGAGAGTTCCCTATTTTTTATATGACCAATATTCAGTTAAATGCCTGGAATAGAATTTGGAGGTCCGAATTAGCAGATATATTAGACAACCCAAATTTGAAATATTCAACACTAACATGTGTTCTTGATGCATGTTTCTCAGGATGTTTTATTACAAAAATCTCTGGTCCAAATAGGATAATTTTAACTGCATCAAATGAATATAGATTCTCTTGGGGGTGGGAAGGTTATGAATGTTGGTTTTCTTATTATTTATTTAACTCATTAGATGATGGGAACTCCTATAGAAAAGCTTTTCAAGATGCAGTTGAAGGTGTTGATTATATGAATGATTATCATGGAAAAAACCAAAAACCATTATTGGATGATAATGGAGATGGAGTAGGTCATCAATATATCCCTGAAGGGGGTGATGGAGTAGATAATGGGCTTTCCTATTCAACTTATTTATAAAAATTTTCCTAATTAATTATTGTTGAAAAAATTCTGAATCATGGTATTAAAGTTACGCACTTTTAAAAATATCAAATATTAAAAAAGGTGTTGAACAGTCTAATGAAAAGAGAAAGAACTTTTAAAATTCTAATGATAATTACTAGTTGTTTACTTTTTTCCTTTGTTATTTTAATGGTTTTTACTCCGTACCCATTTGTTAGTCATCTGCTTTGGAGCTATCAAGCTGGAGATAAAATCAATTCGGTGGCAATCTCCGCAGACGGTCAGTATATCGCGGCAGGGAGCGCAGATTGGC
>CAYGYC010000061.1:0-2696 GCA_964353755.1 uncultured archaeon | reverse complement strand
CGCTGTGGAACTATTCGAGTGGGGGGGAAGTCAGGTCGGTGGCAATCTCCGCAGACGGTCAGTATATCGCGGCAGGGAGCGCAGATTGGCACGTTTACTGCTTTAACCGCACCAGCTCGGTGCCGCTGTGGAACTATTCGAGTGGGGGGGAAGTCAGGTCGGTGGCAATCTCCGCAGATGGTCAGTATATCGCGGCAGGGAGTGTTGATAGTATTGTATTTCTGTTTGATGGATATAATAATGAAAATACCTGGAGTTATAAGACTTCCGATTCAATAGTAGCGATTTCATCGGCTGAGCGATATATTGTTGCTGGAAATAATACAGGTAGAATTTATTTATTTTATTAAGCTGTTTGGGGAATTTACAAATCCTTTATTCCCGCCAACGAGATGCTTTAGAGCATATAGCTATATTACATATAAAATTTTCAAATCTAATTAATCTGGAACCTGTTTAAGAGTGGTATATACTGGACCTTTTGAAGTTAAAAGGGATTTTTTGAATTGAATTGATGTAACATTTATTTTTCCAAAAGGATGATCTTTCCATTTTTGGAGAAGATTTAATAAAGATTTCTTATCATTTATAAATTTTACTCGTCCAATGGTTAAATGGGCAGAATCAGTTCTAGCTTCCGGTTTAAATCCCAGACTCTTTAAATTCTTATTTAAAAAGGTGATGATGGAAGAGAGCTCGTCTTGCCCTTCTGAAATTCCAATCCATATTACTCGAGGACGGGAAGGCGGAAAAGTTCCTACTCCTTGAAGACTTATAATGAAAGGTGAAATGGGAATTTTTTTCATTACAGAATAAATATCATCGACTAAGGCGGGATCGATCTCTCCAAGAAATTTTAAAGTGAAATGAAGATTTTCACTCTCTACGAATTTTACTCCGACACCAATGGATTTTAGTTCCGCTTGAAATTGAAGCGCTTCTGTGATAATTTCGGGATTCTTTATCTCAGTACATAAAAAACATCTCATAACTAGTGTAAATACCTCAAGTTTTTTAAACTTAATTGAGAAATAAATCCTTTTTTTCTAAGTCCTCGAAAAATCAATAACCTAGTATTCGCGCTACTATCCGCTCAGATATTAAAATGCTGAAACACGATTATTTTTGATATTAGTCTATTATTAGGTAATCCTTTCCTTTCCCTTTTTTTCTTTTATAACATGATTCCCCTATTTTTCAAAGAGTATATCACGCACAGATGCGATTGAAGAAGACATTTAAAAACAAATTGAATACATCACTAATCCATTGTATTTTTGACGGGTAAATCTTTTACCTCAAAATCGTCATCATTAATCATGAGCGGGGATGCCATTATTTTCCCTATGAGGGTCAATTCAAAGGTATGTAAGGTTTCGGTGATATATCTCTCATTCAGCAAATCTTTCAGGTGCTTGTAGGTCATACCTTGGCTAATCCCTAGCTCCCCTGCGAGATTCTTCATAGAAGTAGAAGTGGAGAGTATTCCTAAAATTTTTCTTTTTGTCCCAGAAATTGTCCACGGAATTATAGGAAGGGCAAGGGTGTCACCTGATTCAGTGAGATAGAATAATTTATCCACTTTATCATGTTCTACATAACACGATAGCATCAAAGCAAGAGACAAAAATTGATCACCGCCCGCAATGCAAGCGATAATTTTTTCCCCTAAATTATAGGAGGTATTAATTAATTTTTGGATGAGTTTGACTGCCCCGCTTAAATTTAACTTACTTAATCCACGGATATTTACTATTACCTGTGGGTTAATTATTTTACCCCTTTCTATTATATCATTCTTTATTTCTTAGACGGTCTCCTGTGCAAATCGATGGAAAATAATAAATTCTTTTTCTGCAAGGGGAAGAATTACTCCTAAAAGGCTTTCATAATTCGATCCAAGCGTACAAATAACGGTTACCATTCTTTCTCACCTTTTCACTTATATTTATAATTATAATACTATATTAATTATTATTCAAAAATGTCTTTAGCAAATTTTAACAAATAAATTTTCATATCATTTTCATTTTGAATGATAATTATAATAATCATTCACTTTGGATGATGAATATAATAATTATTGTAAATATTATTCAAATTGAATAAAATAATCATTTAAGAGGTCTCTTGGATAAGGAAATATAACTAATACCTAAATCGTCCGGCTTTAACCATTCCTACACTTTCTCCATCAGTTTTCTTATCTATATTTGAAGGGGGAGTAGGATCAACGAAGCCGGTGTTAGCGATCTCGAGAAGGCAACCGCTAGGAGAAAGATCCACCGCTTTTTCAATAATAAAATTACGAGCGGTTGGCTGATTCGGGATGATTTGCATTTTAATTCGAACCTGAGATGCATGCCCGATAAGAAGGCCTAAGGCATGTCGTCCGGGTTTACCATATCCTGTGGGATCTATGGTTTCATGATTCGTTAGGATGGCCACCCCGTTCGTTTGTTGGGCAACGTGTAATAATGCTTCGACCACTCGCCCCGCTTTTGACTGGCGCTCTGGCAGAGCCGTCGGATCAGTCCCATACTCCGCCCTAAACTGAGTAGCGATGGAATCCAATAGGAAAACCCGAGCATGTTTCTCCTGAGCTAATGGAAAAAGTAGATTCTCACAAAAATAGACGAGAACATCACTGGTTGGCGGGGCAATCCGCACCACAGACCGGGCGATTCTGGAAGGAG
>CAYGYC010000060.1:0-16425 GCA_964353755.1 uncultured archaeon | reverse complement strand
CCGAGCTGAACAACGCGAATCAACCCCCTTAGAAGATAATAAGATGGTTTCAAGTTCCCTCGACCCAAAAACAGGCTATGCAATCGTTATTGGAATCTCTGATTATCCCGGAACTAGTTATGATTTAAATTATTGTGATGATGATGCGTTAGCCGTTTATACAATGTTAATCAATGATTATAATTTCGAACCCTCGAATATTATTTATATCCAAGACTCAGCCGCCACCAAAACTGCCATTAGCTCGGCTTTGGATACGATTTCTGCAGAAGCTGACGCAAACGATGTATTTTTCTTCTACTATTCCGGTCATGGAGGAGCAGACACGGATACCACTCAGTATTCAACCAACGTGTATTCTCCACATCCTTATCCCAGTTATTATGACACATATTGGAGTATATTCGGCGGTTCAAATGCGGCCTACATGCGGGTGCATTTTAGTCGATTAGAAACAGAATACGGATATGATTATGTGTTTGTCGGAGATTCGGATTTGCTTTCAGGATATACCTATTACTATTATACCGGAACATATTCTTCTGGGCTTTGGTCTGGGTGGGTCCCCGTGCTAAGCGATAAGAGTATTTGGATAAATTTATATAGCGATAACATCTATAATTATTGGGGGTTCCAAATAAATTACTATGAAGTAGAAAGCTATAATGGAATTCACTATATGTGCCCCTATGATTCCATTACATATCCAACCCAATATTTTTTTGATTATCTGCTGGATTCGAAACTCGATTCAATGAATTGCACTGAGAAATATGTGGTTTGTGATTCTTGCAATAGTGGGGGTATGGTACCTGAAACGCAATCATCGGGAAGATACCTGATGATGGCATGTTTGGCGGATGAATATAGTTTGGAGGATGATGCTAGTCAGCATGGTGTTTTTACTAATTATTTTCTTAGAGCACCGGAGAACGCTACGGATTCCAATGGGGATGGCGTGATTTCTATGGAGGAGTCTTATGATTATATTTATTCGAATACAGTTTCAAGGTCGTCCACCTTAGGTTATACGCATCATCCACTGGAATCTGATGGAATTAGCGGGGAATCGGTGTTACAGCCAGCCTTAGGGGCTGTTTCATTTCAAAAGGCGGGTAATAGTTTAAATTATTCGTTTA
Organism: uncultured archaeon; assembly: GCA_964353755.1. Taxonomy (GTDB): domain Archaea; phylum Asgardarchaeota; class Lokiarchaeia; order Helarchaeales; family HEL-GB-A; genus CAYGYC01. The sequence continues at coordinate 15,286 of CAYGYC010000060.1, read as the reverse complement.
ATTTATACGGAAATGGGGCTGTTCAAAATGTATCGCTCATACTTTCTTATGTTAATGTAACAACGATCATCTATGAAACTCTTGATTTAAACTCAGTTGCGCCAACTACTACTGGATTTGGACATTATGCAAATTCTGCTTCGTTGAATGGAACAAATACTGTAACTGGTTATGGAATAATTGTGAATATTCAGGGAAATCGATTAATAACTTTAACAAATACGATTTCAGCTGACTTTGATTTAGATTCAATATCTGATATTACAGAGATACAGAATGGAATCGATCCAAGAACATCGGATACAGATTCGGATGGTTTAAACGATTATATAGAGTTCTATGGGAACACAAATCCATTGAATAACGATACGGATGGAGATTTACTCTCAGATGGTTATGAATATTATAATGGTTTGAATCCTATTAATCCAGACACGGATAGTGATGGTCTGGAAGACGGCTTCGAAGTTCTTGTGCTCCATACAAGTGCGACAGAGTCTGATACAGACGATGATCTAATGCTTGATGGCTATGAATATTGGAACAATTTGAATTTGACTGAAAATGATGCAGGAAATGATTATGATGGCGATGGTTTGACAAATTTGCAAGAATTTCAACTGAATTCGGCGGCAAATAATACAGATACAGATGGCGATAACATTACAGATGGAGAAGAAGTATACACATATCATACCAATCCAACTAATTCGGATACCGATAATGACGGTCTTATAGATGGATTAGAAATAAATATTTATCATATTAATGCAACCAATGGCGATACTGATGGTGATGGCGTTCTGGACGGATTAGAAGTATTGATACTTCATTCAAATGCAACTAATCCAGATTCGGATTATGATTTAATGTCTGATGGCTATGAATACGCTAATAATTTAAATTTACTTATCGATGATACGGGAACTGATCTCGACGGCGATGGCTTGTCCAACCTCCTGGAGTGCCAGTTAGGATCTAGTGCAAATAATACCGATTCGGACGGTGATGGCATGCCGGATCTGTTCGAATTCCAGAATGGACTGAATTTAATCCTTAATGATGCCCTAGCCGATCCCGATGGCGATGGCTTATTTAACCGATTAGAATATCAGATGGGCGCCAATCCCCATGTTAGCGACTCAGATCTTGATGGGTTAAATGATGGAGTAGAGTATTATATTTATTCCACGGATTGTATTTTATCCGACACTGATCAAGACGGCTTAACAGATAACGCAGAACTCTTTAGTTATCATACAGACCCTTTGCTTTATGATACTGATGGAGATGGATGTTCAGATGGAATGGAAATTGCATTAGGCTTGGATCCATTAAATCCCCAGAACTCTTTATACACCTTTATCCTGAATATTGTAGGAATTGTCCTGATTATAGCGATAGCAATACTTTCAACACGTGGTTTTGTGAAAGCAAGAAGAAGAGCCAAAATTCCTAATTCTGAAGGGAACTTTATAATTAAGGGAGTTCCTGCAATTTATGATGGCCTCAGGGTTGACGCCAAAACGAAACCTAGACCACCGCCACCGCCCTCTTATTCTTATCGACCAAGCTCCTCACAAAGTCGCCCATCCTATTATCGGACTGGATCATCTCAAGACAGCCAAGAAGACTTTATGAAGTTCGTTCAATTTATGGCAACCCAAGAAGGCTTAGATCAGCGAAATACTTGTCCGTGGTGTGGTTATGAAAATAATAGTTCTAACTTATTTTGTGCGAGATGCCGGAGGTTGATAATCTAAATGCACCAAGGGCAAATAAATGTAATCGGAGATACGGTAGAATTTTACGAGGTCGAAGCGATCTATTTGCCAAAGATCTGTCTAGTTTGTGGGAAAACCACTGAACATACCATTGAAAAGTCATTAATCGGTGATTTTTTGTATGACAAGGAGAAGCGAAAGGATTACCATATAAAGCTCGCAATCTGCAAGGATTGTAATAGTAGAATATGTTTAACCAAGAGTGCAAAGCCAATCAAAGTTGTATTCTATTCATTATGGGGATTACTTGGCGCAATTATCCTGTATTATTTTACGCTTTCAATTTTTTTAGCATTAACGGTTTTTGCTATCTCATTTTTTGGCTCTTTTTTGTATTTTAGTTCCCAGGATAAAAAAATCCCCTATCTCAATCGATTCTTAGAGCTGAAGACAAAAACGTTGAGTAACGACACTGCGGACGATGTGCTCCAAATGAAATTTTTTAATAAGAATTATAAAAACTACGTGATAAAAATTAATTTGGAACAAAATAAAAATCTTAAATTCGTGAAAGCCCTTAAAACGAATAGAGTATCTTAGATTTTCTTCTTTTTTCATATTATACAATGAAAAATCGTTAAGAATCAGATCATTATTGCTCAATTTTTTTTTTTACAAACCAAGGAAACCGTCTTCCCCATCGTGGGGTAAAGCGTGGTTTCCGGTCGGAAAAGTAACCTGCGATGGGATCGTTAAACATATTCCAAACGCCATAGATTATGAAAGCCAAGCTGATTAATTGAATATCCAACTTTATTTCGGTCTCAAAGAACCCAATGACCCGGACAGCAAATGCAGCGGTGAAAAAATTATCTAAAAATCCACCTAATCATTGTGGTGAAGTTAAAGCAAAGCATCCCTTTGCATTATCTGATTGTTGTACTTTAGGATTGGCGGAATATAAAGATATTAAAGCTTTATTTATTCATGAAAGAGAAATTGATGAACAACTTCAAAAGGTTACGCACGATCAATACACAAAACGAATTGTCTTTCTCGATGATTTTCAGTTTATTGAGGAAAAAGAAAAGTAAGTATTTAGTTCTTCAATAAATGCCTGTTGTTCTTCTGGTGATAAATTGGCTAATTCCGAAAGGATTTGATTCAATTCTTCTTCTGGAATATTCAGGGGCTTGATTTTTTCGAGTATTTCCTTAGAGATTAAGCCAACCGGGCTTTCTAAAATGCCGCTAACTTCGGGATCGATGATTAACTCTAAAGGTACCTTTTGTTCTAAAATCACATCGATTTTATCACGGATCAGCATTTTTTCGGGCAATTTAAGTTCCATTCCGGGAGCCCATTTCGCTTTTTTACTTGAAGTTCTAGTTAGTTTATGCCGGGACCGCACGACGAATGCGACAACGGTGGCGCCCGCGACTGCCGCCGCAATGACCAGATAGATCCAAAGGTTCTTACCTTCCGCAGGTTTTATGGAAAAAATTGAACTCATATCAACATCGGAATGACCAGCTTGGTCCGTCACGGTAATCCGAATGCGACATTCATTGGAAGTATTGGATGGCACGATCCATTTTTCAGACCCATCATTCTGATCGGAATACGCTCCATTGTTTATTTCATACCAATTGAGTCCACCATCTAGTGTGTATTCAATCCGCACAGTCAGATTGCTGATTGAATCGCTAGCCACCCATGCGATGTTTTGAGCACTGCCACTGCTGTAAGTAGCCCCCGGTTCGCCAAAAGAAATAGAGCAGTCAGGAGGCGTATTATCGAGATTGAAAATTCGGGAATTGGTACTATTCTTGTGTAGTGCTTCATCGGTTATATTAATACGGATTAAACATTGGCTAGAATCCTGGAAGTTAGGAGCCGCCCAGGATTCAGAACCGTCGTCCTCGTGAGAATAAGTGCCCCCATTTATTTCTAACCAGCTCTGTCCATTATCGAGTGAGTATTGGAGGGTCACTGTTTTGGTGCCAACCCCATTGGCACTTTGCCACAAAATTGGGTTAGATGATCCCGCTCTAATAACGGTTCCAAACGAAGGAGATTGAATGGTGAGGCGCGGATAAGTTGCATAAATGATTAAGAGATCGTTGCTTTGATTTGTTGCTGTTAACCCAACGGAATCAGTTACATTTATTCTAACTAAGCATCTAGCAGAATCTACTACTGGAAGCGTCCAGAGTTCAATAGCATCATTCACGTTTGAATAAGAACCTCCATTAATGGAAGTCCAAGTGGCACCCCCATTGATTGAATATTCAATAATGAGTGTACAGGGTGATTGATCATCGATGTTCCATGTAATATTGAATCCTGAGCCACCTGCATGAATTCCACTATTGGGTTGGAGTAATCTTATAGTGGGCGCGATGGTATCAATATGGAAAGAAAATGAATAACCAGTCATTTTATTGCCTGCGTTATCTGAGGCATTCACTTTGACAATTATCAAGTCACCTGATTGATAAGGAGCTGGAAAATGCGTTGCTGTATTTCCATCCCACGAAAAGCTCACGGGTGTATTATTGATCCAGATAGCAATGCTTGAGGCATTTATCCCTGCAAGGGCATCCGCAATGGTTATTTGAATAGAGGGGTCGAGATCATTAATATAAGTGGCATTTAAGGGGAATGCTCCGATTACGTAGGGGAGTTCTGAATCAATAATAAATGACCAATGTGCAAAACACGGGCTATCGAGAGTATCATTCGCACTCAGATAAATATCAATAACCAGACCATTAAAATAAGGTGTAGGAGTAATATTCCATACTTTCCCTTGGGCGGCAATCCAGTTAGCCTTAACGCGAATTCCATTGATCGTGAAATTGATAGTTTCGTCTTTGATCGGATGTGGCCCAGTTATAAAAGCACTTATTTCTGGGGCGGCTTGATTCACATAGCTGCCATTAGAGGGACTAAAAGCGGAAATGATAGGGCATGTAAGATTAATTCGGAATCGCCAGAAATAGGAGATAATGCTATTTCCAACACGATCCGAGGCAGACACACTGATATTTATCCAAACATATTGGGGTAGAGGACTTGAAGGTAGATAGGTCACATGAGTTCCGTCGAATGTAGGAGTAACAGGAACAGCATTTACCGTTAATTGAATCGTAGTTGCATTCACACCACTGAGCGTATCCCAAAGAGTTACGTTGATCAGGGGAGTGTTCGTTAGTGTGAGAAGAGAGTTATTCACCGGCTGTTCATTCGCCGCTTGCGGGGCATCAAGGTCGATGATAAAGGTCCAAACGTAGGTTGGCATAATATTATTTACCATATCTGCGACATCTACTGCCACGATAATTAGGCAAGACATAGAATAGGGCGTAATGGGGGTCCAATTAAGCCTTATACCATTCCAAGTGGGAACAATAGGCGACCCATTTATACGCATAGATATGCTGGAGCTATTTATTCCAGAAATGAGATCATACATGTCTATTCGAATATTAGGTTGTAAATCTCGGATATAGCTGTTATTTCCTGGCCAAGGATTAGTTGCCTCTGGCGGATTGGTGTCAATGATAAACCACCACCTATAGAGAGGCATCTTATTTCCCACCCAATCTTCCACCAGAAGTGAAAGGTTGAGTAAAGTTCCGCTGGGGTAGGGGCCTCCTGAATCAGCATGAACCGTAATGCCATCCCAGGAATATCCAATCTCTGACCCATTGAGAAGGAGTATAATTGAAACTGATTTGATTCCGCTCAGAGAATCAATGATATCAATGGCAATCGGTGGATCATTGTTGGAGATAATAGATGCATTCATTGGAGAGGGATTTTGAGCGAAGGGCGGGTCCAAATCAATCGTGAACGACCACAAATAATTAAGTGGATTTCCGATATTGTCCGTTACCGAAACCGATACATTCAATATTGTCCCACTGGTAAAATTACTAGAAGCAGTCCAACTCAAAATCATCCCATCCCAGCTATAACTCACTGGTGCCGCATTCACCTGTATTCCAATTGATGCGTTATTAATCCCGGAGAGCGAATCCGTAAGAGTCAGACTGACTAAGGGGGTAGAATCGCCGGTGAAACTGAGATTTTGAGGATTGACATCAGAGACAAGAGGGGGCGAAATATCTACGGTAAATGACCAGGTATAGGTTCCCATGATATTCCCGACATTATCCGCACAATTTACAGCTATATTGACCACTTGCCCATCCGTGTAAGGTGAAGATGTATTAAAAATGAGGTTAACACCTAAATAGTAAAGATTGATCGAATCCACATGATAATCTGTTCCTTCAACCGTGAGGATAATGGTACTTTCGTTGACACCACTGAAAGAATCCGCCAGTTCAACCGAAATAGTTGGAGTGGTCCCGTAATTATAACTATTATTAGCAGGCCACTGATTAGAGGCGGCTGGGCTGGATATATCAACCGTGAACGACCAGTTATAAAAGGGCATGGGATTGCCTACGGAATCGCTCGCGCGAATAGCCACCCGGATTACTTGCCCATCGCTAAAGGGCATGCTGGGCGTCCAATTCACGACTCCCGCTGTGTAGGTTGGGACTTCTACAATATTATTTACCCGAAACTCGATGGCACTAACATTGATACCGCTGAGCATATCGATTAAGGTTACCCGGATATTCGGGCGAGTTTCGGGGCAGAAAGATGCATTGGAAGGCGTGGGATTAAGGGCTTGTGGGGATGTAAGATCAACCGTAAAAGACCAGTTATAGAACGGCATAAGATTGTCAAATAAATCTTGGGCACGAATAGCAACGCGAATGATCTGGCCATTACTGTAAGGCACACTCGGAGTCCAATTCACGATTCCCGCCATATAAGTTGGGGTTTGGACGACATTATTTATGCGGAACTCGATCGAGCTAGAATTGACGCCACTCAACGTATCCGTTAAAGTCACCTGAATGCTCGGACGTGCATCTTGGACGAAAGAAGCATTTGCCGGTACCGGATTCGAGGCACTAGGGGGTGTGAAATCAACCCAAAAGAACCAAACAAACGAGGACACGATCCAGTTTCCAAGCGTGTCACTCGCATTGACTACCTCACAACGAATGAGATCCCCGCTAGAATAGGGAATACTGGGAGTCCAATTTAAGGTCACCGTATTTCCGTTTATGGAAGAATTGAAGGCTACGGGGTTCCAATTAACCGTGAAAGTAATCGTGGGAATTGAAAGGGGATAGGCACCCGTGAGGGTGATAAAAATGGTAGGAGTGGGATCCGCAGTGTACATTGGGAGAGGATTAGAAATCTTAGGCTTTATTGTAGAAATATTAAAGGTCCAGTAATAGGGTCCATTTGCATTACCGACATTATCGCGAACCTCCAGTATTACATCGACCCAGCCATTGGAAAACGGAGTTGAGGGGGTATAGCTGACTACATTATCAATTAGCACGGGAATGACTTGAGAGCCATTAACGGTCAAGACAATTGAACTCGAATTAATACCTGAATGCAAATCGGTAATGGTTACATTAATCGTGGGAGTGGTGTCGGCGGTTCCACTCAAGTTTAGAGGAATTTCATTAAAGACTAAGGGCGGATCCAGATCAACCATAAAATGCCATAGCATAGTTGTAGCAGATCCCGCCATATCTTTTACGGTCACTTCGATTTTTACTAGGGTACTTATAGTATACCCTGGTGTCACTGTGTAATTGGCAATATTACCATCCCAGGTGGGGGTGACCGTTGTTCCATTGATTTTCATCACTAGACTACTCGAATTGATTCCACTCTGGTCATCCGTAAGAGTTATGCGAATTGTGGGTGTCGAATCAGGTATGTAAGAATTATTTAGAGGTTGAATATTGGACGCGATAGGGGCATTAAAATCAAAGGTAAAATACCAGGAGAAAGGTGCCATGGCATTTCCTACTGCATCCTTACACTCCAGTTCCATTCTAATAGTATCCCCGTGATTATAATCAGAGTTTAGTGTCCAATATAAAGTTGGGGCGGTCCAAAGGATGCCTGACACGGGAGTTCCGTTGAGGCACAAAACAATCGAGGATTGGTTGATAGTGTTTAAAGCATCGAGGAGGTTAATCGCGATGGTTGGTCGCTGATAATTGATAAAAATCCCATTTGAGGGGATGGGATTCAGAGCCTGCGGCGCATTGGAGTCAATCGTGAAATAAGAGGCACTGATACTGGATCCTTTATGTCCAGCGGAATCCGTCAAATTAATGCGGATTAAACAAGTTACTGAATTGGCTAATGGAAGATTCCAGGATTCGATTCCATCATCAATACCACTCGCGAGGAATACCCATGAAGATCCACCCGTTGTGGAATATTCAATAGAATCGAGAGTACAAGAAGTATTATCTAATCGATTCCATAAAATAGTGGTATTAGCGCCTCCTCGGTATTGTTCTCCGCCACTAGGAGTAAGAATTATTACCTGTGGAGCCCGTATATCGGTAAATACGCCGAGAGAGAGAGCACTCCAGTTCCCGATCAGTCCCGCACTATTCCGAGCGCACACTCGAAAATAATAGGTGTGATTGTCTTGAATACCACTTGAATAAAGATAATAGGTCAAATTATTACCGGTATTAAAAGTGGTTTCCCCTGTGAAATCGACATCATCTCGGCTGAATTGGATATAGTAATTAGTTATCCCGCTAAAATCCGTTACGCCATCCCAAGTGGCATTTAAAGCAAGATCGGGGCTGTAACTTCCATCAGTCCAAAGAAGGGAGGGGGGGATTGGCGGCGGGCTCGCATCCACTATAATAATAGTGGAAAAGATGCTCCAATTACTATCTAACCCCGCCGCATTCCTCGCTAGAACTCGGAAATAATAGCCCTTTTCATCAATGATGCCATATGTTTCATTGAAAAAGAACTGGGATTTGGTTGAATTAATAAAGGCATTAAAGACGATAGTGCCATTACTAAATCGCAACTCCACTTGATAATTTGTAATGGGCGCTAAATCAGTAACATCCGACCAATTGGCAATAATTATTCTATCATTACTTATTGATTCAGTCCAAACTATATTGCTGGGGATAGATGGTGAGGTCTTATCGATATTAATCTTATAGTGGCTCGTCGCGCCAAGATTTCCTACCGTATCATTCCCGCGCACGTGGAAATACCACGTACCCTCTGAAGCAATCGTGAGATTTATCGCATTCAAGCTGGTACTTTGATTGGCAGGTGTAGGAACTGTTGAAGGATTCTGATTGACACAATAAAGATAATTATGGATGCCGGAAGGGTCATGCGCAGTCCATTGAAGGGAGAGATTCGCGGAAACATACCATGCATCTTGATTAGGATGGCTGGATGACCCAATAATAGGCCCCGGAGGACCAGATAAATCCTGGTCCGCAAGATTTTTAAAGCAGTATAATCCCGCCCCACCGGAGCCTATGACTGCTACTAAAACATCGAGATCGCCATCCAAATCAATATCCTTCAGATGAAGGTCTTCGGAAAAGATATTTTTAAATATGCTAGATGAAAAAAGATAACAGTCCCATGAATTATGGAACGGCGTGTGGTTATTAATAAGCACTCTGCAGTCGGGTCTATTATTAGTCGGACCAAAATAATAATTATTCATAATGATGACATCCGACCAACCATCACAATCGACGTCCCCACTTCCAAGCCCATTATAACCACTCTGACTAGAACTGAAGACTGTATTATAATTCCAACTCCCATTGAAGGGCATCTCATCACATTCGAAAATTTTTGCATTCGTGGTTGAATCAGTTAAATAGGTACAAACATCAGGATCGCCGTCAAAATCTAAATCCGCAGTGCTCAGCCGATTGGCCGCCCCACCAATTGATTGTGTTAGGTAAACGGGCCAACTGGCGATGAAAGGTGTGTGGTTATTGCGCCAGAAATATATCCGACCTGAAAAATCAGAGGAAATCAGATCATCCCATCCATCGTTATCAAAGTCAGCAATCCGCAGGTAACGCATTTCAGCGCCTCCGGTGCTCGTGCCTATCTTATATTCGTCCCAACCTGCTCGGAAGGGTGTTCCATTATTTTTCCAAATATATACGCCATCATAGGCTGAGCTTGCGCATGCAATGTCGAGATTTCCATCATGGTCAAAGTCTGTTACTTTAATATCCTCAAATGCTAACCATTCGCTTGGGGCAAATCGATAATTATCCCATTGACCAATCCAGGGTGTATGATCATTGCGTAGGACGTGCGCCTGGATGCCAAATCCTGCCACAATATCTAACCAGCCATCATGGTCAAGATCAATTAGTTCACAAGAAAAGAAGTTCCCAGAGCCTGTAATACTCTTAATAGTGAATTGCGTCCAAGTACCGAAGGGGTCTCCATTATTTCGCCATCCATACACGACCGGATCGTTATTAAAGCGCCCAATCACATCTAGATCGCCGTCATTATCGAGATCCCCAAATTCGACACGGATTAAATAAGAGGAAGAGAAAAGACGCGTTATATTGGCGAATACAGGGATTGGATTCAGCCGTTCATGGGCATTCCGTGCAAGGTAGAGATTATAACAACCAAAAGCGGCATCGAGATCACCATCATGGTCAAGATCCCCGAGGTTGATTTGGTAAGCTGCATCTTCATAAATCCCTGTAAGAGCACTTGCCCAATTCTCATAAGCGGGGCGTTTATTGTTTTTAAAGACATACACATGGGTAGCAGAATTATTGGTGAAGCATGCAATAATGTCATCGTGACCATTCCTGTCTAAATCCCCAATTGCTAACGCATTCGGTTGAAGATCTGTGTTACTCAGCGTCCCAATTATTGTCTTACGCCACCCTATAAAAGCGGAGTTATTATCATGTAAAAATGCTAGAATCTGATGATTATAATCTCCCACAATTATGTCAATGGTCCCATTATGGTCCAAATCCGCTACTTTAATTGCCTTAAAATTCGCAGATCCAGAAATAATTGTGCCAATTGAAGCCCAATTAGTCCTATTATTTTGAAGAACTTTAATATTTAAACCATCTAAATATACAATATCAAGTAAGCCATCACGATTTAAATCTACCAGCTCGAATTCTTCAGAAATACTAGTGCTACTAGCAATATAGTTCCACGACCAGGCAGAACTGAAAGGATCAGTAGTTGCAGTATAAGGATTTATAATTTCATAAAATGCTTTAGTACTATGACTGTAAATAATATCGTAATCGCCATCGAGATCCGCGTCTCCCACCTCTAAATCCGTACATGTAGGTGTTGTCGGGGGTTTAACTGCGTAAGAATACCAGTATTGCATCCACGGAGTTCCATTATTTTTCCAAATCCGGATAGTACTGGTTATTGCATCTGCTGAGATAAGGTCTATCATGCCATCATTATTTAGATCGCCGATAGCTAACTGGTTAAAAACTGTAGTTGCTATAGATCCTACTAGCGTTTTCTTCCAAAGACTGATATTAGCAAAGGGATCTACCCCTGCGGTCTCTTTAAAGGGATTCTCCCACACATAGATGTTAGGATTATCACCAGTTTCAGCAATATCCAAATCGCCATCATTATCGAAATCTGCAAGTACTGTAGTACGCCGCAGTTGAGCATAATTATTAAGCGTGTATGATGTAAATTGAATATTGCAAGAACTATCAATTCTGAACTTGTAATGGCCCGTTTCGCCGAGATTTCCCCAAGTATCATTACCCCGCACGTGGAAATACCACGATCCATCTGAGACATTGGTTAATTGCGTGGTGCATTGGGTAGTCGTAGCACAACCCGGCAACGGAATGCTCGTCTCCGCATGATCATAAGAATAAAGGTAGTTGTAGAGACCCGATGCGTCCCACGGTAAGGACCATTGAAGCGTCGCGTTAGGCGAAGAGTATGCGAAACTCGGATCTGGATGCGTGGGTGAAGATATGATTGGTATGGTTGGGCCTGAAATATCGACATATTTCATTCTTTGGGCGTAAATATCATACCCTGTTGTACCTGAGTTTCGATTATCTGCCCATGTCACAATTGCACCTCCTATTCCATCATTAATAATAATAGGGTTCGTTTGCGTATCTAGGGCATTACAGACCAACGAACCCGCTGCGGGATATTGCAGTCTTCCCAGATAATCAATTAATTGCGCAGAAATTTCCAATTTCGAATCTCCATTTTGGAAGGTTATATAAGCGCCCCCATGTCCATCACTACAAAGTTGAGAGTACCATTGGGTAAGCGATGTCATGCAAACTGGAGTTCCATTGGCTAACCAGCAGGCTTTACCGCTTGCATTAATGCGTTGCGCAAAAATATCGTATTCCCCCCGGCGAGTATCAGACCATGCTATAATGAACCCTCCCAACGTATCAGCAATAATATTTGGACTTGTTTGCATACCCGTAGCATTAGAAATGACCGTTCCATTGGCATTCCATTGTGTTATTCCTGCTGAATTGATCCGTTGGGCATATAAATCCTGCGAGCCAGCCGCTCCGTGAACCCAAGTAATAACAGCACCACCTGACCCATCTTGACATATTAAGGGAAAAGTTTGATCTTGAAGTAAAGTACAGATTTTTGTCCCATTCAAAGTCCACAATGTGGAACCTCCTGTGTCGATCCTTTGTGCATATATGTTAATATCGGTAGATCGTTTATCTTGCCAAGAAATTATGGCCCCGCCTGCGCCATCGGAGCAGAGCTGGGAATTCTCTTGATCCCCGCTAGAAGTGCAAATAGGGGTGCCGTTCAATGTCCATTGGGGCACTCCATTTAGATTAAGCCGTTGTGCATAAATATCTTTTGAGCCCCTACGGAGATCAGTCCATGAAATTATTGTGCCACCATTCCCATCACTCACAATTGCGTTCACATACTGGGCAGAGGCATATGTGCAAACCCCTACGCCTCCATTTCCCCACTGCCTTTGGCCGGATGAATTCAATCGTTGTGCCCAAACATTGTCAGTTGCACTCAAGACCCTGAAAGCAATTATTATCCCCCCTTGCCCATCACTACAAAGGACAGGATCGGTCTGATAATCTGCGATGCTAGAAATCTGAACCCCCCCTGCAGTCCATTGAGGGACCCCCGACTTGTTAATTCGCTGGGCAGATAACTTTTGGGGAGTTCTACTTCCATCGTTCCAAACAATAATAGCCCCTCCAGCGCCATCTGAAATAAGTTTTGGATAAGTTTGACTTGCGACCCACGTGCAAACAGCGGTTCCATTACCCGCCCACGTATAATAATTTTCCAACGCTTGGATGGGCGCTCCCGCAGGGGATTTGATAAATATGTCTTGCGAAGGAGCGATAGGTATTCCCATATCGGCTTGTAACCCTATTAATAATAGGAAAGCAAAAAGGATTCCTACAAATAGGAGTCTTTTTCGAGGGCTAAACCCCGTTCTATGCAGATTTATGCGCATATTATTCACCAAACTTTACCCAATTCATAAGATAAACAATTTATTGGCTGATTTTTGAAAATAATCCTAAATGAAAAATCGAGAAGTATGATTGGAATAAGAATCCAAAAAAAGACCTTATAAATTCATGAGGACCATTTAATTATACTTAGATTATTGGCACTAGGTCCTAACTTTTTGGATGAGTTCTAAGCGGCTATGATTCTGGGAATGCTATGAGCAAAACGGCTACGACAAAAATAGAGGCAAAAGTTCTTGCACTCATTACGCAATTGCTCAAACAGAATCAATCCCTTCGAATTAAAGAATTATTTGAGCTGGTGGAAAAGAAATTAAAATATCCAAAGCCTGAAATTGAACTGGCAATTTGGAATTTGATAGCTGAAAAGCAGATTGTTGATGGGACAAAATTAACGAAAACAACGCTATTAATAAATAAAAACCGCCAAGAGATTTTGCATTTCATTTTTGAGAATCCGGGGGCTAATATCCGTGCCATACGCACGCAAATGAATATGGGATCGTATTTAGCTTCATGGCATTTACGGATGCTGGAAAAGTTCGGTTATATCTGGAAAATGCCCTATAAAAATATGATTTTATACTTCCCCTTTCTCATCAAAGCAGATCAAGCGACCGCGTTTATTACCTTGAAAGATGAAAAACTCTCAAAAATCAATGATTTTATTTTCAAGAATAAATTACTCGATCAGCAGAAGATAATAGATTCCTTCCAATTGGATGAAAAAACAGCCCAGGCGTATTTGGAGGCGCTTTTAAATGTTAATCTCATCGAGTTTAAGGAAGAAAAGGGGACTAAGCTTTATTGGGGAAAGGAAGAAAATCTAAAGCCGATTTTGGAATATGAGAAAGAGAAAGGCAGCAAATTTCAAGAATTGCTCAGGGAAGTACCCGCACCGCCTAAACCACCAATTAAGGAGGTGGTAACGCCTATAATTGAGGAGAAAGCACCCCAGCTAGTTGAGGCGGTCAGGGAATATGACTACTTAGGTGGGAACATTCGCTTTAAAGTCGCGGTTCGCAATAATAGTCCAACAACAATATCCAAAGTTAGAGTTATTCTCACCCCTACCGACCAATTTACCTATGAAAGCGAGGTCAAGTCACTTGATATTCTTGCACCAGGGGAATCGCGAGGTGTCGATTTTCTATTAACGCCATTAACTTGTGGCAAGTCTCAAGTTTTTGGCACCATTTCGTATGTCAATGCCTTTGGGGTGCCGAATTCCTTCACAGTGGCGCCTAAAGAGATTTGGATCAAATGCCCGCTCGTTACTTCCATCAAGGCGGAGTTAAAAGATTTATTGAAATGGCAATCAGAATTGCAGAGTGGGATGAGTTCTCTGAGTTTTGAGGGCTTAACCACACAAACCGCCTTTGAAATCGTTTCAGACCAGATCTCAGCCCTCGATCTTGCCGTAGTTTCAAAAGATAATAGTACATTAAAAGCCCTATACACGGGAATCGCGAAAGTAACTAACACAAAAATCATTGTAGAAGTAGAAACTTACGAAGATGCCGTCAAATTGGTCGTCTGGGCTGCGGATCTGAACCAAGTGACCGGATTTTTGGCTTATATCAAAAATCTCGTTAATATCGGTTTAGGCATGTCCAAAAGCATGAAAATGAAGGAAGAGAAATTAGGGGAAAAACTCCTCAATGCTTTTGAGTTTAGTGAGCGCCTCATTCAGCTTTTTGACTATTGTAACTCAAATTGGGCCCTGAGCGAGATCATAATTATCCTGAAAGAAATAACCCGCCGCCTTCAACGAGATATCTCTAGCATTCCCCTAGAAATCAGCCATTGGATCCCCGAATTTGAAAAAAACTTGACCCCAGAAGCATTACTGCAAGAAAATGCCGCTATTAACCTACAATATGATATCTTATCTTATCTCGAAAAAGTGGCAGAGCTAATAAAATCCAATCTCGAACTGTACAAATCCGCGTTTCAGGAGAACAAGCAAATTATTCCCTTAATTGAAAAAAAGTACAATGAACTCTTAGGTGTATTAACGACGCTCGAAAAGAAATATTCGCGACGAATCCTGAAATTCTTGCTCGTGATCCAAAGCATCTCCGGCGTCACCGTCTTTCAACACTCCTTTTCCGATCGCGA
>CAYGYC010000059.1:13694-17004 GCA_964353755.1 uncultured archaeon | reverse complement strand
CATCTTGTAATTGCTTAATTAAATTCAACTTTTTCTGGGATATGGAAATAATGGTGGAGGCACGACAACTTGGACAACTTCGGTGGATTTCTAGTTTTCCCTCAATGTCAAGCGACCCACAATCTTTACAAAGATATAATTCTCCATTTACGGAAGTTCTTTGCCTATATTCAATGTTATTACTTTTACATTGCCCACAGACATATATCGTTCGCTTATTAGTATAGCCACAGTCCTCACAGAAACTGATATTGCAATCTTCACAATAATAGATTGCTTTTCTTTCACTACAGAAAATGCAATATCCATTATTTTCATTAGATGCCAAGGGACTGTGCCTCATTTTCACTCTCAATTGCAATAGATAATTTAATTTAAAAAACGTGTTTTGAATTTATTATTATTGATAATATTCGAATATTACGAGAGGAATACAGAAAATAAAAAAAACTTCTGTCCTCAAAGGCATTTATAAGACTGCTTTTATTATATTCATAATTTTAAGATTGGAATATTCTAATATTATTAAGGTTTTAGAGTAGAGATGCAATCGGTTCGATGCTTCTATTGAGCGAGATATTTTAGAATTGATCCGCGCGATGGTGGTCTGGGAAGGTCGACCACCGTAATTTGCTTTCTCACGGGGAGGGCAACATTATAAATAGGAATTCTATTCTTTAAGAAGGCGAACTTAATACCCCGGTGCGCGTGTCCATGAAACACCGCATCTATTTTATATTTTTCATTAAGAATTATTTTTTCATACGCAGGTGATGCTATCTGCGGATATGCCTTCTCAGGCTCTCCAACAACGGTCAGAAAGGTAGGTGCATAATGAAACAATAGAATTCGTATATCAGTGTTAAAGGTTGATGCTAATTCATCTATCTTTTTGATTCTTTGTTGATATATTTCGCGGATGTTTGGAAAATTTTGTTCTTGCCAGCGAGTCGGTTCCGCTAAACTTCCCTTGGTCGCAATGAGGCCTATGGTTTTTCCTTTTTTGGGGATTTGGATGGAAACGAATTCATCTTCGAGAAAAATGATCTTATTCTTACCAATTTCACGTAATTGATCATATAAATTCTCATATTCTTCATTGCCAAAACAGGCATAAATCGGAAATTTAACCCCTACCTTTTCGATTACAGCAATAATTTTGAACAAATCCTCCACATTGCCTTTATAAATCATATCTCCGGCAAATAAAAAAATATCCACCTTATCAAAATCAACTTCTCTCAAGGCTTTCTCGAATAAGTCTATATATAGTTTCGTATGCACATCTGAAACACAGGCAACGCGAATCATTGGTAACCGCCTATGAAAAACCTTTAAAAGTATTTGATAATCCTTTCAAAATACTCATGTTTTTTTGCCTTTATAAATATATAAATTGTAGTCTGGCAATTCTTGTATACAATCAGAAATGCGATGGTGTATTAAATGATTAGTAAAGAAGGTCACATTTGTTTTGAGGATTTGAACTTGGTATATGGCCAAAGTATGTCCCCTGGTAGTTTGCTCCTTTTTAGTGAAGAAGAAAATAATTTTCGAATGGAGATACGAAAATTTGCTAAAACCGACGTAGATCCGTTGGTAGAGCAAATTGATCGAGAAAACAATGTTCAACTAACATTAACTATCATCCGAAAAATGGGCGAAAAGAAATATTTGGCTTTGGCTTTCCCGAAAGAAATTGGAGGGCAAGATAAAGGAACTATATTTCGAATGATTTTTGGCGAAGAACTCTCTGCCGTTCATTATCCAACCGCTGTGGTTTATGGTGCCAGCTGCAACCTTTATGGCGTTCCGATTATCCATTTCGGAACACGAGAACAACAGAAAAAATTCCTAAAATCCATTATGGATGGAACGGGTATAGGAGCTATTGGAATAACCGAACCTACGGGTGGAAGCGATGCCATTGGTGGAATGCGGACAACTGCCATCAAAAAAGGTGATAAATATATCATTAATGGGGAAAAGCGGTTTATTACGAACGGTAGTATTGCAAAATATATTTTACTCTATTGTAAAACTAATACTGAGGTTCATCCGAGAAAAGGGATAAGCGCAATTGTTTTCCCTACTGATACCCCAGGATTTGAAGTGGTTAAGGATTTCGAATTAATCGGCCGGAAGGGGTCGGTTAATTCCTATCTTCGGTTTCATGACTGTGAAGTTCCTGTAGAAAATCTGATCGGAAAAGAGAATGAAGGGGTTAATGTTATGCTGTATGGGCTGGATGCGGAACGTATATTTACTGGAAGCCAATATTTAGGTATTTCTCGTTCTGCATTTGAAATTGCCACCAAATATTCGGCGCTTCGAAGACAATTTGGGAAGGAAATTCGTGAATTTGAAGGAATTAGCTTTAAAATTGCTGAGATGTATATGAAAATCGAAGCAGGACGATTGATGTTGATACGAGCGGCCAGAATGATTGATAAGGGATTACAGGCGACTAAAGAAGCGGGCGCTGCAAAATGCTTTGTAAGCGATAATGCCGTGCAAATTGTCACAGATGCGCTCCAAGTTCTCGGGGGTATCGGATACACCAAAGAATTCCCATTAGAACGCTATTATAGGGATGTGAAAATTGCACAAATTGGAGCCGGAACTGCGGAAATTCTGAGATATCTCATCCAGAGAGAGGTCTATAAAGATATGGGCTTCTAAAACAAGAAATCGCGCTTGAACGCTTTTGTTTTAAGTGAATCATAATCCGAAGCGTGTCCACAATCCCTTTAAACAGATTTCATTCTTACTTAAACTGGTGAAAAGTATGGGTTCAAAAGTACAGAAACAAGCCATTCAATTAGGTCTCACTCAATTACGATTAACGACGCTTTATGCGCATGCAAGAACATCTCGTCTGACTTATAGTAAAAGTGTCCCTGATACAGCGGATATTATTCGAGATATAATCAAATTTCAAGACCCAAATTTTGTGCAGGATAGAACTGGTAGCGTAAAAGACGAAGTTTATTATTACTTGAGTCAACAGGCACAAATTTATGTGGAGGTATTCCATAAAGTAGATGGTTTTAATTTCAGGACTCCCACAAACCACCTTAATAAAGCAAATATTTATTGCAACAACGAAGAAATGATTCGAGCAATAGCGCATGCTATTAATAACGTTTTTGAGGATGGAATGTTGGCACATATGGACTGGCCAAAGTTCGAGAAAAAATATAAGGTCCAAGCAGAGGACTGTATCGCAGAATGGAAAAAATGGCTATAATCGAAAGCCCAAAGAATTTTTTTTCTCTTTCTACTTTTTATGATTAATTATTCATAAATA
>CAYGYC010000059.1:0-13684 GCA_964353755.1 uncultured archaeon | reverse complement strand
TTGGATAAATTCTTCGACGAATTGATAGGCTTCAGCATCCGTAAATTGTTTTGGAGGATGCTTGAAACAATACGAAGAGACACTGATTAAAGGTCCAGCAATTCCTCGATCTAAGGCAAGTCGTATAGCCCGTATTGCATCGATAACCACTCCTGCAGAGTTAAACGCATCTTCGACCGCCAATTTCAGATTTATTACAACGGGTTGATCACCAAATTTGGTGCCTTTCGCATAAATATAACAGATTTTCTTGTTTTCTAGGAAATCCACATAATCGGAGGGTCCAATTCGAACTGGGATTTCATAGGGCACTTGACTCGTGACTGCCTCGGTTTTACTTATCCGTTTAGTTTTCAAGCGGTCTTCATCAGTCATATTCAAAAAATCCGTATCTCCACCGATATTCAATTGATAAGTTTCTTTAAGTTCAATTCCGCGTTTAACGAATAAATCAGCGAGAACTCGATGAAGAATCGTAGCGCCTAACTGTGATTTGATATCATCACCGGCTACGGGAAGTTTTGCTTCTTCAAATTTCTTTCCCCATACCGGGTCTGACGCAATAAATTCGGGAATACAACAAATAAACCCACATCCCGCATCTATGGCAGCTTGTGCGTAAATTCTTGCACCTTCATGGCTCCCTACGGGCAAATAATTTATTAATAAATCAGCTTTGGCGGTTCGTAACACCTCCGCCACATCCACCGGTTCGATTTCGTTTGGATCGTAACAATGAAAAGGTTCAACCATATGAGGCGCAACGCCATCTGAAATCGGACCGGGCATTACTTTAATTCCAATTTTTGGCACATCACAGATTTTCTGAGCACAATTTGGTTTTTGCCAAATTGCTTCACTTATATCTTTCCCTATCTTCGTTTTATCCACTTCAAATGCTGCCACAAATTCAATATCCCTTGGTAAATAACCGCCAAAATTCACATGCATGAGTCCTGGAATCTTGCCTTCCGTTTTATTTCGATAATAGTGAATCCCCTGGATAAGGGCGGTTGCACAATTACCCAGTCCGGCAACTGCCACGCGGATTTTTTTTCGTGTCATTGAAATTCGCCCATAATATTTAATTTATTTGTTTTAAATTCTATTGTACAGCATTTAAAAAAAGTTTTGGATTATAAAGTATGAGCTAAATTTTGAAAGACAGGTGGGACGTAAGATGACATGTAAGATGACATGGTCTTCGATAAAACCAGGATTAATCCCTGCCCTAGATGTTTCATTTGATCGTATTTCTTACCTTCTGTCAAATATAGATGATATTACTGTCCAGAATAGATGTCCAATTTATGCGCTTAAAATAGGTGCGTTACTTGAATTGGATGGCTTAAAAAGGGTGATTACAGAAATTCGCCAATATTCATCGCTTCCTATTATTATTGATCATCAGAAATTAGCCGATATTCCCTCTATTGTGAAAGAATTTGTTGAAAAAATTGCAGCGCTCGAAGGTAATGGGGTTATTCTCCTTGGATATGTGGGACCAGTGAGCATTACCACTTTTATTGAAAGCTGTCAAGCTCAGGGATTGGCAAGTTATATTGTGGCTGAAATGAGCCATGAAGGTGCCTCGGATTATATACAAAAGGATGCGCCGAGTAAGATTGCAAAATTGGCACGAGACCTTAAAGCCACAGGAATAGTATGCCCTGCTACAAATCCTAAATCTATCCAAAAGTGCGCTTTAATTTTAAAAGGATCATTATTAGGAATTATGTCTCCGGGATATGGTCCACAAGGAGGTGGGGCTGATAGTGCCATCATGGCAGGGGCGGATTGGATTGTCGTGGGACGTTCTTTTTATACTTCTCCTACTCCAAAAAAAATTCTTATGGAACTAGGACAATTAATAATCAATAAATGGAATGAAAAAAATTCTTTAGGTTAGGTGAAAAGTATGGCTGAATGGCGCGGCTTTAATATTTTTCGGCTTATCGTAGTGCTGCTTTTTCCAATTATACTCGTTTACTTCTATATATTAATTATTTACGCTAATGCAGAGGGGGATCTTTTCTTACATTTAGGATTTTTTCAAGATATTGGGGAAACCTGGACTTTCTATGTAATTTTTCCGCTTGTTTTTTCCTTTACTTGGTGGATTTTTCTATATTTTTTACGCAATAAAATAGCAAATTCTTTTTCACTTATACGGGAAGAAACCAGTCCGATCCCTACGCGGTGGCTGATTTTTTACGGAGTTAATGCCGCAATTATGCTCATCTTTTTCATTATTCCTTTTGTATCGTCAATCCTTGCCATTTTTGGATTTTTTGTGCTCGCGTGGCAACTAGTAGTCAAATCGGATTGGGCCTTTGAACGTGGAAAAAAAATTGTTTTCTGTTATGGATTAATCATATTCGGGCTTTTCCTGATCTTTCCTATTATAGTTCAGATAGAATTTTGGAATGATTATAGTATATTCTGGGATCGTTTATGGGGCTCATGGGGCACTTATGTCCCCTATCTTTATAGCTTTTCCATTGTACTCGTCAATGCCCTCACCATTGGGAGCGCCATCAATTTTGTCTATTCAGGGGCAGGTGAATTCGAACGCGGCGCCTTCGGCACAACTTATGATACGTCCCCTAGGAGAGGAATAATACTCCTTGAAGTAATTCTTTTTGTCATATTCGGTTTGGTTTGGTGGCAATCCATCGTATCTGGTGGTGTTTATTCATGGATTTATTCAGGAATTAGCCTGATCTGTTTAACGATAGCAGTCCTCATATTCCTCATTAGTCTTTTCAGAAGTCGAAAGACGGGGATTCGCCCTTCAATCCTGGGGTATATTTTCGCAATGCTATTTATGGGGATTGAAGGATATCGCATTGTTACGGTCGTATCTACTCAAGGAATCGAAAATATATTTAATCCCCTAGTTGCATTCAATATTGAATTAATAACGACTATTATTTTAATTGCATCAATCATCTTCATTCTTGTATTTTTAGTGGCAGTGATTAGAGCTCCAGATGAGCGCTCGGGATAATTCTTATCTCCCCTTTTTCTCCCCCCGCTGTTTTTTGAATATAATCAAGTCCCGTCTCGATTCCTATTTTTAAAGTATCAGTCGAAATAGTTGGTACTCCGTAAGATACAAGCATTATATTTTTGGTTTTCTCTATAATTTTGGTAGCATTGGCATCACCGTACGCATAAATACATAAGATCTTCTCTGTATCTGCGATTAATAATTCTGTTCCATTTATTAATAATTATTAATAAGAGGAATGTCCTGATTATTCAAAATACGTCTGGCGAGTGCCTCTCCGGAGGGGCGGGTTTTCGGGGGGTCGATATTGAGATGTTGCCAATAAAATTTCCTGTATGCCTTAACAACGGGCGTTTCTTTGATATTCTCTAGGGTGTAGTTATTTCTAATATTTTGAAAAACCTGCTCTTTTATGGAATCTAAATTTTTTGCCGGTTTAATTACTTCCACATTCGTTATTATTCCAATCCCAATAAAAAACGGTTCAATCTTTTCTAAAACAGCTGGGTCCCATATAACCTCCATTGATAACACCAGATTATCTTCCTGAATTTAAAACAAATAATTGAAACATAATCATTAAATATAGTTTTGATAGGTAGAAGAATAAATAAGTAAATCTAGAAAGAAATTTTTTCCTAAATATAGGAGTTTATATTAAAAATTATAAAAGATACCAGCATTTAATCAGAAATCATAGATGTTGAATTTAAATTTGTCGAAGAATTGGAAGGATATGCGTGAAAGCTATATATTATCGACGTAACATTGGAATTCTACTCTCATTTCTCATTTTGATTCCATATGTCTTTATTATTCCGTGTATGGCTATTTCTCATACCGTTTATGATAATTATGAATTTGAAACTACCGCTGGAGTAAGAAATGTTTATTATCAATCCGGTTCTGCCTTTCAGTATGTGCAAGAGAAGTTGGTACTTACAAATTCAACGTTGCGGCTTATAGCAGGAACCAATTTTTATTATCATACGAATTCTAACACAGTGATTAGAATTCAGGCTGTCGATGATAGCGCAGGGGTAATTGCTTCCACTGAAAATATCAGTATTTTGAATTCTCTGGGTGTGAAGAACCTATATACTCATTATTTTCTCGAAGATCCATACCTAATTTCCCGAGGTAGCCATTTAATTAGATTACGTGGAATGAGCAGTGCGCTCACATCAATCCATTACACCGATGCTGAAAGTGGATACAGTTATTATAGTAACCAAACCACGGGAATGGGGATTTGGACATTAGATTCTAAACAATACTTCATCCAATTTATTGAAGAGGAAATTGTGAATTTATCAAGATCTGAAACTAAAATGGCACGAATTGATTTTCCCACAAATAAAGATGCTATAGATGCGTATTTACTCAACTTGCCAGCGCAATACGTTAAAATAGTTTTAAGAATGGTTACCGCTGGTGAAAATTTGAATATGGAGTTATATAACTATACTAATAACGGAGATATGGCTTTAGAAAATAGTACCGTAAAAACCTCAACAAATTATAACCCTGAGATCATAAGGTATAAACCCGTTTCAGCGGGATTTCATGTTCTTTTGATTAAACCAAGTAATTATCTCAATGATGTAAGCAATTACACCATTTATTGGTTTAATTCGAGCACTAGCATCCAAGTCAGCCGTCCGGTAACTAGTTTTGATAATAGTTCAATGAAGCTATCAATTTCGGGAGTTACCGCCAAAATGGATGGATTTACCTATAATGGAACTTCTTATCAACCTAAATTAGCCCAATACATGATTTATCGAGAACGTGATGATAAAATGATGGGGCTAAATGGGACTTTATCCGATTCGGGTGGGAGTGGGTTATGGAGTACAACAAATATTGATGTTAAAGGGTTAAATCCGGGGGTTTATTATGTTCGGGCATTGTTTGAAGATAATGGGGGGACTGCGGTGGGAATCAGTCCCGAATCGAATCGCTTTTTTGTATTAGGCAATTTAACGGCGCTAGGGGCAACGGTTGATTATCTTGGAGGGATGATTCAAAAAATCAATGTTACTAACATTATGGTTTATAATACCACGAGTTTAGATGTATTCACCTACACTGTCTTTGATAATGTTTTGAAGACAAATACCTCCATCAGTGGAAAACTGAGTTTCAATTATGGCACGAAAAAATGGAGCGCCACTAATATTGATGTATCAACCTTAACCGAAGGATCTTATTTTGTATTAGGGTATTTTGAAGATCGTTCAGCAAAGCGGTATGGAATAGGGAATATTTCCGCCGCAACTCTGGACCTCTTTACCATAGATCACATCATTAATGTCAATCAAATATACATTAGTTACACCGATCAATGGGCTCAATCATTGAAAGTTGGGGGGTTAGCCAAAAGAAGCTTTGAGGGGCATGGAACTGGCATTCCGGTGCTGGGAAATGAGGCAATTGTAAGTGCCAAACTCTTTAGTTCTAAGAATATATATACCGGATTATCAGGAAACCTGAGTTGGACAGGGACTTCTTGGAATGCGACTATTTCCGTAGCAAACCTCACCGAAGGCGCTTATTATAATCAACTTGCTTTTACTAATAATTCTCAACTTTATACCGCCACGGGAACCCTCAATTCTTCTTATTTCTGGGTTGATCATATCCTTAATATTACGTCAGCATCACAAAATTATGTTGATTATACGTCTCAAATCGTAGCCATGGAAATCCGGGCTAATACGAGTTATCACGGGGCAGGGATCGGTACTCCGATTACGAATAATCCGAATGCAATTGTGAAGTGTACTGTTGTTAATTCTTCCACCGCCAAACTAACTCAAGCTGTTGGATTTGCAACCTGGAATGAAGCCGCCTTCTCCTGGAAAGCAAACGTCCCAACTTCAAGCCTCCCAGAAGGCAATTATTATATGATGGTTAACTTTTCAGTAATTTCAAACTCATATAATGCAAGTAAAACTGCTAATTCAACCACTTTTACTATTACACACGTTCTCACTTTATATGTGCCAATGCCACTATTCAATCCGGACACTGCAATTCTAGATATAGTCGGAATTATAGCCACTGATAGTTATTCGGGATATAACCACATTAACAGCACTACCGTGAAATCTACCTATTTTAATATACTGAATTATACTTCCAAACTATCTATTGGCATCTCTGGTCACTTAACGTATAATCCCACTTATGATGATTGGCGTAATACCAGCATTGATCTTTCACAGTATAAAGAAGGGTTCTATTATATCTACGTAAATATTACTAGTAAGGATGTTCCAGAAGGGGCAGCGGCAAATTCAACTCCCTTTGAATTGGTCCATAAAATTGTAATTTCTGGAATATCCCTTGAATATACTGCTGGATTTCAACAGCGATTAAATATCACAGTAGAAAGTGCTATTAGTTCCTACCAATATCATACACGCGATAATATCTCTAATGCCAATTATCGGTTCTATTTTCGCGAAAATAAAACGACAGTATTAAATCCTAATTTAGGTGGGACCCTTATGTGGACCGGCTCAAAGTGGCAAGGCCTAGCCAACATATCTCGTTTACCAGCAGGAGAATATTATGTCGTGGTTAATTTTGCAGATCCGACTGCAGCGAATTCTAAGGGAAGTGCGGATACTACTAATTTTACGGTGATTCACACCTTAAATGTAAGCACTCCAATTATTAGTTATATTAATGGGATACATCAACATCTGAATATCTCCTGTTATGTTAATTCCACCTATTATTATCAGCGGAATTTTAACTCTTCGGGGTTCGGGAGCGGGCAGTATCGGATTCATTTGAGTAATGGAACTCCTACCTCAATTACAGGAAATTTAAATTGGAACGGGAAAAAGTGGGGTATCAATAATGCCGAGGTTTCACTTTTACCAAGAGGTTCCTATCGTATTGCATGTCAATTTTCTGCGTACTATGCGGAGGCTAATTCTTCCCTTTCAAATACTTTCAATGTCACTCATACTATTACTATTTCAATTCCCACTATCATTTTTAACAATGAAACAAAACGTTTATCTATTTTACATGTTACTGCTCTTAGTAGCTTTTCTACCTATGGTTATTTAACAAATTATACCGCTCTTACTTATAATTTTGAGATATTCAGTGCTTCGAATGTAACTTCCGGGATTTCAGGGCAATTAACTTGGAATGGATCCGAATGGCAACTCATAGATTTTGACACTCCCTCGCTATCAAATGGCAATTATTCTGTCAAAATCTACTTCAATGATACTCAAACCGCCATAACAGAAATTTCTAGTAAGTTTTTCACAGTTAAGTACCCCGAAAAGGGTATCGATTGGGTGGTTATAGCCGTTATCTTATTAATCGCGATAGCAGCAGCAATAGTACTATTTTGGACATTTTTTACCGAAACACCCGCAGAAAGAGGTAAGGAGACCTAAATGGAAGTGAGATTTAAATGATACGAACACAGAAAAAGCAATTTATTTGTATAGGTCTCATTTTCATATTTTTATTCTCATTTTTATCACTACAACTTATCTCTGCTGGTGACAAAATTAGCCGCCTAGATAATTCACCAATTGCTTCCTTAGCTGGACCTCAAATTAGTAATGTTCAAATCATACCAGGAAAATCAGAATGGTATGATAACATCTCCATATCTGCACAGATTACAGATCCTTGGGGAATTTTAGAATTTAAGATCAACTATGATGCGGATAATGATGCCTATGCTGGATGGGGTGCTAATTTCACGATGGAGCACGTTGGAAATGATCAATACAATTACACTATTTGGAATTCTATTTGGAGTTCGCCCCAAGTAGCCTTTGGCTCTCATGTCAATTTTACAATTTATGCGAAAAACGGAATAGGAGTTTGGAGTCGATCCGCCTATTATCATTTTTATATGAATGATACCGTAAAACCGATTATCCGGACCTTTACCATGACCAATAATACCTGGGTTTCCCATAAAATCCGAATAAATGTTTCATTAATTGAAGAAGGAAGCGGACTTAATCGGGTAAATTTAAGTATTTATATGGGAAATGGGACTTTATTTAAAATATTTACCAGTACTACTTTAAATTCGACCTTTCTCTGGGACGTAACCTCATTACCCGATTATAATATTTCAAAGCCTTCCTCTTATTTCACAATAAATCTTACCGCTTGGGATAAATCCTTCCCATTCAATAAAGTTACAGTAACTCTCGGGTCAATCCGCGTAGATAATACAAAACCCTCCCTCGTTTCCATCAACTCTTATAAAAATTTAACCACCTTTTGCCTAGATAATCGAACTATCACAACTAATGTAATAAGTGCAACCCGGTTTACCAATAATCACACAAAAACATATACCGATGATAGTGTGTTTCATTCCTTCTATAATAGTAGTCAAGGTTTCTTACAAGCTAGCTATGGATTCAATCTTAGTAAGTGGAACATTACCTCGGAAATGTTAAAAGTTGTGAGTATAAGCTTCAAAGGAAAAATAGGATATGCGAATTCTTTCATTCTGGCAGCAGGATGGAAAATTTGGAACTGGATTGGGAAAAATTTCAC
Organism: uncultured archaeon; assembly: GCA_964353755.1. GTDB lineage: Archaea > Asgardarchaeota > Lokiarchaeia > Helarchaeales > HEL-GB-A > CAYGYC01. Next base: position 5,109 of record CAYGYC010000059.1, on the reverse strand, counting down.
GATCATTGATTCGCGAATTTTAAATAGCACGATGGACGTTTATGATACTTTCTGCATTACATCTTCTAATAAATCGCGATTCATCAATAGTCTAGCCAATCAGCGTATTGAAATATTCTTTTACATTAATACTACTGGTCCTGCCATTAATGTAAGTATCGATCTAATCCGTTATAATATCAGTTATTATAAAATTGATGAATGGTATAATCGGGCAAATCAGAATATTACTCTACAGACCATCGGAGTGGATTCCCTTTCCTTTGACCATATGGACCTTCATTATAAGAATCAGACTTTTTATAGATGGAATAGTTCCGGTGAATATTTTATTAAATTTAACACAACCGTTTTACCTGATGGACTGGTGCCCCTTAATCTTACAGTATATGACAAGGCAGGTAATGCTAATTCTAGTCGTATATTACTTAATGTTGATTATCATGGACCTATCGTAATTATCCTCTCACCCTTCAATAATAGCGTTATCGGATCAACGCCCCTCGCTCCAGAAGGCGGAATTTGGAATATTATTTATCCAGTGCAAATCTCGGGGTATGATATTGCTAGAAATTTCAGAAAAATGGAATTATGGATTGACGGAAACCTTACACCCGTTTTTCCGGGTCAGTTAGGTCAGATTACGGAATATGATGAATATGGAAATGTAATTTATGAACAAACTAATGCTACTTGGTTTAAAGAAGGGACTTTTACCTATTATTGGAATGCCTCACTTCTAGCACACGGCTCTAAACACCAATTACTTGTTCGATCTTATGATGGATTCGGCAATCCAAATGAAAATATCACATATGTAACAATGGCTAATTATAGAACTAATATTTCCTTAGTCGATGTGCGGCAGAATTATTCAATTACCTCCGATTTTGCTGTTACTCTTGAATTTCGCTTAACAAATTATGGAAATTCGACATTACAAAATTTCCTTCCGCAAGTAATAATTCCTGCTGACTGGGATTGGAATTTTAAAGATATAGATTATAATCAATTCAACTACTTAAGCCCAGGAGATTCACTGACATTTAAAGTACAAGTTATTCCCAGATCCGTTAAGAGTTCAATAAATCAAAGTATAATCGTATTCATTAATTGTAGAATTGTCGAAAATCAAACGCAATCGTTCAATAATTATACCATTCAATTAACTGCTTATTTAACTGTCCAACCGCAAAATACATGGCAAAAATCAAGCGCAACCTACCTAATTCTCATGAGCATCGCGAGCGGTTTTGGTATAGGCTTGATTTCCTATCTCCTTTATCAGTATCTTAGAGAAGTATCAAAACAACCTTCGAAACCAATTGAAAAACCAAAGAAAGAAAAATAAAAAACCTTTAAAACCATTTTTCCAATTTAGTTTGCTTTTTGATTGCCAATCCTTTTTCTAAACGTTTCAATCCAGTTTCCACACGGGTCATATCAAATTGATGCTCTTCGATTAATATTTTCTTTACTATTGTTTCGTTCGTTTTCTTAAATTCGATAATATAATTTTCAGTGACATCAGGGTTAAGAAAAAAATTCTGTATTTGTTCAATTTCTTCTTCTGATATTTCAAATTCAAAAGATTTTTCTTTTATTACGTTTTTTAAAGTCTGATATTCTAGAATGAGCTTTAAGGCTGTTTTTGCGCCAACTCCTTTGATTCCCTCATTAAAGTCAGTCCCTATTAACATGGCAAGATCAATGAGTTGGGCCCGAGAGATATTCAAATTTTGAAGATTTTCAGAAGAATTAATTAATTCAGGTTCTACTTTTATGTATTGATTAGTACGAGGAAGCTTCCGTTTTTCTGCGATCGATAAATTGCGAACTATTCGGGGCGCACCAAATAACATAGCATCGAAATCCTGAGATGCCACTGCCCAAATATTGTTTTTTCCCACCATGGAGGAGGCTTGTGCTTCACCTTCAGAAGGTGCTTGCACAATAGGTATTCCCATCGCCTCAAGCAAATTTTTGGCATCATTTATCATTTCTGAGGAAAGTCTATGAGCTGATTGTCCATATTTTCTAGCCGATTCTATATCTCCAGCTTCAATAGCCGCTTTCCATTGCTGATATGCATTTTCCCGATCTGCTCTCCGCTCTTGAATTGTTTTCATTTTAAAAACGGGCGGCTTCCCATCGAAAACATATATCGGGCTAATTCCTTTTTCGATTAAACTTATAGTTCGATAAAAAAGCCCAGATAAATGGGATGTAACTCTATTTTGACTATCTAATAATGGAAGTCCAGAAGTCGGCTGTACTATTGATAAGAATTGATACAGCGCATTGGCGGCATCAATTGCAATAAGCTTACCTTTTAAATCAGAAAAATCAATCGTTTCTACTTCCAATAGCGGTTTAATTTTTACTCCCAGTTGAATCCCCTCTCTTAATGCAATTTTCAGAGTTAATAACTCTTTCGTTTCAATTTAGTCCCACAGATATCACATTTTTTTAAGGGAGTATTAGGGTCATATTCGGTATTACAACCCGGACAATACATCTTCCACCGCAATTGGGATCGAATTCCTTTCTCGGTGATTGATTTATATTCAATTTTCAGTGCAGCCGCAACATTTTGCATTGAATAATCATCGGTCATTAATATAGGATGCCAGTTTTCATTTTTGAAATCTAAAGTTAACGCAAGGACATCGATATCTATTTTTGATAATTTTGTATAGTCCCCTGTTTTCTTCGAGAGTTCTATGATCTTCGATATAGAATCTCTGGACGGAGATCGTAATTTCATTCTCCCTGTTTTAATAGCCATCTGAAGAATTTCTTTGGTATTTTTATTGTGAATCTCTTCTAGATTTTCTGGGGTCGTCCATTGAGGAATTAAAATCGCCTGAGGATCAACGCCTCCGATAAATGCAGAGGTATCATAAATTAAAACGGGGTTTTCTTTCTTTATAGCCACGATTCTTCAGCCTACCATTTTCGCTAATTAGTAATCAACTTTTCAATATATTTTATCATATTCCTAGAGGGTTCAAATTTCATTTTTACTCATAATGCTCTCAACTCAAAGAATTGAAGGCGAATTTGTTCTTCTTTACTTAAATCTCTATTGAAATAATTTTTTATTAAATCCTGTTTTTTAATTTTAGAAAATAAAAGTTCTGTCATCAAAATTCCTAGATCCTTGAAAGGATCACCGGCACAGGCTCCTTCAAAATCTATCATTCCGATTTGACCATCTTTGATTATAAAATGATCCAATCGGGGACCACCATGAATAAAGCAATAATCAATCTCCAAATCTTGATATTTCTTCATCATCTCTTGGAGATCCTTAGCAAATTTTTCTTTAAAGAATTTCTGAATATATTCTAATCCTCTAGTAACCTCTATATTTTGATAATTTTTAATAATTCCATTAATTAAAGATTTATCCTCATGTAATTTTTTAAGAAAATTAAGGGCATTTAGAATATTTATATTTGTTAGTTTATGCTTTAAATCTTCCCCCTTTAATGGAAAATAGAATAGCAACCCCACTTCTCGCGCTAATTCCCCGTATTTCAGTTCTCCATTCAATTCGTTATCCATTGAAATAAACGTAATCGGTTTAGGTACTCTATAATTCTTAGCTATTAGTTTTTGTAGGGTATTAAATTCATACTTTCCCCATCCGCCAAATCCCACTTTGGCAAAAATTTCATTATTCCCTTTGATTCTGAAAACCTTATTGTAACTGTTATTCACTAATTGAACTTTATATGACTTTTGAATATATTTCGCTAGTTCATCTGATTTTTTAATGATATTTCGAATATCTAATTCATCAATCATAAGATTCATTTAAAATCCATCGATTTATAATTCATCGTTTAGTACTTAAATACTGATTTAAGATCGGATTACTTTTAAAAAATTTTCATGCATTACTTGATTTCCGGCCGCTATAACAGAATATCCTTTATCCCGATCTAATTCTCCTGAAATTTCATTCCCATTAGCATCCGAAATTACTCCACCAGCTTTGTTCAAAAAAAGAATACCTGCGGCAATGTCCGTAATTAGTAAATCACCTCTTAAATCAATTATACCATCCAGTTTATTACAACCAACATATGATATTTCTATTGAAATTGCTCCAAATAATCTCATTTTCCTGACCGTATTTAATATTTTCCTCATTTGCTGATAATTTACGATACTGTAACTATATAGTGAAATCAACGCTCGAGAAATATTTGTACAAGAAGAACTTATACATTGCCTATCGTTGTAGAACGCCCCATTTTGATTTACGTAAAAAATTTCATTAGTCAAATAATTTCTTATGTAACCAAAGAAGATATCCTTAATCAAATTTCCTTTCGCTATTGCAATACTTGTCGAAAAAAACGGCAACCCTTTAATCGCATTTGTGGTCCCGTCTATGGGATCTAAAATTATTGTATATTTTGGTGTCATTCCGATTTGTATTTCTCCAATCTCTTCGCTTAACAAATTTACATCCAGATTTTCCTGTTTTATATATTGAATCACTGTATCTTCTGCCAATATATCAATTTTCTTTGAATTTTTGTTCCCTTTTTTAATCTTCTGGGCCGCATCATCGGTCCCAATTAAAGGTTTGGTCACATTCCAAATTGCATCAGTAAGTTGCATACAAAAAGAATACCAATCCATATTTGAAAAACCCTTTTTAATTGGATCCAAAAAATCACAAGAGATTTTGTTCTCCATTAATAGTAAATATAGAAAAAAAGTTTAGCCAGAACTTTACTCTTTCCCCTTTACTCTTTCGATTTTCACTCGATCCATTATCACCCAATATTCTACCTGAACGCCTTCTTTAATTTTAGATTTTAGGTCTTCTTCTTCTGGCATATTTAATTCAATCGTATTATAATCGGCCATGTCCATAACGCTGAGTGTATTTCCCATTACTGCAGATACGATACCTGTTTTCTTATCGATCATTGGGACGGAAACTTTCGTGTTTACGGGGAATATAATGCTCTTTTTAGAGCCGTCAAAAAGGGATACGGCTAAGATTCTGAGTTTCGCATGTCCGTGCTTTCCCGCCTTGGAATGATCCATTGTTATAATTTTACACGGTTCCGTATCATTCGCTAG
>CAYGYC010000058.1:0-17022 GCA_964353755.1 uncultured archaeon | reverse complement strand
TTGAAATCAACCCTACTGTGAAAAATAAATAATCATAGAGAATTTTTTATTATTTATTATTTCATTATTTTATTGAAAGTTTCTATTAGAAAGGATTTTAATTTATTTTCAAAAGGAATCTAAAGAAGATCTGTGGTGTGAAGTATGAAAGTGGTAGCATTTAATGGGAGTCCGCGTAAAAATGGAAACACCAGCCAGGCAATAGAAATAGTATTTGAAGAATTACAGAAAGAAGGAATTGAAACAGAACTCATTCAACTGGCAGATAAGGAGATACAGCATTGTAAATCATGTTATAAATGTGCTGATAAGAAAGATAATAAATGTCATGGATCCGACGATGATTTGAATGAGTTAATAGTAAAAATGTTAGAGGCAGAAGGTATCATACTAGGCTCACCAACCTATTTCGCAAATATGTCTTCAAAAATGAAAGCATTTGTTGATCGTGCGGGATTGGTCTCAAAGGTGAATAATGATTCGCTAAAGAGAAAAGTGGGTGCGGGTGTCATTGCGGTGAGACGACAAGGTGCGTGTGCTGTATTCTCGGATCTAAATTACTTCTTCCTCATCAATGAAATGATAGTTCCAGGTTCATCCTATTGGAATCTGGGTATAGGTTTGGCTCCAGGAGAAATTAAGAATGATAAAGAAGGTATCCAGACTTTTCGGAATCTTGGGAAAAATATGGCCTGGCTCATGAAGAAATTATTCTGAAATCCCAACCTCTTTATTTTTTAACTCTTTTTTGCGTAGGCATCTTTCCATTTTTGCAGGGCGCTAGCTAATTCGGGATGAGTTTTTGCATAATCCTCTACGGAAATATTGCGATAGGCGGCTTCTACAGCTTGCACCATGGCTTTTGCACCAGCCCGCGTCCCGTTGGGATGACCATGAACTCCACCACCAGCCTGGATTACTAAATCAGTGCCAAGTTGTTTGATATTGGCAGAAACGATTCCTGGATGGATACCACCAGAGGCCACAGGAAATACATTTTTTAAGCCATACCATTCCGATTTGAGGAATTCATTTATGTGTTGTATTTCGGATAACTCTTCGGCATATCCCATTTTCCCCGCGGCGGTTCCGGTATGGAGTTGATCTCCTCCTACCAAGCGCGTTAGTTTTGCTAAAACGATCATTGAAATCCCGTGCTGTCCTTGAGTAAGAGCACCATGCATCGTTCGGTGAATATGGATTGGTAATTTAATCGAATTTTGCGCCAGAACTTGGATAGCACTGAACCCTGCCGTTAACACATCAATCATAAGGCAATTTGCACCATTATCTTTGGCAAAATCTGCGAGTTCAAGGAGCTTATCATACGTAGCAGAAATATTTATAGCATATAAAACCGTTTTGCCTGTTTCCTCCTTTGCTAGATCCAATTTTCCCATCACATTTACTAGGCGATCCTCAAACGGACAGAATTTCTGGCTGGTGAGCGTTTCATCATCTTTAATTAAATCCAACCCGCCAGCGGCAGCTTCATAAGCGACTTGGGCGGTATCTTTCGGATTGAGCCCCGCTTTGGGTTTTATAATCGTCCCAACATGTGGGCGACGAATTTCAATAGTGCCAACTAGTTTTCTTAGCCCTTCTATTCCGAATTGAGGACCCGGAAAGACTTCAACGTATTTTTTAGGCAACTCCAAATCAATTAATTTGACTCTATCCAGTCCTGTAAGTCCAAAGAGATTTCCCGCCACAATACTAAGTAAATTGGGGATGCCTCCAATCTCCGGATCAAATAAATCCAGAGGGTAAGCAATTTTTACAAGACCCTCTTTCGAGTATTTGAAGGCTTTTGCGGCTAGATGTTGAACATATGCTTGTTCTGTAGTAATATCGGTCCAAGTTCCGATGGATTCTTCCATAGCAATCTGTTCAGCTGCTTCTTTCATCGAAAATTTAGCAGATTTAATTATATAAGTGGCGATGATATTTTCCTCTAATTCAATTTCCTCTTGGGAAGCAAAGAATAAATTTTCTCTATTTTGGTAGGTCATTATTAAGCCTCCGTTCTTAAATCTCATAATATTTCTCAAACATAAGCCCAATTAATTCAGGAGGAAAAATCCCGACTTCCGTAATTAATCCCGCAATATATTCACGCGGAACCGTTTCAAACGCGGGGTTTTCAAATTTTAAGTTGGCCGGACGCCCTTCTTCGGTGGACCAAATTTCTGAAGGTTCACGAAACTCAATTTGAGTGAGGTGCCCTATGACGGTTTCAGTATCATATTTGAGAAGAGGCGTGGCAATATAATAGGATACATGCGATTCATCGGCAGCTAACGCCAGCAATCTTGACCCGATTTTATTTAAAACAGTCCCCTCACTGGTTATCGCATCAGCCCCGGTAATAATCATGTCCACATTTTTATTTTTTAATACCCAACGCATTGCCGAATCGACGACCATGGTTACGGGGATACCGGCCGTGAGCAGGGCTTTTGCTGTTATTCGCCCTTGATATTTGGGACGCGTTTCAGTGCAAATGACGCGAATATCTTTATTTTCATTCTTAGCTTGAATTATTATTTGTTCTGCGGCAGTGGAATGACAGTGCGTCATAATAGTCATCCCACTTTTTATTTTTCGGGCACCTATTTTCCCGATCTCGCTGGTCGCAGTTTCCATGCGATTAATATAGAGTTTGGCGGCTTCCGTAACTAATTTTTTGAGTTCGGCCCCTTTAGTTAATCCCGATTTTTCTACTTTTTTAATAATTACTTTGATACAATTCCAGAGAGCCGGTTCCGTATCTCTTGCTTTAAATAGGATGTCTTTCGCTTTCAACATATGTGGCATTAATAATTCATTGTCCGAAAAGGAATTAATACAGTCAGAAAAGGCTTTCACTCCGACTTTTGCAACGGCTGTTGCGCCTTGTATTTCTATACGCTTAATTCGCTCTGCGACTTTCGATAACTCTTCCATACAAACCCTTCTAATAATTGATTCATGATTTGATGAATTGATGAGTTTTATGCAACATTATTTTACAAAGATGCCATTAACAATCCCTTCAACTAGGGAAAATACATCGCGATCACCATTCCAATGAATTAAGACCGAAGAGAAGATATATTCTATTTTCTGCACTAATTTTTTCAGGTAGAAATTGATAGAATTCAACTCTTCTTTACTAATTAGGACCCCTGTAATAAGATCACTCGTATAGATATTCACAATTTTTCCTTTTTTCTTAATAATCGAAGTTTTGCTGTCCTTGGCAGAAGTGGCTTCTTTAAGCATGATATTGATGGAAGAAATAGCACCTGACATTAAAAGCTCATCGTATCCTCCACTAACAGCGCTAAAGGATCTATGGTAGAGGCAAATTCCCCCTTTATTCATCAGAAAAATCTCTTCTATTTTATCTTTCCATTGGAATTCGGAAAAAGCGGGGAGCTTGATAAAGTAATAAAATAATATTCCTAGAGCCCCGATTTGTAGAATGGCACCCACTAGACGAATTTCGAGACCAAAGGCTTCTGTTAAATATGCAGAGGAAAGAATTGTGCCAGCTGATAGGAGGAAGAAGGTAGGAATGAATTTGGATAACTCCATCAATATGTGTTCCGTGCCTTTAAAGAAATTAATAAAGTAGATCGTGAAAAAGAGAACCAGTATCGGCCATAATACAAATGATAAAATTTGCGAGAATCCTAAATCGATAAAAAAGGCGATTAGCGAAATAAATATTAGTATGGTGAAGCAGCTGGTAAAGAAATATTTTCTGAATAAATATCTTTTATTTTTTTCGATTTGGAAAGTGAAGAGCGTGGCGCCGATCAATAAGGAAAAATACCCCAAACTTAAAGAGAGGGCTCTTTCACTGCCAGAGGTCCAAATGAAAAAGGGAGATGCAATCGTACTGGGTACGTAGAAATCACCGACGATAAAGAAAAACCACATGGCGGAAAGCCCAAAAAATAATAAGGCATAGCCGAGTTCTTGGGATATTTTAATTTGTTCCTCTTTTCGTCTATTTTTAATTAAAAACACAATCCCTAATTCAGCGGATATAACCGCAAAAATCCATTCTAGGATCAATAAAGGCATTCTAAGGGTATCCGTTAATTCAATGAACACCATTTAAACCACCTTATTGCTCCGTTATAATGTTAATAATCGTGTCAAAACTTCCAAAAAGCTCTTGCTTCGATGTTTTCACTTGGTCCAAGTTCAATAAAACCTCTTTAAAAAGGAGTTCAAACTGATTTTTAATGGTTTTTAACAGATGATGGAGGCTTCTTAAATCCTTTTTAACAAGGAGGGCATAGGTTACCTCAGTGGGAGCCGTCCCATATTCTAAGAGGATAAAGGAATTTTCTTGTTCAATTGTGTCGATTTTATCTTTAGCAGTATTAGTAATGGCACTAATAATGGTTTCAATCCCAGCTAACCCGCCCGAAAGGATTTTGTCACCATCGCTCTGCGACGGAGGGGAATCGGGTTTAACATCCTTCTGCTTTAGCAACTCTGTTAAATTGCAGTGGTATAAGAAGCTATTATCTTTCTGGTCAATAATAAATAGCTTAAGGAGGTTATCTTTCCATTCGAATTCATAAAAGGCAGGAAATTCATACGCACATAAAAAGAGAATTAGAAATCCTGTCGCCAGAACGGTTACGCCCATATAATAGATTATTTCATTAACTCCGGGGGGTAAGCCTAATCCTACAGCAATAGCAAAGCCAATAGCAGCCAGACTTATCAATTCGCCTAAAAAAAATTGTTTGAATTTCGTTTTAATCGTCCCCACGGATCGCTTGATTAATTTCACTTGGAATCCTAAGAGATAATAGGCGCTCAGGAAGGTGAAGACAAGACTCCCAAAAAAGAAGGGAGACCGGGGAGAAGGAAGGATAATGACAATTATTACAGGAATAATGCTTAATCCCATTAAAATTTTCACAAGTTTCAGGTTCATGACTGGCGAGAATTCTTTTATAATTATGAAACTTAAAAATCCAATCGGGGAAAGTAAGGCAGAAGACCATCCCATTTTAGTAAATATGGATGTCAGGAGGGGACTTACAACAAAATTTCTGGTTATATTGAGGAACAACGCCCCGAATACTATTAAAAGAGTGAAGGTGCCAAACGATAATAGGATCCGATTAAGTTTTAGATGGACATCTTGGATTTTATAGAACTGATAATAAAAATAGAAAGCTAGTTGTGTGCCTAAACAGACCGGGATTAAGTAAAAGATAAATTGCAATTCCTGGGTGGGCTCAATTTGGGAGAATAAAAACATATGATACCTTAAAATTTAGATCTATATTTATAGTTTTAAGCATTTAACTTCATAAATTGGATAAAATGGGATCAATTCATAGAAAATAGGGGGGAATTATTTTTTATTTGGAATAAAATTTTTGGGTCCCGGCATGCATCGTCACTTCTTTGTGAAGTTTTAGGGCGTAATCAGTAATCTGAGTAAGGACTTTCAGAACGATTTCATCGTGAAATAACCGTACATCTAATTTTTTAAGGGGTCTCTTGGATTCTGCCGATTTAAAATGTATTCTTAAGGACCGTGCCATTGATCGTGTATAAACGGGTGTTGAGGTCGTTGGTGCAAAGGCACCAACCACAGAAAGAACCTCCGCTAAAGTATCCCATCCCGTCGGAATCCCCTTTACTCTTATATACATATTATCAAATTCACTCCAATCAATTTCAAAGGGGTGCGACTTTGGAGCGATTATTTTAATTCCTTTATCTCAAATTGAAATGTGAGTAGGCAAATGCCGCGATTTAAAGTAATAGAGCAAAAAAACCATTAAACCCACAAAACCAACAGCCACTGCAACCAAAACTATAATAATCCCATAATTGGAAGGTTCCATGAAACCCGGCACAAAAAGGACAGCAATTAACGTTACAGGAAAAATAATCATCATCATAATAAATGGAATCGAACTGAATTTCCCTATATCTGTAATTTCGGCTTCGTTATCTCCCACTGTCATGGTTCATAATTATTTCTTTTAGAGTATTTAAGTTTTTGTAAAAGATACTAGGAAAATTGGAATACGATTGTAGCAATTTGTAACCAACTATTAACACAATTGAGACGGTATTCATGATCAGGAGCGATATCATTCAGAAATGCCACCGCACGATTAATTAAAGTAGCATCCCTAAGAGTCAGACCAAATTGGCTAAATCCTTCTGCCAATTCACAATTTATATCAACTAAATAGACACCTAAAGGATCTAATTTTGAGGTTATACCCAAAAATGGATCTAAATAAGTTAAGTCACGCGAATAAGAGGCCAGATCCAAGTAGAATTTGGAAGCATCGGCAATGGCCTGGTCTGAAACAGGATATGATGGAGGAAGCGAGAGTTTTCTTGCAAGTGATTCGTCTTTAGAGGCTAATAGTGCTTTTGAAACCAGTAACAGAGATCCCCAAACATGAATTGGCGTTTCTTGTAGATTTTGAAGCATCTTTTGGATAGCATCCAAGTTTGAACGGTTCAGAGAAATAACTGATTCGAGATGCTCAGAAGGAATTTGCGGAGTTCCTTGAATGCCTTCAAATGTAGAAATATAGATTTCACAGCCTTTTTCAACTAAAATTTCAGTAAAGACACTATTAATTCTACCTTGAACCCGCCATGCTCGATCAATGCAAGAATGCCAACGTTCATATTCTTGAAAGAGCAAAAATGCTTTGGATAATTTGGCATAGCTCATTATGATTTCCTGCTGCTTGAATAGGATGCTTTCAGGATCTTCTTTACGCCGGGAAGATTTCTTTCGGGGAGTTTTACTAAAAGGTAGGCTAGATTCTAACTTTTGTACTGCTCGAAGTTGACGTTTAAGAAGGGAAAGACCATCGTTAATATTTCCAAAGTGGTTATAGAGAGAAGCTAGTTCGATGGATTCATCTAATATAAAGAGTATGTTTTTTTCTAGCAAAGCGATTTCCTGATAAATTTTTGAGGCCTTATCAAGAAATTCTGTAGAACGATAAGCTTTAGCTACGATATCGTAGAATGAAAGCACAGCTGAGTAAGCTAAATGTTTGTTTAAGTCATCTTCGATTCGATCTGCAATTGAGAGAGCCATAGGTAATCGTTGTTTTATTTCATCTAAAGGGGTGGACCCTACCAACTTTTCACACACCTTTAGGTATTCAGTGACACAAATGCGAAGCATATATCCTTTATTATCAGGAGATAAAGAGTCAGCTTTAGAAATAGCTTCTTGAAATAGGATTAAATCATTTGATGCAAGTGCAATTTTAGCTAAAACAATACTTGCTTCTCTTTTTAACATTTCATTAGTAGAAATATCTTCTTGAATGCGTTTAAGAAGTTCGAGCGCTTTAGATTTTTCCTGAATAAAGCCAAGCGTTTCTGCAACTTGGCATCGTAAGAAAGTTCGTCGATAAAGAAATGAGGGATCAGATTCCACTTCAGCGATCAGATTTATGACTTTTTCAACTGCCTGCAAGGGCGTAATCATATAATTCATCCTCTTTATAAAATTTTAAAATTCATCTCATTTTTAATATTTCTATTTTTAAAAATTCTAAAAATATTTAATGGCTTCTAGATCCTTCCGCCTTTTGAAGTACACCCGGCAAGGTTGCTTCAGGGAGGTCAGTATAAATTTTTTTCATACCGATGGCATTATTCGGACAGTGATGCGCACATAAGCCACAACCGATGCAGCGATCGGTTATTACAATGAAATTATCAGATAAATCCTCGCCGTGAGGGAAGTGATGCCAGATTGCCGTCATAGGACAAACTTTGATACACTTTTCGCATTTTTTACATACTTCAGCATTGATCTCTGGTCGAAAATTCGATTTTGCAAAGGAACGGGGGTTGTTGAATTTAATAAGCCCACTTAAGACCCCGCAATGGCATGAACAACAGTTACAAATCAGCATACCGGCTTCTGCCGAGGCGCCATTGATAATGGTATGAACCAACCCTGAATCTTCTGCTAGTTTAAGCAGGTTTAATGCTTCTTCTTGATTAATTTTTCTTCCTAGATTGTATGAGTTTAACGCATCACTTGCAATATTAAGCGCCATGCAAATGTCCATTGGCTTTTCACATTTATCACCAATTAAGGCAAAAGTTGTTCTACACGCGCAATTGACTACGGTAATACTCTTGGCTTGCTGGATATATTTCGCCACATCCTCAAAAATTAAAATTTCATGTTCCGCCTTAATTGTTTCATCAATTTCGACACATTTAATCGTCTTTTGCGGCACACTAGAGCTAGGTAAAATCCTAAAAAAGGGGTAATCTGAACTATACCATTCATTTAATAAGCCAGAATTCACTACGTCATGAAATAGTTCTGCCACTTTCTCTAAATTTTCTTGGGAATCGGTTTTCGAGATGAAATAAAATTCATACAAGCCGGGCATGATAGGCAAGAGTGCATATTGCTTCCCTTGCCGAAGAATCACCCCTCGTTTCGCCATAATTTCGCACAGTTCACTCACTTTTTCAGGCGGAATGCCCGTTAGTTTTGAAATTCTTCTAGGACCTTTCAAGTCCATCAAGGGGACCTCAAAACAGGCAATAATTTTCGCCTCGTCTTCAGTCGGCCACAAAATTTTCAACATTTCCATTATTTTTTTATGTTTGGGGAGTTTCAAGGGCCAGCTTGAATTCATGTTTCGTCTAATGGTGTCGTATACGTCTTCAGTCAAAAAATCACCTGGTATTTAAAATTTGTCAAGCTATACTTGATGGTAATTTATGCCAGAGTTTTTTTAAAAGTTAACCGATAGAGATTTTTCTAATTTTATCAATGACCTCAATTAGTTCAATAGCAAGTAAACTCATTTTCGCTATTTGATGAACAGAGAGTTTTTCTTATAATTCAAGAATGATACAAGTCCAAGGACACCAATCGAGATGGGATAAATAACTGCAAAAGTGATAGTTGCTCCTTGCCAGGCAAGTCCCGCGTGGAATATGTAACTAAAATATAACAATACTAAACCCGAAAAGTAGGAGTTTGTTCTTCTTGTGAGATAACAGATGAGGATCCCAAACAGAGTAAAGGTTATTGCGAAGCCGAACGTGTGCCACGGATAACAGAAGCCAAAAAGGACAGAACTAATTAGGATGGCTTTCCATTCTCCGGTAAGATTTAAAAATAGGGGAAATCCCCATTTAAAGAAGAAACTACACATCGCCCATAACTGAATTATTTTAATGCCGAAATAGAAAAAATATATGTTCGCATTATAGAAAGAGCAGCAATGCCAAATTAGAGAGATAAGCCCGTAACCAAATGCAACCATCACCATAAGTAAGGAGATTTTGGGGAGATTTTGGGTGGATTCGGCAAAGTCGGTCCTTTTAAACTTGAAAATGGCTTTGGCGATTTCCGGTATAAGCCCTAAAAGGATAAGACTAGCAATCGAGGGAATAAATAGCGGGCCCATTCCAAGAACCCCCGCTGGATCCCACCAATTGTACCCAATTAGGAAATTTATAATGAAAAATACAACTGTCACGATTAAAAAGCAAAGGAGTTCGGCTTTCTGTATGGCTCTTTTTGCTACGGGCTTTTTTCCCCACTTTAAAATGATGGGAATGGCAATAAAAATTATTAAGATTCCTAAAACTGCGAGGAGCCTCATGGAAAGCGAGCCGCCTAGAGCTTCAACCCCTGCCATCCAGGTTAAACCATTTATAGGCGGCTCACCCACCACCTCTAATGACAAATATTCTAACATATTCAAGGGGAGGAATAAAGCCAAACAAAGTAACAGCCCTGCAAGTATGACGAGAATGTAATTTTGTTTTAGGGGAGTCCCATTCATCTTACTTCTCTCAGAAATTCAATTGAGATATCGTATCACTCGGGATGTCTTATTGTTTTCGTGGAGAGAAATTTTTTCTTGTAATTCAAAAAGAATGCAATTCCAAGGATAAGAATAGTGATAGGATAAATGACTGCACGGGCTCTTAGATTTGAGTAAAAAAATAATAACACATAAAAACCATCATACCGATAATAACAATAGTGAGAATAATATTAAATATTTTCTCAAAATATTTCTTAAATTGGTCTTGCGTCAAAACTTCTTTCACCTTGGGAAACTGGGTTTTCAAGTATCTGAAATCAAATCAAATTCGCTAATGACTAAGTGATCATTCAATTCCCTATATTTAAATTTCCGGTGTTTCGAGCTGGTAAATCCCATCGGGAAAAAGATTAAGTATCACCGGCTAAATGAGTTGTTAGAGGTGAAAAAATGAATATACTGAGAATTCTTCTAGGACTGGTTTTTAGCTTAGCCGCCGCAATTTTAATCGTATTCTTTGTAACCCTAGGTTATTCGCTTGGTGATTTTCCTGAACTTGGGGCATCGTCCATGTTTTCAGTGATTTTTGCGCTGATATTATCTCCATTTACTGCGATTAAGCTCGGAATCTGGTCTATCCTCGCCGCGATCGCGGTTGGGGGATTTATTGGAGGACTAGCGTCAAGAAGTCCTGTGAATGGTTTAATCGCCGGGCTCTTAAGTTTTGTAGTGATATTCATTCTCTTTCTAGGTTTAACCATCGGGTTTGATGTCAATGCATGGATTACCTGGGTGGTTACGAATGGTGGGTCTATTGCTGGCGATTTGGCCCTTTGCGCTGGAATTTTTGCCGGATTGGGTGCCATCGGCGGTAAAATCACATCGGGAAAAGAATAAACTCTCTTTTTTTATTTCTTTTATTTCGAATGAAAAAATTTTCAAGCGGAGATGAATCCGAAGGATTTGTTATTCGTTTTTTATTTCTTTTTATCTCTTTTTATGAAAATAGAAAGTTCAATAGGCTACGTGTATTTTCTGTAAAGGAAAAAAGGGGAAATTCCTAAAAAAAAGAGTTAAAACAATATATGAATGAAATCGAGGAAGTACTCATAGGGGGACAAGGTAACGACGACAAAGCCTATCATAATAGCGTGGAATAGGGCACCCGGGATGATAGATCCGGTCAGTTTCTCCATGTAAACGCTGAAGAAAATCATGAAGAGGAAGATGGGGATCATGAGAATTAAGACCATCGCAATAAAGTAATTGCCGAGGATAATACACGGGACCAAGATTAAAATGACAAACCACGAATCAACCATGAGGAAAATAACGAGCGAAATGCTCAAGTAACTGACCAGCGGATTTTTGAATTTGAATTTAGCTTCGAGGAAGGGCGTCGCAAATTTTTGAACAAAGATTCCGGAAAAAAAGATGATTACAAAGAGTAATAGCGGGTATAGGATTAGGTAAGGAAGGCGGGTGATGGAGGGAATTATTCCTAAATAGTTCAGTCCAATAGTAAGGTAATATCCGAGAAAGAAAATGACAGTTAAGATGAGTGAATATATCCAGATGGGTATCTTTTGAGTTAAATTGGATCTCAGGATAGTTTTCAGCGAGAGCTTCGACCTTTTTGCCAAACGCCAACAATAAATTAAAAGATTCACTCCAAAACAACCGATAAACATCATAAGCGCCGCCGTAAAAGGAAGGGGCGTAAAGAGAAGGAGTGGAACAAACAGAATTAGTGTGGGGAGCAAGAGGAAGGTGATTAGATAATATTTTCCGATGAAGGAAAGAAGGGATTGCGTTTTCATCAGTTCTGGATTCGGATTCTCTACTTTTTCGGATGCTATATTTTTCCGAATATGGAAGATATCCGCCAGAATCGATGCTGCCGTAAAGGTTAATCCCACTATTCCAAGAAAGCCGATCCACGCAAAAATATTGCGTAAATCAAACGCATAAGAGGGTGGTACTGGTTTTTCAAAAGAATCTAGAATCCAGTTCGTAGCAGTTGTTACGACATCCCGATGCCATGGAGTTATTAAATGGTCACACCATTGAACCACATGAATTCTTCGCGCAGTACCGAGACTAATGTTACCATAGAGGTGTTCAAATTGAATATAATCGACACTCGCGGAGCCGGTTAAATTAACCATCGGGATTTTGGCGTATTCGGGAGCAAACCCTTCATCGAACCGACCAATCACCATTAACACGTTCCGCGGGGTGGTATTTGTGGCAAGATTACCGTCCGCAATAGAACCCACGCCGACCCATGCTTTGACATTCGGATTGGTTACGGCTTCCGCGTAGGTTGGCCAGCCTCCCATGCTGTACCCTAATAGAGCCAGGGCAGACATATTCGCATACAATTGGAGAAGTGGAATCTGGGCAATAACGGCATCCAAATCGCGCGTTAAGTTGGCAAGAGGTCCGGTGGATTGCCCATGCCCAGACCAGTCTATACTTGCCACGATAAAGCCGTTAGCAGCGAGTTCAATGGCAAAATTCGTCATCATCTCTTTGTTGACAATAATTCCATGCCCGATCACAACTACTGGCGTCGGCTCATTCACGTTTTTCGGTTGATAGAGATTGAAGGAAATGATCTCACCGTTTGTGGTAACGGCTTGGTGAGTGCTGCGAGATATCTGAGCCGGATAGAAATTCAAAACAAGAATTCCTGCTAAAGTTAATCCTATAAAAAGAATAAGAAGACAATATTGAATTTTTTTAGAAATCATAATCAATTCCTCTTTTTTTATTCTATTAGAAATACCTTTAAAATTTTAGGTTTCTTTAGGTACGAATGTTAAAAATTTATCTAACGTGACTTTTGCGCCAATTTTTGAGGGAATATCTACCGCTTTTTTGACTTCATCGTAGCTATAACCCTGATCATAGAGATTTTCGATGGCTGGCGAGAAGATCGCGCGATAGAATTTTTCCCCCATTTTCTGAATAATCTTATCAAATTCTTTGCTCGTGACGAATTTCTCTTTATTCCTATGGGTGAGCGAAACGCCTTTCTCCCCTCCTTTTTTTTCATAAGTATAAGCTTCCGGTTTTTGCCCCATCCGAGCCCGATAACCGACGATAGCAATGATAATTCCGTGGATTTTGGCTTCTTCCTCGGAATGGCCTTTCTTTAACCAATCTATTCGATGAAATTCAGAAATTATATCCCATTTGCCGATATTAATGGATTTGATCTCTTCTAATTCCTCAGAAGTAAATTTTTGAGACATACCACTACCAACAGATATTTGTAGCTCTTTATTCTAATAAAGATAAAAGATGATTTATTTGAAGTACATTTAAATGACATCATTATCTATTAGATTTAAATGACATCATTATCTATTAGATTTAAATGACATCATTATCTATTAGAACTGGCTACCCTTCAACAACTTGATAGAACTTCAATTGTAAAACGAATTCTGGAGCGCGGGATAGAAGAGGAAAAATTAGAACTAGCGATTTATTTATATTTGAAAGGTGAAAGTCTTGGCAGAGCTGTCGATACATCCCAATGTAATCTCTGGAGTTTATTGGATGAATTAAAAAAACGGGCAATAACTAAACGCTTCAATCTCGAAGATGCAAAAGAAATTATTCTCTCGACCATTGCTAAAAATGATCCCATTCTCCAAAAAAAATTGAATGAATTGGTTTGATGAAGAAAAAAAGATTAATTATTTTAAGAAGATCGGTTGAAAAAAAAGGTTTGAAATTTTATAAAAATTTAGAGTTTTTTATATTCCGCAAGGACTTTCTCGGCGACATCAGTGGTGCTACCGAATTTTCCATCTTTCCGATAACTCTCGGGAACAGAATCCCGGGGGAGCGACTTCCAATTAGTTTCGATAT
Source organism: uncultured archaeon (assembly GCA_964353755.1). Classification (GTDB taxonomy): domain Archaea; phylum Asgardarchaeota; class Lokiarchaeia; order Helarchaeales; family HEL-GB-A; genus CAYGYC01. Next base: position 3,316 of record CAYGYC010000058.1, on the reverse strand, counting down.
CAAGTCCACCCTGGAGGGTATTTGCAACTGCTTGTTCCAATTTTACGGATTCCTTTTCGAATCCTAAATAATCTAACATCAAGACAGCTGACAAAATAGTGGCAACAGGATTAGGTACTGGGTCGCCTTTGTAATTCTTGCGCTTTAAAACTTCGGGGGCCGATCCATGGGTCGGTTCAAAGTAGGGAGCCTTAGGCCCGTAGATTCCTGACGGAGCAACACCCAAACCGCCTACAATTTCAGCAGATTCATCACTTAAAATATCCCCCATCATATTTTCGATTACAATGGTATCGTGATAATCGGGATACCGGAGAAGTCGTCGAGCGAAATCATCAACGATATAGGTCTCAACTTTAAGATCTGGGAAATCGGTTTTTGCAATTTTCGTAATTCGATCGATGAACATCCGATCTTGCGTGCGAAGCACGTTAGGCTTACAGACAATTTCCAAGAGTCCTTTCCCTATGCCTTTTTCTTTTCGTTGGGTGCATATTTCACATGCAACGCGTCCAATCCGATCTGTTGCTTTTTTAGACACAATGCGCATCGCATAAACAGCATCTTCACCCCATTTCTCCACATCCGTGGGGGTTACAATCCGTTTCTTGTACAGTTCCCTAACCTTGCCTTCTTTGCCTGCGGCAGCATACATGCCCTCCGTGCCCTCACGCACATAGGTATAATTGACCTTCTGAACGAGCTCTTCTTTCATTACGGTATACATTCCAGGATAATATTTGATCGGGCGAATATTGGCATAATTCCCTAGCCCCCATCGCAAGTAGGCAATTACTTGCAACGCAGATTCTTCCGTTGCCCCAAAAAGAATAGCATCGGAAACATCAACGGCTTGCCGTGTTTCAGCGGGAAAAGCGGATCCATGGGTTTTAATGGCCGATTCCCCAGCGGGCATACTGCGAATTTCCACTCCGGGCAGTTTCATACCCTTAAGAATCAGGACCGTGGCATCCACCACTAGGGGTCCTATGCCATCACCACCAATTGCTGTAATAATTTTATTCTTCTTCCCGATGTTCGGTGATTTTAATGGGGATACCCATTTTTCTTCTTGTGGTTTAACTTCTTCTTCAGCCATCATCTTCACCTTTTAATTAAACCTATTAATCTTCTTAATTCTTTATTTTATTTCTCCTAATTTAGCAAATTATGATAAGAAAGATTCACTGGTATTGCTTCTTTCTTTATTTGAATTATTTTTCTTATATAAATTACTATTTCGATCGATGGAATAAAATTTAGAATCAATTAAAATGAATTCTGAACTGATCTAAAAAGTACTGATTTGTACTCCTTTAAGTTCCGAATCAACAAACTCAGCTTTACAATGAACAGAATAAAAAAATAGGGGATTAAGAGCGCGGATTGAACGCCGCTTTTTATAGGAAAATCACGATAAAACCGTAGAGAGATCCTAAAAAGCTGATTAGTGTTGAAAAGAGACCCAGTTTTCCCAAGTTACGGGAGATTTTATGGGATGTATTTTCCAATTTAAAACGCAGCTTGAATTCAAAGATATTTTCCAGGCTTTCCAGAATCACTGAAAGATTCTTCGTATTCTTATAATTCTCTAATTTCTTGAAAAAGTCTCCATTAAAATAGGTTTGAAGCTTGTTAATAGTTTCTTCATAGTGCGTGGCTAATTTGGATAATAACTGGGTTCTAAATTCATCGATATTGTCAATTCGCACTCGTAATAATTCTGTACACCAATCTTCGATGCCTTTGAGGAATGCCTTACTATCTCGCATGATATACTGATCGAATTTCTTCTCTTGCTCTCCAAACGCGGTTAGTAATTTAACACCCGCAAAATGTGCTTCTCCAGCTCCTAAAATTCGCAATTGAAATAAATAAAGTCCAAGGATTGCCCCAAAATTTAAAGCAACTAGGCTTAATGAGATAAGCCAAAATAGCCCACTTGCGATTAGTAGTGTAAAAATTAGATATTTCAAATTGAATTCATTAATCTTTTGCTTTTTGACTATGAAAAATTCTAAGATTGGTCCAGAGCAAAATAATATCGCGGGTAATAGCACATATAATAGATTATTGGCGATCGGACCAGGAATAACCTGAAACAGGAAATATTTGGCCGAAGGAAATATTATCCAAATTGCTTGAATTATGATAAAAATTGAAATCAGAAAAACTCCGATGAAGACACCTAATGGCTTTGTTTTCAGTTTTTCATTGAAATTCTTGTTATAAGAAATAATTAGTCGCTTATACTGAGAATAGATACCTTGCTCTTTTCGAGGAACTTCAGATTTATATGGATCTTTTTTTTCAAAATCTTCTTTACATAAAGTTTTCAATTCTTCCAGACTATAACTCTCGGACAATTCAATTCACCTTGTCCCCTTTGGACTAGTCAGTAATTATTTGTACCCAATTTTAATAAATATTTCTCTAAGGTCAATTAACAAAATTTCATTAGACAAAATTTTGAGCTAAATTTGGAAAATCTAAGTTTCTCTAATTGCTTTCTGGGGGATGAAGATCTGAGCCATGATTATAATAAACGAAAAATCAATAAAATAAACTAAGCTTAATTTAAACGATAATTAACTATTTCCATTCTAATTTCTTTTACAGATGTAAAAAAGTCTTTACCCAAATTCAAATTTATTGGAGAATTTCTCCTACAATTACTTTTATGTTCTTCTTAATAGCAAATTGATAATTAAAGCGATTTATCCGGAGCGTGATAAGAATCAGTTTGGTTGGGGTGCGTTTAGTAAGGCGCTGATAAAGTTCTGCTTTATTCAAAAGGTCTTGTACATCGCGATTATCGGCAGTCGCTTTGACTTCTATTAAGTAGAGATTTCCATCTTCTAATACAACATCGATATCCGTGCTATAACCCGCAGTATAAACCCAACCCTCCTTATCATAAAGGGGTTCTTTCCGAATTTTACTTAAATCAATTGATTCTAATTGAATGGCTTCTTTCATTAAATCTAGAATTAAATTTTCTAAATCAGTTCCCGTCTTTCCTTCTAGGGACTTTAAAGATACTTCGATGATTTTAAAGTGTTTATTAGTTTCTTCGCGCATTTCCGTAAATTGCCTATTGGTTTCTTCGCGCATTTCCGTAAATTGCTCATCCACATGATTAAAGTGCTGATCCACCTGATTAAAGTGCTGATCCACCTGTTTGAATTCTTGATCTACCTGCTTGAATTGTTGATTCATCTGTTCTAAAAGCTTTTCAAATTTCTGATTCGATTCATCAATGATCCGGTTCAAATCCTCATTTGTGGCAAGGTATTGCTTCAATTTGGAATATAAT
>CAYGYC010000057.1:0-17241 GCA_964353755.1 uncultured archaeon | reverse complement strand
CTAATTTTTGGTAGCGCAACGAAAGTAAGAATTGACAGAGACTTAAAATCATCGCATCATCCAAATCCGGAAGAATACTCTTCAGTTTTAAGGGGGACAGTTCGTCACCTAAGGTACATATCTGTACAAATTGGTCTTTTGAAATGTTAGCAACAAAAAGGGGGATTTGTTGGCGTTTAATATATAATACAATTTTATCGCCCTTGATTTCGGCAATCAGGTCTTGGTACTCTTGGACAGAAGAACTCAAATCTAAAGTTATGCGAGAAGATGGTTGAGAAGGGGATACATTTTTAACAACTGGTTCATGCGTTTTTCTTTTAATCCAGTTAGCCAGGGTCGTTTGCTTCAACGAATTTTCCCGGATTTAACTCTTGCTGGCTGCCCGAATATTTATCAATTTCACGTATTCGGCTGTATGCTCGCAGGCATCTGAAATGCCCTCAGTAGATTCAATCAATTCATAGATGTTCAAAGCGACAAACACGGAAAGATCTTTTGTCTCCAGATGATTTAGTTTATCGAGAATTTTATAATGGATCTCATCAACTTCATGTTCGATTCGATTGATTTTGGTGATACTGGCATCTATATCCTCGGTACTCCGTTCGATTTCAATTTCAATGGTATCTCGTAATACCTCGGCACAAAGAATCGACTTATCGACCATTTCTAACAGAATTTCATAAATATCTCGTATGGGGTCTGGGTAGAGAATGGCGAGATGACGCGCGGCGGCATTGGCAGAATTGGCTACATTATCTAATCGATTTATAAGATGGGCCATATCATTGCGAATCTCAGGAGCTAATTCCCCTTTTGTAAGGGCTTTCAAGACTTCTCGCCTTATATTGTCACATTCATGCTCAATTTGACTTACTTTTTTGATTGAATTTTGCGCTTCAGCCATATTCCCTTCAAAGAATAAGATGATAGCATCCTTAAATTGAACGACGCAGTTATAAGCTTTCTTTGCATGTTCTTTTATCATTTTAATTATGCCGCTTTCCCGACGAGTTCGAAACCAATCTGTTAATGTGCCCATATCATATCCTCTGTAGTACCTTTAAAATTTAAGCATTTGAATCAGTAAAAAAATCTCACTAATTTAATGGTATTGGCAAATCATCCCTTAAAAATCTACCTTGATTATCATTAAAAACCTACCTTAATTACCATATGAATCCTGAAGATTAAAAATCTACCTTGAAGATTCGAATCTCGCAAACCAATTAGATATTCTATTTCTTAATCTATCTCCTCGCCTTTCTCCCGTATTTTCTCTAATATGTTCTTTCCTTGCCGATCCAAGGAGTCATAATCCACGATTACGTCCTTGAGGCGGGAAAGGGTCAGAAAGGTATCCGGGAGCGTAGTAAATTGGTTTCTCTCTAGATTCAGTAACTCTAGGTGCCTTGCCTAATTCCCCTTTTTTATTATTCTCTTTTTTTCCTGTGTGGTTTAAATATCGCACAAAGTAGAGCGTTTTGGCGTGGCTACCTAACTCGGTTTGATGAAGGAGGAATTCTAGCCAAAATCCAAAATCCAACCGCCTATATTCAGATCTTTGCATTGCATTAGAATTCGATAGATATGCGTTTTTCTGAGGTTGTTTAGCTCGGCAATAATAGCTTATAATTGCTCACTCTTATAGATATTCTCAAATTTCCTCCCAATTTTAGCAAGTTCCTTACTTAGAGTATCCATATGTACCCATAAGGATTATAAAAACCTTAAGGATTAACATAAAAACGAAAATCTTGGAAATGAAAGTAAGGAATAATTCGCCAAATGATAATTTTCAAAGAATTATATACTGATAGTGATGAGATTGAATAAAGCTTTATATTTCTAAAACAGTGTTGGAAGGATAAGAATTGAAGGTGGATAAGAGAGATTTAATTTTATATGTGCTAATAGCATTAGCAGGCGTGGGGTTTGGCTTTGTGATTGGATTTCTAACTGGGGCAGCTTCTTCCGTTGTAGGTTGAGTGAGAATATGGGGATCGATTTCAAGCGAGTAAGGCGTAAAGGAAGTGGAGTTCTCCTGCTTCTTTTAGTCTTGGGCTTTGGAATTGGCTACCCGCTCGGGTTTTGGTTGGGCTCTGATCAACCGACGGATGATCTGTTAACGATGGTTTATAGTTCGGAGAAGAAAGGCTGGATTGAAGATCTTGTGGTTCCGTTCAAGCAATGGTATTATCAACAAACGAATCGGACGGTATCCGTAAGTTTTCGATCGATGGGTTCTCGAGAAATGGTAACTGCTATACAGACAGGAGAAATTAAGCCAATTCTCTGGAGTCCAGCTTCTAGCTTAGAAGTGAGCCTTTGTAATACAGAAAACCCTGGAATAATTAATTTTTCTAAGGTTTACAACTTCATCTATTCACCTACGGTGATTGGCACTTGGAATGAAACGCCTTATGCGAGCATAAACGGATTTGCAGACCTTCGCACTTTTGCGATGGCGCCTGGGGATCTTCGGTTTGCCCATACCGATCCGCGCCTTTCAAACTCGGGTTACACGAGCATGATCATGCAAATTGCAGCCTATTTTAATTTCAGTACTGGAGCATTTTATAACGCGAGTCGAATTACAGTGGCAAATATAACGGGACCTGAGTCGATTAATGAGGCAATGGCAAATTGGTTGAGAGGGATTGAGCAAGAGGCAGATTATTATGGGAAATCCACCGGATACCTCGCTGAAAAAGCGAAAACCGATTATGATGTCTTTTATGTGTATGAAAGTAACATCGTTGATTTAAATCGAGATCCAACCTTGACCAAAAAAGCGATAGCGATCTATCCAACAGAGGGATTTTACTTAAATGATCATCCCTTTTGTGTTCTAGATGGAGACTGGGTTTCACCGCATGATAAGACGGTAGCAAGTTATTATATTCAATTTTTGGGATTAAATTCTTCCATTAGTAGAGCATTTTCAAGAGGCTTTCGTCCAACAAATCCTGATATTTTAGGCAACGCAACCTATAATCAAGAGTTTTTGAATTATTTTAATGAGGACTACGGGGTTGCCTATGACCTCCCCAAAGTATTCCATGGGGTCCCCCAAGAGTCCTTGGTATTGCAATACGTTCCGGATGTGTGGCTTGTAGTTAGAGCCGATTAAGGATTGAAAAAAATGGCACGATTGATTCAAAAAATTGAAAAAGGGCTTTCGTCGCGATTTGCAAACATTTTTGGAGACACTTTCACACTGACCTTTTTCATTTTGATCATCATTGTGCCTATTCTCTATATTTTTTCTTTTGTGGGAAGTGAATGGAATTCGATATATACCAACCTTTTCAATCATCCCATTACAGGAGATGGGCAGTGGTTTGATTTGACTACTGCATTACTCCGATCGTTCGAAATTGCAGCGATTGTAACGCTTATTGATGTATTGATTGGGCTCCCAATGGCTTTAATTTTGGCGAGGAAAAATTTTCGAGGCAAAAAATATCTGGATACCTTGATTGATCTGCCGTTAGCCGTTCCAACTGCCGCATTGGGTTTTTCTGTGTATTTGTTTTGGGGAACACATTATGGGATAGGGGGGCTTTTTGGTTTAGAATCCGGAATTTTTTCCGAAGGACCTCTCATGATTATCCTTGTCCATATCGTGTTCACCTACCCGTATATTGTCCGGAATTTAAAAGAAGTGATTCTGCGCGTGGATCGCACCTATGAACATGCCGCGCAGAGTTTAGGCGCCTCGACTTTTACGGTCTTTCGAACGATAACAGGACCTTTAATGAAAGAAGGTTTAATAGCGGGTGCAATTCTTGCGTTTACTCGGAGCTTGGGAGAAACTGGTGCTACTATGATCGTTTTTGGCGTTTCAGAAACTGCTCCTATTCAAATTGTTGCCTGGCGCGATTTAGGACTATTTGGTGCCGCTTCTTTCCTTACGATGATATTGGTACTCGTTTCATTGGGCTTACTACTTCTATTAAAATTGATTACGCGCCGTGTCGGTCTTCCCATACACCACATATTTGTACGAACCGAACGCATGCTCTCGAAGCCGGTCGTCCGAAAATCGCGAAATGCGATTATTGGAATAGTATTTTTACTTTTTATCATTTTACCTTCCCTGTGGTCATTTGTTTTCATCGGAATTAATGGACAAGCCGTTTATTCTCAAATGTTTTTAGCATCCGATCATAAATTATCGGCTTTTTGGCTGAGTATGATGACCTCCACCTCCATTGCGGGATTAGTCACTTTAATATGTATTGTTTTAGGGATCCCGATGGCATTAATAATGGTCAGACGACCGTGGGGCAAGGTGAAAGGAGTTCTAGATGCAATGATAGACATTCCGTTGGTGGTTCCATCAGCCGCCGTTGGATTTAGTGTTTTTGTTTTTTGGGGGACTTTAGGTCCCTTTGGACCTGGAGGTCTCTTTACACCGGGATATTGGTTAATCGTTCTAGTTCATGTCGTATTTTGTTATCCATACATGGTCCGAGTTCTTATTCCAATTATCAGTAGCATTGATCCGGGCTTTGAAGAGGCGGCAAGAACCTTAGGCGCCCCCTCGTTTACTGTCTTTAGGACCTGTACGTGGCCGCTTTTAAAACGGGGCGTGATTGCAGGAAGCATTATTACCTTTACCCGAAGTTTAGGTGAAACCGGAGCTACTTTGATCGTAATGGGATTAGTTCGAACGGTTCCGGTGTTAATCGTAGATTGGGTAGAAGCTCAATCTTTAGCAGCGGCCGCATTTTCTAGTATTATTATTATTATTTTCTCGTTCTTGTTAATTTTTATCCTACGAAAAATCACCCTCACCGAGGAGAAGGTCCGATAAAACATGCCTCATATCGTCTTAAAGAACGTTTCCAAAGGCTATGGAAAAAATAAGGCGATTAAGGCGATTGATAAGGTCAATTTGGAGATCTTCGATGGGGAATATGTTACCCTGCTTGGTCCATCAGGGTGTGGAAAAACTACGATTTTACGAGCTATCGCCGGATTGGTCAAACCTGATGAAGGCGAGATTCTCTTCAATGGGAAGAATATTATAGATTTACCTGCAGGAGAACGCGATATTGGGATGGTTTTCCAACATTTTATGGTTTTTCCCTTCATGGATGTTTGGGAGAATGTGATCTATTCAGCTCGGGTCAAAGGAAAACCTGAAAAAGAAGCAGAAGAACTCACGATAAATGCGCTCAAGTTAGTGGGAATGTTGCATCGCGCAAATGAATCTCCTGAAGAATTAAGCGCACCTGAACTGCAAAAAGTGGGAATTGCCCGCGCTATTGCCACTGAAGCTAAGCTTTTACTTCTGGATGAGCCACTTAGCGCATTAGATTCGAAGTTTAGGATGGAATTCCAGCATGAATTACGGAAATTAGTTAAGAAGTTAGGTTTAACTGCCATTCATGTAACCCATGATCAAAAGGTGGCGATGAATATTGCTGATCGCATTGCTGTAATGCGGCAAGGACGGATCTACCAAGTAGATACTCCAATGAATTTATATTATGCCCCGAATTCTATTTTCGTTTGTAATTTTCTTTCTAGTTCAAATTTTCTTGAAGCATTAGTAAATCAGCGCCAAGAAGGGCGCTCTATAGTGCGACTTAGAGGCTTTGGTCCAAAGATTTCCATTGCTACTGATAAATGGGAGAGACGAACCCGGATCATTATGGCAATTCGTAAAAATGAAATTTCTTTCGGCTTTGAGCCATCTGAAGAGAAAAATATAGTAAATGCCACTATTGTGGAAAGACATTTTCTCGGGTCTAAAACCCTATTCCATTTAAGATTAGAAAATGGTGATTTAATTGAGGCTGAAATTTTAACAAAAAAGATTCCGAAGAATCTAGACACACAGGTTGTCCTGAATTTTCAAGTTAATGATGTTATGTCCTTTGAATATCCTGAGAATTTAGATCATGAATTGGCCTTGGAGTAGATCAGGATGGGAGAAAAGAAAAAATTATTTGTTGAATTGCGAAATGTCTCGAAGAGTTACGAGGGAACTCCCCTCTTGAAAGACATTTCTTTAAAAATTCCTTATGATTCATATTTCTGTATCTGTGGTCCAACAGGGTCAGGAAAGAGTACGCTGCTGAAGCTGATTGCAGGTCTTGAAAAACCTGATGAAGGGGAAATTTTTATTAATAACAAATTGGTTAATGAGGTCGCACCTGAAGATCGTGGGATCGGGATGTTATTTGAGCATATGACTTATGCACTTTTCCCTCATCTTTCCATATATGAAAATATCATCTATGGACCGAGGGTGCGAGGAGATTCCTCCGAGACAGTCAAGAAAACGGCGCACGAGATGCTCCAGTTAGTCCTCCTCTCAAAGCGAGCCCAGGATTACCCTGCCCAAATGAGTGGAGGTATGAAGCAGCGTGTAGCATTTGCGCGGGCGCTGATGACCGGTGCTAAACTGGTCTTATTAGATGAACCCTTTGCCGCTCTTGATGCGAAAATTCGCCTGAATCTTCGTGAGGAACTCATGAACATGGTTAAATCAATAGAAGACTTGACTATTATACATGTAACGCAGGATGTTGAGGAGGCATTAATGGTCTCTGATTACATTTGTGTACTCTTTTCAGGTGAAATCCTCCAAATTGGAACGCCTGCTGAAATATATACCCAGCCAAAAAATATTCAAGTTTGTAACTTCTTTTCAGTCTCAAATTTTTTAGAAGGCATTGTGGAGGATATCCAAAAGGATTACACCCTCGTAAAATGTCAAAACATGCCTATTCAAATTTCAGACCTCTCATACTCCGCAAACGCCCCAGTCGTGATCGCGGTACGAGCTACCGATTTGACCATTGAAACGCCAGGAAAACAAAGAATCAATCAATTAGAGGGAAAAGTTCTTCGGAAACAATTCATTCTCGGATTTATGCGCTATGAAGTAGAAATTACAACTGGCAAGGTGATAGTGGTTGAACAATCCTATGATAAAAAGAAAATTTTTGAGCCAGATGAGCGGGTCGCCCTATCATTCCTCCCTGAGCAAACCATTGTATTCCCTCACCCGGGGGAGCCATTAGAACAATTGTTAACGCAGTAACTTGATAATTATTTCGATTCAGGGGTTGCGGAACTTTCTTTGGAAAGTTCTACGATAATATCGCACCCCTTTTCTTTCAAAACTCCTGAAACTTTGATATTTCCGAGACGACCATAGGTTTGAAACGTGGGGATACAATTAAGTTCGCAAAATGCGGTTGCGGGAATTTGATCTGTCACATTATATTTTTTAACGCAACGTTGAAAAAGACGCTTACTGGCGCATTTATCGATATGAATAACCGCCTTTTGATCCTCCTGATCTATTCCAGAGATGCATTTTATGGGAATCATGTATTGGGCATTCTTAATTAGTTGATCTACGAAAACATCGAAGAATTTCCGCGAACTTACCGTTTGGAGTACTTTGGCGCCTAGCTTTGCAGCAGTCCCTATCTTTACCTTGTAATTTATTTCATTCTTCGAAGAATAGTATTTCGAAATTGCCTCTTTCCCAAAATTATCTTCTAAAAATTTCATTAGAATAACATGATTCTCAAAAAGATTCTCTAAAGTGACCTCATATTTTTGCTTATCGTCCCATTCTTTTTTCTCCATCTTCAAAACCCCATTTTTTTAAGAAATTAGAGGATACCTATTTAAGTCAATAGAACTGCCCCAAAATAAAAAGGGGATAAGGATAAATAAATGAGTGATTGATTTAGTGGGCTACCGGTTTAAGAGCTTCACCAGAACGCGGTGGAATCCCTTCTTTTTTACCAGGAATGAAGCCAAACGTCTCTTGGATTTTTTGAAGGAAGAGTAAGTGGAAGAAAGCCAGTGGAATATTTGCGGGGCAATTCTGTTGGCATTTGCCACATTGTATACACGAATCGCCCATATGGCCGAGCCGCGTGAGACAATAAAGCACGGGATCGATTTCCTTTTTCTTTGCAATTACGATGCAATCCTTGCAAAAACAAACTACGCACGAATTGGAACAAATTCCGCAACGTCTGCATTTTTCATAGCTCTCAATAATTTTCTTATAGCGATCTGCTTGGGATAATTTCATGAATTCAGCGATTTCTGCTTTCCGTTTTGCGGTCGCACTTTCGATCAATTTCTTCAGCAGGGCGTCTTTTTTCTTGAGAAGGGCATCATCCGCTTTTTGAAGCGTAATAGCTTTAGCACTGAGTGCTTTCTTTAAAATCTCCTTCCCTTTATCGGATTGCGCCGTGATAACAAAGGTTCCTTCTAGATTGGCTAAGGAGAGATCAGCTCGTTCCGCTGTCTTATCAGGGCAACTGGTACAACTTTCCCATCGGTTAAATTTTTTATCAAATTTAATAGTTTTCAGACTCCCGCCATCTGCCCACAAGGTGACGGAATCTTCCGTTAAGGCTTCTTTGGCAATTTTCTCGGGATCGAGCGTCTGGGCAGTATAGGTTTTCGGCGCTACTTGGAACGATAAGGTACCATAGCACTCCATCCCGATGAGAAAGAGATTATCGAGATTGACTTGCAGCCGTTTCGAGATTTCTTGTAACCCCCGAATATCACAGGGACGGGCAATTAGTGCGACTTTTTTATCTTTTGCCCCATTCATGCTTTTATGGAGAAATTTGGCAGCGGAATTCATTCGCGCAAAGTTATACACCATGTACGCGCTCAGAGGAACATCTGTCATCTTTGTGGGATCTTCAATAGCAATAGGGGTAAGTTGATACCGCGATTTCTTTGCCTCAAATCCAATAACGGCATCTACCACTTTTTCTTTTAGCATCCATTTGAATAAATCTCGGATTACATCTCCTGAATCGAACTTATGGCTCTCACTCAATCTATTTCCTTCCTATAAAGTGGATTAAACTGTCGAAACCCTTTGCAAAGGGCAGTCCCTTCATAGCCGAGGTTTCCTATGAAGTTCCTTCTGCTTCGACAGGATGTTTCATTTTTAAGGGATTGGGTCCCAATTCAATGATTTTCTGGGTAATTTGCTTAGCCAACTCGGAGAATTTCGCACCTTCTGCGGCAGAACAATAATGGATTTGGACGCGATCAGCTCCAATTCCGATAAGATCCAACATTTGCTTTAGATAATTCACATTCAGCTTGGCCAAGAGATTTCCGGTTTCGTATTCACATTCTCCTTCATATCAGCCAACCACAACGACCGCGTCTGCGCCGTGTCGTAAAGCACGTATGATTAGATCTGTACTAACTCGTCCGGTACATGGTACTCGAATCGTGCGAAAGCTGGCAGGGTATTGGGACCGAATGGTTCCGGCCATATCTGCCGCGCCATACCCTCATTTCCAACACAAAAACGCTGCAATTTTCGGCATGAAAGACATTATTTTACCTCCTTTTAACCTTCTAACGGGGCTAATAAGGCATCGATATAAGATTCAAACGCAATATCACGGAAATAGCGAAGCGTAATGGATTTGGATTTGCACGTAGCAGCACATGCGCCACAGCCACGACAGGCAATTTCATCGACGATCAACGTGTCATTTTCGATTCGTAACGCATTAAATGGACAGGCTTCAATGCATTCACCACAACGGGAACAGCGTTCATTATCTGCGATTGCCCGAATGAGCTCAATTTCAAATTTTCCAGCGTGCATTGGAATAGAGGCGCTTGATGCAGCACCACGTCCTTGAGAAACTGCGTAATCAATGGGCTTTGGACCTTGCGCCATACCAGCTATGTGAATACCATAGCTTTTTGTATCAATAGGGTTCAAACGAGCATGATACTCTTTCAGATAGCCATCTGCACTTCTATCTAATCGCATAATTTCAGCGATTTCTTTAGTTCCTTTAGAAGCTATTGGAGCCGTAGATAATACGATCAGATCGAATTCTATTTCTTTGATTTCGCCTGTTAGCATGTTTTCCACTGTAGCAATGAGATTTTTCGTAACAGGGTCTTCTTCTACTGAGCCGACTTTTCCTTTAATGTAATTAATTCCAGATTCACGCGATCGCCTGAAATATTCTTCGTAATCCTTGCCCGGAGCCCGAATATCTATAGCGCTGATGGTCAATTCCGCATCCGGATATTCTGAAATAATCAGCTTAGCATTCTTGATAGATACTAAGCAACAGACCCCAGGACAGTTTGGAGCATAACTTATATCGCGACTGCCAACACAGTTAATCATTAATATTCGTTTGGGGTGTTTCCCATCCGAGGGTCGAACTAGATGGCCCAATGTAGGTCCATTCGGGGCGAGAATCCGTTCCAGCTGCAGTTGGTTGATGACATTTTCATAGAGCCCATACCCATAGAGTTTCGGTTCATTAATATCCCATCCTGTGGCAATAATAATTGTCCCGACTTTTATGGTGTATTCTTTCGGTTGTTCGCTGAAATCAATGCAATGGACCGGACAGACAGACACGCAATAATAGCATTTAACACACGTGTTCATATCTATTGAATATACTGTGGGAACTGCTTGCGGGAATGGAATATCAATCGCTTTCCGTGGTGAAAAGCCCATATCAAATTGGTTAGGGAACGATACGGGACATTGTAATCGGCATTGTCCACAATTGTTGCACACCGTAGCATCGACATACCGAGGCTTTTGCTTAATTTTCACCGTGAAATTCCCGATATACCCTGAAACCTCAGTAATATCGCAGAAGCTCATAATTTGAATGTTCGGATGACGTCCGGCTTCAAGCATCTTTGGACCCAAAATTCAGATAGCACAATCGTCCGTAGGATAGGTCCGATCCATTTGGGACATGCGTCCACCAATGGAAAGTTCCTTTTCAACGAGATAGACTTTGAAGTTTTGGTTGGCTAGATCTAAGGCAGCTGATAGCCCAGCAATCCCGCCACCGATCACCAGCGCTTCTGGAGCAACATCTACCGTTTTAGTAGGCACCGCTTCTAAGTATAAAGCGCGTTGCACAGCAGCACGCAGGAGATTTTTCGCCTGCAGGAGTGCAGCATCGCGATCATTCATATGAACAAATGAACAGTGTTCTCGGATATTTACAAATTCTAACATCCGAGGCGGCAACCCTGCTTCTTTTAAAACGGCATGGAACACCGGTTCATGCGTTTTAGGGGTACAAGCAGCAACAATTATCCGATTAAGCTTATGCTTTTCGATATTTTCTGTAATAAAGGCAGCACCTGGCTCAGTACACATAGATAAATATTCTTCGGAGACGATTACATGGTCTAATTTTTTACAGTATTCCGCCAGTTTAGGAACATCGACAATCCCAGCGATATTAATGCCTCACCGGCAAATAAAAATACCAATGCGGGGTTCTTCCATTAATTTTCACCTATTGCGACATCACTCCTTGAAATGTCTTTAATTAATATTATTCAATTATGAACGTCAATTAACGTATATTGAGTATTTATAAAAGAGTTATGGAGTTATTTCATTAAGATGATTTTAATAAATAAACATGATAAAAATGACCCATGAGAAAGACCTCAAACGCCTTTTCAAAAATTCCTTTGAGGATAAACTGAAAAATACAATCATGATGCTTCTTTACTTGAGGGAGAAAGACGGAGAGAATGGAGTCAGACAATATTACGGACAGGCGATTCCTAAATATCTCTTTGAATACGAAGGCTTTGGGGGTGCCAAATTACTAATGGCTAAAGCCTATTTAAGGACCAATCCACATGGCTATTTGAAAAAAATAACGGATGATATCATCAAAAGTCAAGAATTTATAATCCCGCTGGAAAAATATACGATAATTCAGGAGACTAAAAAGGAGATAATAACGAAAATTGACTGCGATTTCATTCGCGCACTTGATAAAGGTAGTAAAAAATTCAAATGCACTTTTAATATGCGCGACTGCTACTGTAAAGAAGCGTGTATCCCCATGATGACCCGTGTTTTTGAAAATTTTTTCTTAACACTTGAGGTCGAATTGCTAAAAGAGGGGTGCATCCGCAAAGTGCTTGTACCTAACGAATAAAAGGTGAATTGAGCACAGAGATTTTTTGACCACCAAATTATTTCCAATAACTATATCTAAAAATTTTTTTCTCTAAAAAACCATTAGAATCATTTAAATAGTAAGAGGAAGGTGAGTAAAAAATCTTCATAGAACTATGCTTCTTAATATAGTCACATAAGGTGGTAAGGCGGGGTTTGAAGAGTTTGTGATAAATTTGGGGGGAAAAAAAGGGGCTCGTATTTGTTCCGAGGTCATCGCCGATCCGGATAACATCGATAACGTCTCCGACGTATTTGCAAACGAAAGTGAGGGTGGCAATATTGAATTCCAGTATCGTATCAAGCAATTTTTCAACTTGCGCAGGATTTCGTAGCAGATCGATCAGGATTTTATCAAGCCGTCTTAGGGATCCGCCCAGTTCAAATGAACTGCCGCCAACATTAATCGTTAGAATTTTATTTGTTTTCTGCTGTAAAGTAATGGCATTTTCTCGTAATTTTTGCCAGAACCTCTTCTGATTGGTATTATCAAAGGGGGGAGGCGGGCACTGATATGAGGGCGTTTTTTTAGGGCATCCAAAAACTTTGAAAAATTCTCGGGGTAGCCCTCCAGATAGGGATAATACGTCTGATCAAAGAAAAATCCGTTCTCAGGCATTTTGGCAATAACAATTCCATCTTGTATTATCTCATAATACCGTTCCTACAAAGCTGGACAAACTTGGACAGTCCGCCAACTTAAGTCGGTGGGTGGAAACGGGCACCCGCCACTCGCGCTATAGCGGAGTGGAAGTATCGGTGAGTCTCTCAGCGGACGGCGCGGTGAGGATATTGCGCGCTGCATTGAGATCCGCATCTAATCGATAAGTCTCACCTGGTTTCAAGTGATCACATTTCTTGTCTATAAAGATTTTCTTAACTCGAGTCACCTCCTTATTTATTACTTTCTTATTATTTACGAGTTTTTTCCCTTCCTTGCCGCAGAGCGAACACCGGTACGAGGTGCCGTAGGCATTCGCGAGCTCCACCGCAATCCCTTTCCGCGTTGCGAGGGCGGTGAAGCACTCCTGGATCTGTCCGAAGAACGAGTGGATCTGGTTGCTCGCTAGGAAGTACCCCGTCTTCCACTTCCGGGAGGAGGTGACCCACCGAAGGTCTTCAAGCCGGACTACTGTCACCTGTACGGGTCCCTCCTTTGTTGGAATGGGGTGCTCGCAGATTGCCACCAGTCGCGTCGCGATCTGACGCGCCATCTCCTGGTGCAGATTCTGGAGCTTGCGCCAGACACGTTTCCACGCGCGGCGGAGTTTGAAATAACGGGGCATACGGTCATAGTCGGGCACAGGGGTGGTCACGCCACGTCGATGGTTCTCAGCTATTTGTTTAGTTCTCCAGGCCTTGAACCGCCGTTTATAGGTCCCTATCCGGGCTTGAAGCACGCGCGCCTCCCGCGCGAGGACTAAGAATTGCCGTTTCCAGTTGCCGCTGGTGCCTTTGGTCAATAGGGTTTTTTCCGATACGCCCCCTTCCGGCGCCCACGCGATGCCCCGGTGCCGGCGCAGGTGGCGCTTCTCCCGCTTCTCCGCGGATGAATCCGTCGAGAGGGTCTTCCACTCTGGCTTGGCATGGCACTGTAGCCACGCGTCCTTTTTCCCGTCGATATACCGCTGGTCGAAAAAATACCGGGCCAGCTCCTCTCCCAGGCGGTCCCAGCGCCCGAACCCACCAGGGGTAACGATGCGTTTCGCTCGGCTGATGCTCACAGTTGCCAGCGTCTTCAATCCCAGATCCACGGACGCCACAACGGCGACGTGCTGCGGCTGATTGATATCAGTCGTCTGGGGCTGATGTGGGCGCTGGAACGGCACCGCCAAGACCAGCCCGCCCCCGGAACGCAAGGTGAGGGTACCGCGGTGCGGTGTAAAATTCCCTCGCGCGGGGGAGTCTTGCATTACTTTTTGGTAGCGATCCACCGGAGGCTGCCCTTTCGGGACATGCTTCTCGGTCTGGAGCGTGAAACTTAAGGGTTCATGGGCTTTAAAAGATAATTGGATTTGTCCCTCGCCTAGTGCCCTATCACTTACCCCCTCTGCGGTGGATTCCTCTTCCTCTTCCGCCTCCGCCTCCACTTCGGCACTTTCCTCCTCATTCCATGGCTCCTTGCTCTCCTTCGCTAACGCATCCCATTCAAAAACCGCCTTCTCCCCAGATCCGAGCGGGATCGTCTGCTTTTTGAATACCGGGCGCGCCAATTTGTGGAGGAGCCCCTTTGAATCGTTCAATCCCTTTTCCCACCTATCCCCTTTAATTCCATTCCCTTCCAAAATACGGTCAATCGGGTCCAGTAAGGGCGGGCGATCTGGCGACAATAGCCGGCGTAATACCGATTCTGGCAAGTGTGATAGCGCGTCAGGAAGTAAATGGGGGAATTTACGACTATATTGTAAGTAAGCGGCGAGGCACAACTCCACTTGGGATATCACTTGCGCTTGGAGAAACTCTTTGAACTCTGTAAAACTGCCTTCGCCGAGGGCGACCCAGCGAGGGCGGGGGTCGAACACCAAGCGTAGGAAGCGCTCGCGCGTCATCCCGCGGATCGCCTCGTTAAGCGCATCGCGGATGAATCGTTCTAACGCCACCGAATCGGTTCTGAAACTTGCCATCGCCCCTTGTAAATTCGTAAGGCAGCCAACCCGCCACCGTAGCCGAGCGGTGTTCCAACTCTTTTTATCGGGAGTCTTTCGAATCAGGTCTTCCCATTTGTCCCACCAATCTGCGGCCCGCGGCAGGTCGAGGAGTTGGGCAAGAGTCGTATCCAATGACTTTCGTTGTCCGAACGGGCGGTACTGCTGGCTAACTTCCGCCTTAGCCACCACCTCCCCTTTATCCCGTTCCAGTGCTTTAAACTTTTTATACACCCGCCGGAGGTAATTCTTCCGTTCAGTCAAGAGGCGGGAGAGCTTCCTGAGGTATCCTTGCATTTGCTCTTCTAATGGGGACCTCACCCCCTTCTTTCCTGGGATGGGTCTAGGGCGATCGGAAATAAGGCGCTGATCCGACCACTGGCGCAGGGCGGTTTCGTGGGATTCTCGCGTCGAATCTACCGCCCCTTTCATATTATCCAGCAAGCTTTGTACTTCCGGGCTGAAATTGAGCCGGGCTTTAACGAGGTTCCGGAGGTGCCGGTATAAATTCCGGAGAAAGACGGCGGATCGCTGGCCGGGCGTGAGGGGGCGGGTGGCAACCTCCTTGCTCACCGCCACTAAAAGGTCCCCTTGGGGGAATTCGCGCACATAGAACAAGGGTAACCCTTTTGGGGCATCCTCATCGGTAGGGGGACTGGCGGGCGAAGCCAGAAAGGGACTCAAGGTGGATACACAAAGCGGGATGAGGTCTGCGCGCGTCCCGAACTCGCGGACCGCAAAATAGGCAAATTGCGCCGCGCACCGCCAGATCCGCTCTTTGAGAGAAACCCGTTGACTCTTCCGTTCAAATGTGGGTCCTCTGGACACTGACACTATCTGCATTCGCGCGATAAACGAGCGATTCTCGAGGAGCATCTCGTAGAAGAGTTTTTCTGCAGTATGAGTCTCCTTCCGGAACCCTCGGTTATTTTCTCCCCCGGCGAAAAAGGATAGGATCTGCCCCATGAAGGTGGCTCTCCTGGCGACATCCCCCATCTGCTCTAACAAGGGAAATAATCTTTTCAGTAATTTTGTTTCTTCAGCCCCTATCCGCGAGAAGACTCCCGCTAATAACGCCTCTTTCCCGGGAGCATTTCGCGTTACCAATTGCTTCTTTTTAAAAGCGGTCACAAAATTTCCCGCTTCTTTTTCTAGGACGGAGCCGCTCAAGGGCAGGAGGCGGATCCCGGCGCCAATCATCCAATTCACAACCGCTTGGAATTCTTGGAAGTACCGACACAAGCGGGCATTTAGATCTGGAGGAACGGGTTCCTCTGGCTTTAGCCCGAACTTCCGGGTGATGGTCTCGAACTCTTTCGTCTTTTTGCGCGCCCCAGAAGCATCGGCAACCTCGCCCAACTCTAGGAAAGTTTCTTGGGAGAGAGATGATCCGATTTCATAAACCGGTTCGGTAGCATGTGGGAAAGCACGGTTGCAGAAGTCCCGCAGCGCTGCCCGCGCCTCCGGGGTCGTAGCTTTCTGTGTCTCGTGCTCGCACGCCTGCCGGGCAGCTTCGATCCGCGCCAGCTCGGGGGCCACCGCTGCGCGGAGTGTTTCCCGCGAGGCTTGGGCGGACTGGGGTGTAACGGGTGGGGGTGAGGGCGGGGGTTCGGATTCGGGGTGGAGCAGCCGGTAGACTGTCCCTCGCAACCGCTCCGGCACGGACCGGAGGCAAGCCTCCTCAATCGCCTGCCGGCTTTTCTTGGATGGCGCCTTGCCTGTCTCCGCCTCACAGTGGCTCGCGTAGGCTTTCGCCTGCTCTACCTCAGCGGGGGGTAGCGCGGCCCCCGGTGGTGCCGGCTCGGGGGGTAGGGTGAGTAGGCGGCGGACCAGGGCTTGCAATTTTGGGGGGAGCAGGTTCACCATATCCGCAATGAATAGGTCGCGGGATTCCTGCGAGGGCGCCTTGGCGGCTTCCTGCGCCAGCTCCGTAGCGTAGGCTTTGGCGCGAGCGAGCTCCTGCGCGGATACCGCCTCCACGGGTGCGTGAATGATCGATGGGGGTTCGGGCCGGGCGAGTTCTTCGCGCACGCACTGCTGCACGCGGGCGACCTTCTCCTCCACGGGCAGGGCGAGCGGGTCGACTTTCTCGGTGCAGCTATCGAAGATCTTCTTATAGATCTCCAGCCGCCGTTGCTTCTGCTTTTCTCTCTCTTCTTCTTCCATTTTTGCTCGCCCTAGTAATTTCAGGAGGCGTTTTTACCTTGCGACCACTTGCCCCTCGTCATTATCCTTTGGTTTATGAAGTCGGTCATAATTTTCTTTCCGCACCTTCGCGTCCTCTGCATCGGATTTATACTCATAATATAGCGGGTAATAGCGTTTTTTCTGATCGCGCGGATCAATCCGGGATTTGATGTACCCCTTGGATTCTAAGCAATCGAGGGCCTTTTGCACCTTTCCTCGCGACCACGTTGGGGGGTGGTCGCAGTAATATTTCTTTGTCGTTGCCACGCGGAATAATTCCTCCGCAACCTTTTCAATTTCATCACAAAACGCTGGCAAACTGCCAATATTCGAAAGGTCTCCTGAAATTTTTCCATCTTTATTAAAATTGAACCGTCGGTGTTCCATGTTAAGATCCGGATC
>CAYGYC010000056.1:0-17255 GCA_964353755.1 uncultured archaeon | reverse complement strand
AAAACGGGTTGCGCAAACGAAGCAATTAATGAAAACCATTGGACTGAATCCCGATCGGCTCCGTTTAGAATGGGTTTCTGCCGCGGAAGGGGCTAAGTTTGCCTCCGTAGTTAAAGATTTTACGGAATTTTTAGAAAACCTTAAAGATACTTCAATTTAAAAAGGAATAGAGCGGGAAAGTTAGGTGGTTTCTTCCTTAATTTCTTCCTTTAATTCGTTATAAAAGGTATTAACAATTTCCGCGAATTTATTTCCTTCATTGGCACTCAACGATTTATGAATCAGCCGATTTCTCGCAAAAGGGTCTAGGACCTCTTTGATTAATTTTATCTTTCTACGAACTTTTTCGCCACCATCGATATAGCGGCAGGAATCCTTTTTACACCCGATCACAATCACGCCATCGAAACCCAGTTCAAATGCTTTAATAATAAAGCTGGTATCCACGCGGCCTGTGCACGGAACCCACACAATGAAGACGTTCGGATTATAGGAGATTCTTTTCAGCCCAGCTTCATCGGCAGCTGCATAACCGCAAGATCGGCAGCAAAAAGCAATAATTTTTGGTTTTGCTTTAAATCTAGAGAGAATCTCAATCGTTTTTAAAATCTTTTCAGTACTATCAATATTCATTTCAATAGCTTTGGTAGGACATACTGAAACGCAAGTGCCACAACCCTTACACTTAAATGAATCTATCGTTATTTTTTCAGATTCCGCAATAATTGCATTGTAAGGACACGATTTCACGCACAGCCCGCAGAGCCCACATTTGTCACTATTAATTTCAATTCCACTCAAACCGGCAATCAAATAATCCTGGGAGAGGAGTGAGATAATTTTAAGTGCTACATTATTTGTATCTGCGATTACGGACTTATAATTTAAAGGTCCTTTGACTGATCCTACCCCAAATAGCCCGGAAGCTAAAGTTTCGTCATTCATAAACCCCGTATCGTTCAAGGTAAAATCGAGAATTTTCCGGAGTTCTTTTAAATTGCTATTGGGAACTACATTCATATTCAATATGATTAAATCGCTGGGATATTTCACGATATCGGCAATAACTACATTACTCCCTTCCACGTCTGCAATTTCCAGCTGTTTTACATAATGCACTTTTTTATCCATGGGATTAAGTAAAAATTTACTTTTCTCTTTTATATTAGCCAAGTCAAAAAAGATATCGACTTTACAGAATGGCAGTTTTTCGTTAATAGATTCTAAATATTTTAACGCAACCAAATCGCCGAATTCTGAAGTAAATTCGGGATCGCCCACCCCTTGAATTATAGAAATGGAGACCGGAGGCTTATGATCTGACAATTTTACGATATTGCCTTCGGTCGGCCCATCCGCAGAGAGTATCCGCTCAAATTCTGCGGAGGTAATGATATCCTTTTCGGGGTTATATTTATAGTGATTTAAATCAAAATACAAATCTGTCCCAATCGCCAGGACCTTTGCGCCAACTTTTATCCTGATTTTTTCCGGCTTTTGGTCTAAGTTGATGGCGTTATTGATACATGCGCGTTCGCAAATATGGCATTGGCGGCAGGTTTCTATGTCTTCCTCATCAATGAGCGAAACATAAGGATATGCCTGTGTAAAAGGGATATATATTAGTTTCCTGTTCGTTAATCCAAATTCATATTGATTGCTTTTTTCTATCGTACATAGATAGGTGCATTGTTTGCACCCGGTGCATTTCTGCTCATCCACAAACCGTGGTTTTTTTATTAAATCAATCGTGAAATTACCCACTTCCCCAGAAACCTTTTCAATTTCGACATTGGTATAAATCTTAATATTTTCTTCTTTAACAAGTTCTCCTATTAATTCAGAAAGAAAACAAATAGAACAATCCCCCATTCCAAAAATTCGACTCCACCGGGCGACTTTTCCACCCAAAGTCGGTGATTTTTCAATCAGATAAACCTTAATCCCGGCTCGCGCTAAACTTAAAGCTAAGGTCATTCCGGCAATTCCCCCACCTAAAATGGCACAACTTTTTTGCACTTCTACCCGTTTAATCAGTATGCTCTTCTGCATTTTAACGCGTTCAATTGCCGCCTCAATTAATATCTGCGCCTTTTTTAACGCCGCTCGGGGATCGGTTTGATGCACCCAACAGCATTGCTCCCGAATATTTGCGATTTCAATGTTCGTGGGGTCAATCACATCTTCAAAGATGCGTTCGAAAATGTGGCGGTGACTCTTAGGTGAGCAAGAGGCTATCACTATGCGATTGAGAAAACTATCCCGCACCCAATCGGCTATCTTTTTCAAATTTTTTTCTTGGCACAGATTCTCAAATATTTTGACCGAAACCACACTGGGAATTTTTTTCACATAATTTTCAAGTGCACTAATATCAATTACATTCGATATTTCCGTATTGCAATTGCATATTATAATGCCTAATCGATTAATTTCGCTTTTATGGGTACCTAAAGATTCGATATCTTCCCCGGCGAGAACCCGTTCGTTTAGTTGCATTATTCGGATGATCCGCTTCCCATCTTCCGTTAAAAAATAAGATTTTTTATCTTTCCCTATCAATCCACTAAGTTTTTTCAAATGAAAATTCAGTTGACCTGTCGTTTCAAGCCCTAATTTCTCCATTAAATCGGTATAGGAGATATACCCCTCTTTATCTAAGATTTGCAATAGTTTCTGCCGCAGCGGATGCGCCAAAACTTCATAAATATCCATTTTCGATGCCATTCTTACGACACTCCTAATATATTTAGGGCATGTGAGCTTTTATTTTCTTTTCTCAGTTATGATAAATCAAATTTTCATCTAATAGGAAAATATATCAAATCAAATCAATTAAAGAAACTGCAATTAAAGACGGGAAATATTATATATATTGTTGTAGATGTAAGAATGGATATAAACAGAAAGAATGTGAAGTCTCTTACAAAAAAGATGAAAGATAGAAGAATTATGGATGCTGAAATCTGACCGCATAAAGATTATATCAAGAATAAAATAGAGTAATTAAAATGGAAGTGAGTTAAAATTGATAGTAACTCAGAAAAAGGATTTTAATGAAGTTTTAGACACCTTGAAAAAAAATGGCTTAAATAAAATTATAGTCATTGGTTGCGCATCGTGCGCTACAAAGTGTGCGACTGGTGGAGAAGATCAAGTCAAGGAAATGGTAACCAAATTGAAAGAGAATGGAGTTAAGGTCATAGCCGCAAGAGCTCTCGAGGAACCCTGTGATATGCGACTGACTAAACGAGATTATCGCGAGTTACAAAAAGCCGAACCTGAAGTTGATAAAGCCGATGGGGCATTAGTGATGAGCTGTGGTCTGGGATGCCAGTCTTTTCAACAAGTTACCGGTAAAATGGTTGTGCCGGCAAATAACACGATCTTTATGGGCATAACCGAAAGATTAGGAGTCTATCGGGAATGGTGCAAGGCGTGTGGGCATTGTTACTTAGGAGACACGGGAGGCATTTGTCCCATCGCCCGGTGTGCCAAAGGCTTAGTCAATGGACCCTGTGGCGGCTGCCAGGAAGGTAAATGTGAATATGGTGGCTATAAAAATGATTGTGCTTGGGCTTTAATTTATAATAAATTAAAGGAAACAGGGCGATTGAATCAGTTTATGGTCTTCCATGCCCCGAAAAATTATCTTGAGACAAACAGTCCGAGGAATGTTCCTCCGACTTGGACGATAGAACCACCTAAGAAGGAGGCGTAAGCGGAGTGGTCGAATATTACAGTAAATTAATGGAGAAGATGATGAAAAAAGAGTTCGTCTATACGGGCGAATTGGAACCTGAGAAGACAACCGACCCCCATGAAACCGTCGAAGCTGCCAAAGAACTGATTGGTATTGTTACTGCTGCGAACGTTACAGATGGTCCACAAGCGATGGCTTATATGAATAGTATGGTTGCCTCCTACCATGTTTTAAAAGCAGGTATGGAACCCGTTTACCAATTAACCTGTCGTGATCGCAATAGGATCGCCTTGATCGCAGATTTACTCGGCGCAGGTAGTCTAGGAATTCACAATGTATTATGTTTAACAGGCGATCATAGCGGAGTCGGAGACACCCCTGATGCAATGCCTGTATTTGATTTAGATTCCGGGCAATTAGCCTACTTAGGGAAACAATTAATGGCTGGGAAAGATTTGAGAGGCCATCCTGTTCATGATCCACCAAAATTCTGGCTAGGCATTGCAGGAAATCCCAATGCAGATCCGTTAGAACCTGAAATTCTAAAAATTGGTAGAAAATCTCAATATGCAGACTTTGTACAAACCCAAGTCATTTATCAAATTGATGAAACCAAAGCATTCCTAAAAGAATTGGAAAAATACAAGGGTGCTAATGGAGTTTCAATACCTGTCCAAATCGGCATATTTCCGATGAAAAATTATGGCGTAGCCAAATATTTTAACGAAAATATTCCTGGTGTATCGGTTCCACAAGATATATTGGACAAACTCAAAGCCGTCAAGAAAAGCGAGGTTCCAAAAGAGGAGCAAGCAAAACAGAATGCACAAATTAATGTTGATTTCTTCGTTCCTTTCATTAAAGAATTAAAGAAGACAACCCATGCTGCAGGTTGTCATGTGATGGCGGTCGGTTATGCCAAGGTCGTTAAAAAGATAATTGATGAAGCAGAAGGAAAGTAAATCTCGTATTTCTTTCCCATTTTTTGTCTCGCTAGAGATAACAATTCTCTTACTTTTTTTAGATATTATTATTCATTTTGAAATTTATAAAAAATACTTAAACAAAAATTATCAAGCAAATAGGAATATAGAATTCTATTTTCCAAATTCTGGCATATCCCTTGGAAAGTTTGATATTGTGAAATTAAATTTGAGTAATTATCATTATTAAACTTTGTATGGAGCTCATAATTTTTGCAAATCAATAATTTTTCTCCCGATTCTATCAGAGGATCTGTCCTCTCATTTGTAGGTAAAGCTTGCTCAAAAAAATCACAAAAATCGAAAAATTTGGATGTATAATGAATCCATGTAAAATATTTGCATGTATAACAATTGATTCCGTTGTCTATCCTTTTCATAAGGAATTCTTTTAACCTCTCTAAATAAAGAAATCGGTAAAAATTTCTATATTATTCATTTTTACCGAATAAGATGCCATTACCATTATTTCATATTTTAGTGGATGAGTTGTAAAACTCGCCGGCGAAGCATTAAATTTTGTCCTTATTTCTCTTCTTTCTCATAATCGATTGAATTAATGAGATCGATAGGCTCCATAATTTTATCATCTACTATTTCTTTCCTTTGTGTATCCTTAGGTCGATATTTTGCTTGTAAATCTTGTGATACCGCCATTGCACTGGTCGCGATGTTTCGTAAATTGCGACTTATGGTTATTAAACTTATAATTGTGCTGGTATCTTTGGTCTTCTCTAATACCATTTTTTCCGTTTCATGATCAAATTGTATTACTTGTTGATTATTATTGAGGACCCTATTAGCACGCATAAAATCATTTTTAAAGAAAGCTAAGATGGCATTCTGTTGCATTTTGATGATGAAACGGGACATTTTGACGATATGATCTTTCAATTCTTGGCTAATTTCTTTGTCAACTAGTTTGTCTGATTCTTTTGCAATTTCTGAGGCATAATGGGCCATCCGACTCAAATCTCTCGCTAAAACGATTCCTAGTACACAATCAATTTTAATATCGCTCAAGCAAATGTCAGAAAAATTTAATTGGTTGGTTAAGGAAAGGTTTAGCTGCCGTAACATTAAAAAGAATAGTTTATCTACTTCTTTTCCACGATTTATTACATCTTCTGCAAGCATTTTATCAGAATTAATAAAAGATTTTATCGAATCAATATGCATGGAGGAAACTAACATATAGATACGCTTAATCAAATTTATAAGAGGAAACTTTACTGGATTAACCAATACCCGAATGGTTATCCGGTTTGAGAATTCCTCAGATATTTCCGTTCCTATTAAATTTATCACTGTATCTTTCACCAGTCTCTTGGTCTCGGGTGCAATTGTATTTTTAGATAAAATGGTAATAATATCTGCTCCCTGTATATACGAACTATTGATACACCGCTCGAGTGAATTATTTTCCATATATTCCTCAATTGAGATAGTAAATTCATTATAAAAGTTCTCTTGATTTTTTAATGGACCTATTAGTAAATTTCCATCGTCAGACTCGGTTATCATTAGTTCCTTGTTTTTTAAAATATCCTTTTTTACAACCCATGCTTTAGGCAAAGTTATAAAATAACTTCCGCTCTTCGTAGTTTGAAGCTTTCTGGTTTCTATTTCAATCACCAAGTTTTCTTCTATTTAAGATGTATATACTCTTATTTCTTTACATATTTTTATTTCACAAATATAAATCTTCATACAAAGCTAGACTCCTTTAAACTATCTATACTTGACTTTAAATTATAAAAGGGGATGCTTTTTGAATTTTATGATATTTATAATAAGTAAGTAACAAATCCTTCAGACAGAACTTCTTTATCAAACCACTTATAAGAGATTATTTAAAGAATCTTTAAAAACGATTTTACAATCGTTTATAATCCGCACTCTTTTCTCCCAAATCATTTATCTTGAGAAATTTCACGTAATACTCAACACAATAATTCTAATTGTCATAAATATTTGGCTTTTCCTTACTGCGAATGGGAAGGGGTGCCCCTGTAAATATGGCGTAAAATATATAATTATATTTATCATGGTAAACTTTGAAAAAGATTCTAGGAAGAAATGAATATGAGTATCCGTCCATGTGTTGTGGGATATGGTAATGATCATATTACCTTTCCTTGTGATGAAGTCTTAGATTATTGGAAAGATGGCAATACGGTTTACCTTAATGCGAAACCAGCTGGACATCTTGGCCCTTGTTTGGCTGGTCTAGCAAATAAACATATTAGAGTTCATATTGAATCCAAGGGTAAAGTGATCGTCGAATACGGCGAAATAGCTACCTATGGTAATCTATGTAATAAGAAATATATTCCATTCGTTGTCGATGAAGTGGATGATGAATATAAAGCGAAAATGTCTGGTAGAATGAAGCTTGAACGAAATGCACCAAATCATCGACCAGCTGATCAGTGTGAATACTGTAAGTTTTTTGACTCCTCAGGTAAATGGGAAGAACCATGTAATTGTAGGAAATACCTTAGTCTAACATTTCCATGGCAAGTATGCGATAGTTTTAATGATAAAACGGATTAAAAGGGTTTTCTTACACATATCTATACAATTAATAACCCAAGGCATCTTGACTACCGATAAAACTTTACTTCCGCACTTTTTATATCCTTAATTTTTTTAAAAATCGTTTTAATTATACTTTTTTTACTGCCCCGTTTAATATTTTACTTCTAGAGTTGAGAATCTCCAAATTTCATAGTCCAACCTTCCAAATAGTTATAAAAAGCTATAAATTTCTCTAAAAATCTAGTCGCTTTCTATACCATTGATCCATCTACCCGCATCGGGCTGCGGGAAAGACCCGCCCTAAGGTTATCAGGCGGTACGCCCGTCGCCGGGTTCAGGCCATCCAGCACGGTGGTGAGGGCATCCAAGAGATTTCTCTTGAGGGAAGTCGTTGGGTCTGGAGACCGGAAGGGAGTTACCCCGTAATGCTTGAAGAGGTCGTAGAGCTGCGCCCACTGATAGTAGGGACTGCTCGGTTTCAAACGAGGTTTTAAAACGCCCCCGACTTGTGCGAGCACCCACTTATAGCAGGCTGGAAGGGGTTCCGCGAACCCTAAGCCCCTTCGAGATATCACATAACTTGCCAAGACGTGGTCTGAGCAGTTAAATGACCAGGAATACTTCAACGCCCCGATGATCGTGGTATACGCAGGATGCACCTTGCGCACCGCGATCCCATGCCGGAGGCATTTGCGCT
Organism: uncultured archaeon; assembly: GCA_964353755.1. Classification (GTDB taxonomy): domain Archaea; phylum Asgardarchaeota; class Lokiarchaeia; order Helarchaeales; family HEL-GB-A; genus CAYGYC01. Next base: position 9,331 of record CAYGYC010000056.1, on the reverse strand, counting down.
CCAGCAAGGCGAGCAGTGCAGTCTTGAAGTGATTGAGTTTCCGATTGCGCTTCTTATTATAGGAGAAGGACTGATGGAAGGCCAAGTCTTCAATCACCAGCCCTTTCCCTTTGTTTAAACAATAATTGATGACCTTATCGAGCTTGAAGCTCGCGTAAGCGTCCCGGCGGCCCTTGCGGTAGGAGTACAAGTTCCGAAACGGGATTTGCTGGTAACTTAAGAAATTCCCCGCCCCATCGCTATGGACGAGGGTAATGAATTTGTAATTGAAGTCCAGCCCGATCGCCCCGTGTTGAAACTCACAACATAGATTGGGTTCAGGGGTTTCGTAGGAGACGTGGGCGTAATAGCGTACCTCCCCCCTCACCAATTTCCGCTTAACGACCACGGTGTATTTGTCCAAATGGAGGAGGGTTTGGAAGGTCGCCCGTTGGGCGGGATTGATCAGGAGCGGCACGTGCAGGCGTTTCGGAATCCGCCCGTGCGCCTTGTGGAAGGTGGACACCCGCAACTCCTCGCTGGGTAAGAGCTTCAAATTATTATTTTGGACGCCCCCCTGTGCCTTGCCATCACAGCGAAACGATGCATCGCGGCGAATCAGAAATTCCTCGCGGGCGATATGCCCCCGAACGCGCCGCCGAAACACCCATTTCGTGCCGAAGACAACAGGCTTCAAAGTCAAGTGCGCCAGCCGATTTTGGAGCGACGACCGGAGGGCAAATAACCCGGGCAAGCTCCGGTCTTTGGGGTTCTTCGCTTTATTGGTTTCAATCTGCTGTTCCACGACATCCAGTTTATGCGTCAGATAATCTTCTCGCTTCTTCAGCCACGTTTTCTGCTGTTCGAGTGTGGTCTGATTCTCAGTCTGAATAGTATTGACGTAGGGGTTGTTCTGGCACAGTTGCATCAATATCTGTTGAATCCCTGATGCGCCGCGGAAGAGGAGCTGGTACCCCTTCCGTTTTATCCGATTATAGAGGGTAAAAATTTCGTTGAGCTGGGGTAGTTGGGATTCTGACGGCTGTAAGCGCAAGATCGTCGTGGTCAGCATGGCGGTATACCCATCCACAGAAAATGACCTTCTTGAAAGGAGTAAGTCGCGGGGGCGTTATAAAGGTTTGCAGGGAAAATGCGCAAATGCTTCAAATGCGCAAATCCAGCACAGCGCTTCATTTGCAGTGTCCTGGAGGATCTGTGTAATTTGAGTCGTCTTTTTCCGCCCGCGGCGTTTGCCATCTAAGCGATTGCTGAAATGGACCATGATCGCAATCATATCATCGAAAATTTCTTGTTTATAATCTGATTCGATACGGTTTACAATAACCAGCTCCGTTCCAAACGAGATGAGCATTTCCCTAATCAATTCCACCCAGAATCGGGCGAACCGACCCTTGAATTCGCTGATGACTGCTTTGATTGCATATATTTGACAATGTTTGAGGAGACGCAACAACCCTTTTCGCTTGAAATTTATGCCACTGGCGATATCTTCATTAATCTTTTCACTAATAGTTCCATTGGCGACTGCATACGCTTCCAACCGGTCGCGTTGGCGGTTTAAATTGGCGCGTTGGATCGTAGTTGAAACTCGGCAGTAAATAAGACAGGTGTTTTCGTTAGATCGCAGTGTAACGAAATTCATGAGATGCCTGACTTCACTCCATTTAAAGCGACGTTGTCCACCCTTTTCTACTACCGCGTATATAGCCACTATTACTCCAATTACGGAGGGGTTGAGGGGTAACCCCCAAGAGGGTTGACACTTCCTTCATTCGGAGTAACTTATCTGAAATCATCAAGATGCCATTCGGAACAACTTATGTAAACTACCAACTTTTTATAGAATTTTATAGGTCTTTATAAGATTTTGGCAAACAGTTCGAATAATATCAAATTTCCTATAAAAAAAGAGAGATAAATTAAAATTTTCAGGCGGAATTACCATCGTGCCCTGAATTCCGGCAAAATAGTTTTTCCCATTAATTTGATGGCATCAGGAATACTGGGACCCAAAGGAGAGCCACAGACGAGTTGCGAAACACCAATTTTCTGTAATATTTCGATTTTTGCAACACATTCTTCAGGAGTGCCCGCAATACAGAAAGATTCAATCATTTCGGGAGTGACCATATTTATTGCATCACCGAATTTACCCTTGCTTAAGGCATTTTCAATATTCTTCGCTTGTTCAATAGGGATATTGTGCCGTTCTAGAATTAAGGGGATAGATCCAGCAACGATAAAAGCCACCACAATTTTGGCCGCATTAATGGCTTTTTCAGGTTTCTCATGAACACTCAAAGATGTATAAGCAGCTACTACAAATTTTCGTTTGGCTAATTTTCTCTTCTGCATACCGATTTGGATGTTATTCTTGGCTTCTTCGTAATCTTTAGGATGACTTGCATTGACCAAGATACCTTCTGCGATTTCGGCGGCTAATTGGCTCATAAGTGGACCTTGAGCTGCCATGTAAATAGGAGGTTTGTATTTCACCTTAAAATTAAGTTTAGCGTGGGGAATATTAAATACCTCTCCTTTATAGTTGACGGTTTCCCCTTCCCAAAGTTTACGAATAATTTCGATGGATTCCTTCATGCCCTCCAAGGGTTTAACGCGATCAATCCCTAAATTGCCTAAGGTAACCTTATCACCAGCTCCTAGACCTAAGATAGTCCGACCGCCACTAATTTCGGATATGGTTGCTATTGATGAGGCGATAACGGTAGGGTTAATATGGTAATAATTTGTTACACCTGTCCCAATAGTGATTTTACGGGTATATAACGCAACTTGAGTAAGACTGGCAAAGACTGAACGGTTTGTGAAGTGATCCGTAATCCATATGTTATCAAATCCAACATTTTCTGCCAATTTCGAATAATATGCTACATCGAGCGTTTTTTCTGCGGGGACAAATTCAATACCGAAATTTAAGGGCACGCCCTACTCCTCCTTTTTAAAAATAGGGATGATTTTCTTGCCAATAGTTTTAATGGCTTTTACAATATCAGGGCCGACCGGAGTCCCGACAACCAATTGAGAAACACCTACCTTTTGGAGTGCCTCAATTTTATCGATACATTCCTCGACATCGCCAATTACTGCGAATACATCCATCATGTCATTAGTAACCATTGATTTGGCCTCATTAACATTGCCCTTTCTTAAAGCTAATCCCATTTCATTCGCAACTGTTTGGTCAATGTTATGACGTTCAAGAACTACCGGAAGACTTCCTGCCACTACATAGGCAACAGAAGTTCTCGCTGCATTTTCAGCTTTTTCCCTCTTCTCATCAACGGAAAATACCGTATATGCTCCAATATCAAACGTGGGAGGTGTTATACACCGTTCACTTTTCTGGGAGCCTTTTTGAAGCATTTTATCGGCAAAAATAAAATCTTGGGGATGAGACCCATTTATCAAAACGCCTTCACCGATTTCTGCAGCTAATTCCGTCATTTTAGGGCCTTGAGCTGCTACATAAATCGGTAAAATATGCCCAATCTTAAAGCCGAGTTTCGCATTCGGCATTTTAAAAGCTTCCCCTTCATGTTTTACTGCCTTTCCTGCCCATAATTGCCGAACCAGTTGAACGGTTTCCCTCACTGCTGATAGAGCTTTCTTCCGTTCTATGCCTAAATCCGCAAGCGTTGTTTTATCTCCTGCACCAATGCCTAGGACCGTGCGTCCTCCACTTATTTCATCAATAGTCGCGATAGAAGACGCAATAACTGCAGGATTAATATGGTAGGGATTCGTAACCCCCGCACCTATTGTGATTTTATATGTCCATAGGGCGACATGAGTCAAAGTCACATAGACATTTCTATTATTGTAATGATCTGTTATCCAGATGTTATTAAACCCTAATTCTTCAGCAATTCTCGAATAATATGCTATGTCCAATGTCGAAAGAAATGGAACAAATTCTATCCCAAATCGCATCTACAATTCTCACCTTTTATTTATTGACTATTAGACTTTTAGGTAACTTAATTATAATATAAAACTAACGCTTTTTATGATTATACTTTTTAAAAAATCTCTAGATAAAGAAAATATCTCTAGAACCACCACAATAATTTTTTTCCCTCATTTCAAAAAAAGCAAAAAATAAGAAATCCATTTATATTAACTTATGAATTTTTACACTTAATTATTAATAATTGTTAAGATATGTTTTTAAAATTCTAAAATACAGTGGGAGCCGCCAATGACAGAGTTGTATGATGTACCATATGAAATTTTTATGTGGCGAGAGATATTCAATTGTTGTTTAATTGTCATTTTGACAATGTTCGCACTATATTTAATTCATAAAATGCGACAAAAGGAGGAAGGATCAGCCCAACGGAATATTTATTTGGGCTATTCCTTGTTTCTCATATTCTATGGGTTAGTCCGCCTCTTTTTTATATTTTCAGACTGCGAAGTCTACAACACGCATAGTAGCGAAACCTTTTTGAACAATATCTATGTCGGAATGGCATATTCTTTCGGAATTATAGGAGCTATTTGCATATTTTACATGATAGAACGGTATCTCGTTCATACGCGGTATATCTTCACTATAATTGGAATCGCGATATTGGGATTATCTATTATTTCCACTTTGTCTTTAATTCCAACTGAAATTCCTCAATTGATAATGGCTTTAGCGCTCCCTGCCTTCTTTGTTTTAATTGTGTTACTCTATCTCTATGTTGCCATCAAATCTCCAGGCGAAGCCCGAAAGCGAGCATTCGGCATTATTATTGGCATTCTGGTCATTATGGTTGGAATTCTCTTAGGATCTAAACTAATTGGAGGCACTTTAGAAGCAATCGGGTTTCTTTATGAAATCCGAATTTTAATTGAACCCTTTATCGTTATCGCTGGTGGCGCAATCTTTACTTTTTCCCAACGATAATCCTTAAATAACATCTCTCCTATTTTTTTTTTACATAAACCCCTAAAAAGAAAGTTTATAATTGTAATTTCTCTATGGTAATAGAGAATTGATTTATGGTTATCGAGGACTTGCAGATGACTAAACCGCTTTTGATTAAAAACGGGATTGTAATTGACCCCTTTAATAAAATTAAAGGAGAAAAGATGGATATCGGCATTAAAGATGGAAAAATTATTGATGTTAATTCCATTAAAGGAAGTTTCGATACGCTTGATGCTAGCGGCATGGTCGTCATGCCCGGAGGCGTTGATATCCACTCCCATATCGCAGGGGCGAAGGTCAATTCAGGGCGTCTGATGAGACCTGAAGATCATCGGAAAGATGTTGTGAAAAAGACGGCTATAACCCATTCCGGAGTAGGATACAGCGTCCCTTCCACCTTTGTAACGGGCTACCGATACTCCGCGATGGGTTGGACCACGGTTTTTGAACCAGCCACGCCTCCATTGAAAACGCGGCATACCCATGAAGAGTTCAATGATATGCCGAATATCGATAAAGCCTGCTTTCCCCTTTTCGGGAATAACTGGTTTGTTATGGATTATGTGCGTGATGGTGATATTGATAAGTTAGCAGGGTATATTGCGTGGCTTCTCCGCGCCACGAAAGGATTTGCTGTGAAATTAGTTAATCCGGGTGGCGTTGAGAATTGGGCCTGGGGTAAAAATGTTGAAAATTTGGATGATACGGTATATCATTTTGAAGTGAGCCCCCGTCAAATAATTACTGCCCTGTGTAAAGCCAATGAAAAATTAGGCTTACCCCATACTATCCACGTGCATGGAAATAATCTCGGCCATCCGGGTTGTATGAGCGTTACGAAAGAAACCTTTGACTGCGTCAAGGGTTGTGGCGCTAAACGAGATATCGTCATGCACTTCACTCATCTGCAATTTAATGCCTATGCGGGAACCAGCTGGAAAGATTTTGCCTCCGGAGCCTCCGATATCGCGGATTATCTAAATAAAAACAAGCATCTGACAGTGGATGTCGGGCAGGTTATTTATGGCGATACAACGACCATGACAGGAGATGGGCCATGGGAATTCAACCTTCAGCACCTCGGATCAACGATGCCATGGGGGCAGAAGCCCGGAATGAAGTGGATCAATGGGGATACGGAAGCTGAATGTGGGTCTGGAGTCGTCCCGTATATCTTTAGTAAGCAAGTGTTTGTGAATGCCATTCAATGGGCGATGGGGCTTGAATTGCTCCTCTTAATTAAAGATCCATGGCAAGTGTTCCTAACGACAGACCATCCTAATGGGGGGCCATTCTTTTTCTATCCGCGCGTCATTTCGTGGTTGATGAGCAAAGCAGCACGGGACAAAGTCTTAGCCGATAGCGACCCGAAAGCCACAGAACGCACCTCACTGAAAGATATTACTCGCGAAATGACTCTCGAAGATATCGCCATCATTACCCGGGCAGGCACGGCTAAAGCGCTCGGGCTGACAAAATTCGGGAAAGGACACTTGGGAAAAGGCGCGAATGCTGATGTTGCAATTTACAAACTGGGATTAGATGAGAAAGATCCCGTGAAGATCGAGAAGGCATTCACCAAAGCGGCATACACCATTAAAGAGGGCGAAATTGTCGTGAAAAATGGGGAGATTGTGAAAGTAGTGGATGGCCGCACCTTCTGGGTTGATGCCAAAGTGTCAGATGACCTGAAAGCCGAAGTTCAAGCAGATCTTGAGCAGAAATGGTATAAATATTATTCTATCAATCTCAACAATTATCCTGTTGGGGAAGAATACCTCAAAATTTCTACCCCGATTAAGGTCGAAGCCAATATCTAATTTCATTTTAAAGATCCTACTCATATGGTGCATACTGGGACTACAGATGTAGAAATTAACATTCTTAGTGAAGATCCGCCTATTGTAGGCGAGGTCACCTCTTCTCTGATCGAAATTGAAAAGTTAGAAATGTTTATTAGAAAAATCAAGTTCATTGAAAAAAAATTTAATAAAAAATTTAAGCGCTTTTTCATCACTTTATACATTGCCGAGGACATTCAAAAAACAGCAGAATCACTTTTGAATCAAAATGATATTGAAGCAATTAGATTAGAATGAGTTCCTCTTATTTCTTTTGGGAGGCTGATCAGGAATTAGAGTACAACGGAAAATTTTTCATCTATTAGCGGATAATGGGCAGACGGGGCGGGATTTTAGATATATATTAAAAATTAATCCAAAGCATGATTTCAATTGGAATGAGCCATTGCTTGTGACAGATAAAATTGATGGTACCACCACACAGGCTGATTCTAAGAATATATATAAAAGGCGAGATAAATTTAAAAAAGGGGATCCAGAGAAATTTAAAGCCTCTGAAAATGACCGATATTATCTTGAAAAATTGGATGAAGCATCCCCCCAAAATAAATGGATATTACAAGCGTATAAACGGTATAAGGAACAATTGTCAAAAACTCCGTCGTCTTGTACCGTTTATTTTGAATGTTTTGGAGATAAAATCCAAGAAAGATATAGAAATATGGCTCCAGACATAAGAGTATTTGATATCACACAAGATGATCATTTTGTCCCTTTTGAAAAAACCATTACTTTTTGTAATACCTATCAACTTCCCATTGTTGGCTTTCGATATCAAAAATTTTCAGGCGTTGCAGAATTTGTCAGTACTTTACCTCAAGCTGTGCATATAGATTCTCTATTAAAGGAATATGAATTAGAAGGATGGGTGATTAGACAAAAGGATCAAATTGCGAAAATTAGAAAAGCCGATCTACAAATAGTTCTCGCTTAACATAAGTCGCAAAATTGGATATTCGTATTACTTAAATTAAAAAAAGGTTTCCATTTATAAAAGCAGTTCTACCGCATCACGCCCCGTCATCCCTTCCGTTACCCCGAGATTCCTAGCGAGTTTCGTCACACCCACAATTTTAGCGTTTAATAAATCATCACAGGTGATAAGAGGATGTTCAATGCTTCCCCGGGCTATTGCAATAACCTGTTCATGTTCTTCCATCAATTTCACATCAAATGCGCCGCATCCAACCATCCCTTTATTACATATTATTGCAACCCATTGTCCATTCGCCCAACTTGCTTCTATTCCTTGTGCGTATGTCCTTTTTGTCCGGATAGAAATTTTGACATGTTTCACATTTGACGAGACTTTCATAGGACACCTTCCTTCTGACTTTCCTTCGTTTGATAATTCCAATTACGGTTTTTAAAAAATAGATTTAAATTTACAACCTTTTCGAATTTATATATATTTATATACTGAAGTATACTAGTATATATTTATGTCTATTGTAAAAATTACAAAGAAAGAAAAGCTAGATACCCTTTTAGCGAAGATTACACTGCGTTTGGGGAAAAGACCCACGCAACAAGAAGTGCTAGATTGGTGTGTTGAATTGGGAGCTGAACATTTTGAAGAATTACTGGAAAAATTAAATCCGGGGCCAAAACTTGATGATGAAAAAATAAACAGAATTATAAATATGAGTAAAGAATTAGCAGATGTGCCTTGGGAGCCTGTCACCAAAGGTAAAGGGTTAAGGGACGAAGATTATGATATTTATACCCATTAACTGGTGAAATAAATGGCAATTTTCTTGGATACTGGATTCTATATAGGATTGGTTCATCCAAAGGATGACAATTATGAAAAAAGCCAACAACTTTTAAGAACATTAAAAACGGGAGTATATGGACAACTTTTTACATCAAATTTTATTATGGCTGAAAGTGCTACTTTAGTGGCATCGCGTACAGGAAATAATATACGAGCAATGCACAATATAAGAGAGTTATTTTTAGGATCTGGGCAGATTGCCATAATTTTACGTTTAAATGCAGATATTGAAAAAGATGCATGGGATCTATTCCAAAAAATTAATACTGAAAAGTCAAGTGAAGTAGTCAGTTTTGTGGATTGTACTAACATCACCTTATGTCGGCACTATTCGCTTGAAAATATTCTCTCCTTCGATAGCCATTTTGATGGATGGATAACCCGCATTTTCTAATAATTCTCCCTTGAGAACGAATATCAAAATAACTCTCCCGATTAAGGTTGAAGCTACTGCAAACTTTTTTATTTCTTTCCCTATTTCCCCTTTTTAGACTTCAAAGGCTTATTCCCCTCCTTTTTAGAATCCTGACCGGAGAAGGTCCATGGGAATTCAATCTGCAGAAATGATTCTAGATAATATTCAATTCAGAATAACGAAAAATTCGTTGATAAAATCGGGAATGAATATCTTTAAGAAAAAAATATCTCTTTTACTAGGTAATATAGATCTCAGAAACGAAGCAATAGGTTAAATGAAGCCGAGGATAGCGATGGATCTGAGCGCATCCATTCAAATCCCAATTCAAAAATTAA
>CAYGYC010000055.1:0-17526 GCA_964353755.1 uncultured archaeon | reverse complement strand
GAATACAGCTATGATATTTTTAAAACGACCATATATACGATTTTTCAAAAAACCCTTTTACAATCAACACAACAGTTGAAAACCCGTTGAAGATCTAAACGGACCCTATGAGTACATACAATATCCGCACCTTCCACCAGCCATGAGCAGGACGAATCTCAACCATCCGTGAGGAGGCATCTGAACTCTTTATATTATTTCTCAAAAAACTTTATTATACTCCACACAAAATTTGAAAAAAAGTGAAAGATCGAAAAAAATCCTAGTGAAAATTGGTAGATTATTACTTTAGCCTTCTGCTATAAAGAAAAAAAGGTTATTTTGCGTAATTTGAGTTAAAAATCCGCATGGAGATGAAACCAATTTCGGATATTGAATCTATTGCGAAGAACCTGTATTTGATTAGAGGGGATGGGCATGCGGTATTCCCCTATTGTCATACCTATTTATTCGAGGGAGATGTTTTGATAGCCTTTGATCCTCAATGCGGAAAATCTCGCTTAAAAAAGGGGATCGCAGCAATTGGCAAGGAGTTATTGGATATTAAAATAGTGATCAATTCCCACTTTCACGCGGATCACACGAGCACAAATTCATATCTTAAAAAATTTGGGGCGAAAATTCTCATTCATGAGGCTGACCGAATTGCATTAGAGAATTTTGATGAGTACGTCCAAAGATACGGTATGATTGATAAAATTATTGAGCAACGGTGGAGAGCAACCCTAAAAATGGTAGGCTTTAAAGAAATGAAGCCTGATCAAACGTTCAAAGAAGGGGACATATTACCCGAAGGGTTTAAAGTCGTTCATACACCCGGGCATGCGCCGGGCCATTCTTGTTTTTACAAAGCGGGCATCCTAATTTCCGGGGATATCGATTTAACCTCTCCATGGGTTGGAAATCTATCTTGCAGTATTGCAGATTATTTAGATTCGATTGAAAAATTGAAGAAAATGCAAATTAAATTGCTGTTACCCGCCCATGGACAACCTATCTCTGAGAAAATATTTGAAAAGCTAGAGGCTTTCCGCCAACGTTTCCTGAAACGGGAACAAAAAATTTATGAAATTTTACCAGATCAGCCTGCAACTTTACTACAGCTTACAAAACGTATATTTCAATCGTATCCAGAGGAACAACAGAAACAAATCGAAAACCGCCAAAGCTTTTTTGCAGCCCATTTTGGGAGAATCACTTGTCTGAATTATTTAATCCATCTCGAGTTACAGGGAAAGGTCAAAAGAATTACGCAGAACGGCGAAGAGTACTGGGAAAAAATTGGCTGAGTTCCAATGGTTATAGACAATAACCTACTTTTGTAAAAACTAGGGATTTTATTTTTAAATAGCAATTCCTTTCCGAAATTTATAGTAATTAGGGAATTAATCCCCAATCTTCAAGTTTTACGACAAGTTTTTTAATATAATCCTTGATTACCTCGAATGCTTCCTGATAAGCGCTTAATTCATCACCCCACGGGTCGGGGATATTCCGCTTTTCCCCAGCGGCAAGTTCTGAGAGGGTGAATGCCTTGAAGCGATATTCCTTTGGAATGAGACGGGTATGGGTAGATTCCATGCCTATAATAAGATCTGCATCTTCGAGTAATTCAGGATATTCTCTTATATGGCGTGGGAAAAATTTGTAGATACGCTCTTGGGTTATACCTTCCTTCATAAGTAAATCTTTAGAGATTTCCATAATTCGATCATTAACATAGGTCGTAGCCCCCGAAAACGGTTTAATTCGTGTATTTCCATACTTTCTTTCTAATTCAAATTCCAGTAACATCTCTGCCATCGGACTTCGGACAATATTGCCCGCACAAAGGAATAATACTTTGATTTCCGTTTTCCCTCGGAGTTGTGGTAACAATTTATCCATTTTGCTCATCCTAAGAAATGATTTTAATCCAATTTAAAATTCTAAACCAAGATTTCATTTATAAGGTTGTAAATTTTTTTTAGGAAATGGTGAAATTACTTTAAAGTTATGATTGGTGATATAATAGAAGATTTGATTTAAGATTTTATTGCCCTTTTGAATAATTTATATATTAAATCAATTGAAAAAGCGCTGAATTACTATAAAGAGAAAAAAAAACTAAATAATATCTTTAATAATTATATAATCAAGAATTTCACTCGATAATCTTAGTGAATATAATGGGTTTATCAGAATTTTTTTTAATAGATTGTTTAAAACATTCTACTTCTTCTATGAATTCATTAATAGAAGTAGCTTTTCTAATAACTAGTTCATTATTCTTGATTTGAAACATAATTTTTTCTCAAGGTTGTAAATTTAATTAATTTCTTAGTTCAATCGGGATTAAAATTCGGTCCTTTTCATCTATTAACATTTCTATTTTCAAATTTACTACTCATTTACTAAGTTGGAATCCAAATATTAAAATTTTTATCGATACTTTTTTTGATAATTTCGTTCTATTTGTTGAGCAGTAACTCAACAAACCAGCCCCGATCATCTTTTCCACAAATTTGGAACCCGTATTTTTTATGGAGATTTAGGGAATGTTCATTCTCGAATCGTAAATGGGATCGCATTCGCTGATACCCTTCAGATTTTACCTGATTGATTATTTTTTCAAAGAGGAGGGAGCCAATACCTTGGCTCCGATACTTATCACAGATGCAGGCTTGATAAATCCAGAATTCACCCTTTTTGGCTGTGTTGGGGAAGCCTACAATGAAAGCGATAATTTTTGAATTTTCTTCATAAATAAAAAAGGTATTTTTAAAGCAGCGCGCCATAAATTCATACGTCCCGATTACACTGGCTCGAATTAACGGGGCACAATTTTCCGCTAATTTCGTAATTTCCGTTTTATCCACAACTTTCACATTTCTAATTGGCAAGTTAGTTTCCACCATTTAAAATTGTATTATTTTCCATTTGAGGAAATATATTTATTATGTCTTCGTAATTTATTATTTACGTAATCGAAAAAACTCCGAAAGGAGGTAAATGGATTGGCCGCAGGTGCATGGTTTATAGTTTCAATGTTGTTAGGAACGATAGTTTGTCTATTTATCGTGTTTAGAATACTGACTGGAAAAAAGATCGACGCGCTTAATAAAAAAACAGCGCCTTCATTAGTTGCCGTAGCATATGGACCAAAAGATACAGCGGGTAAAGAAGATACGCGGTTTCGAGGCATAGGAAAATCACGGGATGCAGATCAAGAAACCCCCCTTACCTTGAAAACAGTGGTCGATTTTTTTGATACCGTCCATCTTGGAGATTCAAATCCCTTGAAAGTTTTTATTTTCAATATGGCTAAGAATGCCAAAGATACTGAAGAGCGGATAAAAGACATTATCGCGAAGGAGCCGCAGAAAAAGTTTGAGACCGAGAATCTTTATGCTAAAGAACAAGATCCAGCAAAAATACTTATTCAATTTTTTGCGCCCTACTTTGCAATCTTACCAGCTAGTCGCATTGTCGAAGTCCCTGCCGGCGGTGTTGCCGTTTCTACACATACCGTCGCGCCCATCATTAGAGATCCTAGTATCGGTCTAAATAAAATACAAAATATTCTCATTTCCTTCGGACAAGTTTTAAGCACGAATGGAACTGCTAAAACGATTCATCTGAGCTCAATGGATTACTACGTAAATGTAGAAAAGTCCTATCTCTCTATAGATAAAGAGAAAGCCATTAACGCCCAAGATAAAATTAGAAATATTGCAACAATTGCAGGTATCGCCACTGCTATTTTGACTGGAGTGAGTATCTTGATTACTATCTTAATCAACCTCGGTATACTTATAATCTAACTTTTTTTTTCTATTTTTAAGGAGTTTAATGTTTGGAACTGACTGATTTCCTGAACAATATTGCTGAAACACTGGAAATCATGAATATTTTCTCAAATGAGGAAGTCTTACGACTCGGGACCCTTGATCTCCATTCTTTAACGGAGATTCAACCTTTAAATCAGAAGTTTGAAATCTTATTATTCCATTGCCAAAGATGTGGGAAGAACACGGCTTTTCTGTCCTTGCAAAATTTGGATCATTATATTGATGTAGAAAAACAATCGGTTCTTCAATGTCGGCATTGCAATCAGCAAATGCAGGTTCCCAAGATACAGGAGATTCGTGAGAAGCAAGGGAAGAAATACGACTTTCTGCAACTAGAAACCTGGAAGTTCATTAAAATTCTTTCTAAAAAAGGATTCTTAGTGCATATTTCACTACCCGATCGCAAAATCTCCTTTGAAACCTCGGAAGATTCGCCTAAAAAAGGGCTTGAAATCGAGGTTCCTCCAAATAAAATAAAATTAATACAAAAATTGCCGACCCGCGATATTTATCATGTTAAAATTGAAGTTTTTGAATCGAAGACAATGGATTTGCGCAAAGCTTTACTAGAAAAGCCCAAACCAGGTTCTCTTCCTACAATTTCATCCTATAAGTACCAGCTAGTTTCAATATCAAGAGTGAAAAGATAAATTTCATTTGAATCGAATTCTTTCGGCGACCGTCTGTAATTCTGTTTCTGAAACCTGTAACCGGTTGGTCCTTACTTCGTAAGGTATATCTGGAGCAATAGGAACGATATGAAAGTGGAAATGCGGAACTACTTGTCCTGCTGGTCGAAAGTTATTATTTGCGATTCTAAAACCGACTGCATTCAATCGTTTTTTTATATATCCCGCCAACTTTTTTGTGATTTGAATTACATAAGCTAGTTCCTCATCAGGGATATCCAAAATCGTTTCGTAATGAAGTTTGGGAATTATCAGTGTATGACCAGTTCTAATTGGCTTATGATCAAGAAAGCCTAAAACTTTCTCGTCTTCAAAAACGACATGGGCACTTTGCTCTCCCGATATAATTTTACAAAATATACATTCAGTCATCGAATTTTCCTTCTACTAGCTAATTTGTTAATCCCATTTTCCAAAAGGAATTTATTTGTTTTTTGGGGATTTTTATTGGACTTGTGTAAATTCCATTTTCCAAAGTATCTGCCTATTCCCCATTGTTTAAATAAATAGTATTCTAAGTTTCATTGAAAACATGCCCTATTAGAGTCCCATAGATTCCATCATAAAATCTAAATTAATGAAGAAGGACCTGCTTCAACTTGAATTTATCATATGAACAAAAGATTAGTGGTAAGAAAAAGGAAGAAATTGACGAAATTATAAAATTAAATAAAATTGAAGATGGAACTATAATCACATTACTTCAGGGAGTTCAAGATCAGTATGGTTATTTACCTTCAGAAATCCTAATTTATCTCTCAAATGAACTAAAAGTTCCTTTGGCTGAAATTTATGGTATTGCCACTTTTTACACCCAATTCAAACTCAATCCCAAAGGAAAATATGCGATTACCTGTTGTGAGGGGACGGCCTGTCACATTAAGGGAGGGGACTTCATACTAACTTATGTCCAGAGTTTTTTAGGCATTAGACCGGGAGAAAATACGGATGATGGGCTATTTAGCTTAGATTCTGCGGCATGTTTCGGATGTTGCGCTATCTCACCCGTATGTATTATTAATAATCGCATTTATGGAAATTTAACCCTTAAAAAAATGAAAAATATCTTGATGAAATTGAGGGAAGAAGCGAAAATTTAAGGATGGTACAATGACTGGACCGTATGATAATCGAACTATATTAATATGTAGAGGAACTGGATGTACGTCCTCAAATTCTACAGAAATTTATAACGAATTAGTCGAATCAATTAGAAAGAATAATTTATCCGGAAAGGTCAAGGTAAAACTAACGGGTTGTCACGGATTTTGTCAAGTTGGACCGCTTCTAGTAATTCAACCTGATAATGTTATGTACAATCGAGTAACAATCGAAGATGTTAAAGATATAATTGAAATGCATGTATTGAGAAATGAAATCGTAGAGCGCTTATTATATAAGGACCCAAAGACGGGGAAATCAATTCAGAAAATGGAAGAAATTCAATTTTATTATGAACAAAATAAATACATATTACGAAATATCGGGAGAATTAATCCTGAAGTGATCAATGAATACATTGCAGGAGGGGGATATGAATCTCTAAAAAAAGTGCTTAATGGATTTACACCCCTTGAGGTGATTGAGGAGGTAAAGCAATCAAGATTACGCGGCAGAGGTGGAGCAGGATTCCCCACAGGTCAAAAGTGGGAACTTTGTCGTAATGCCCCAAGCACTCCTAAATATGTAATTTGTAATGGTGATGAAGGAGATCCTGGCGCTTATATGGATAGGTCTATTTTAGAAAGCGATCCTCATAGCATAATTGAAGGAATGATCATTGCCGCTTATGCAATCGGTGCAAATTATGGATTTATTTATACCAGAGCAGAATATCCCTTGGCGGTAGAGCGATTTCGATTAGCCCTAAAGCAGGCTAGAGAAAAGGGTTTTTTAGGAGAGAAAATTCTTGGTTCAGATTTTAACTTCGATATTAAACTGAAAAAAGGTGCAGGGGCGTTTGTATGTGGTGAAGAAACTGCCCTTATGGCATCTATTATGGGAAAACGTGGTATGCCAAGACCTCGTCCGCCCTATCCTGCCATATCCGGTTTATGGAATAAACCTACTAACATAAATAATGTAAAAACCTTCGCCGCAATCCCACTCATAATTGCTAAAGGTGCCGAATGGTTCTCATCAATAGGGACCGCGGATGCATCTGGTACAATTATATTTGCACTAACAGGAAAAATTAACAATTCTGGCCTAGTAGAAATCCCCATGGGCACCACTTTAAGAAAACTCATTTTTGATATCGGTGGTGGTATTCCCAATGGGAAGAAATTTAAGGGGGTACAGATTGGTGGCCCATCTGGTGGATGTCTTCCTGCGGATTATTTAGATGTCCCAATGGATTATGCTAACTTGACTTCTTTGGGCGCAATTATGGGCTCGGGAGGCATCATTGTGGCAGATGAAGACACGTGTATGGTTGATCTAGCCCACTTCTTCATCTCATTCACGCAAAAAGAATCTTGTGGAAAGTGCGCTCCCTGTAGAATAGGAACCAGAAAAATGCTTGATATTCTCACGAAAATCAAGGATGGTAATGCCGTTTTAGAAGATTTAGATCAATTAGAACAATTAGCAAATATTATTAGAAAGACCAGTTTATGCGCCTTGGGAGGGACTGCCCCCAATCCAGTTTTAACCACGTTAAAATATTTTAAAGATGAATATGTCGCACATATCGTACATAAAAGTTGTCCTGCACTTATTTGTAAGAATTTGATTGAATTTTACATTGCTGAAGACATTTGTATTGGCTGTGAGGTCTGTAAAAAAGGTTGTCCTGTAAAGGCAATTGAGGGTACCCCTAAAAATCCTCATAAAATTAATCCTCAACTTTGTATTAAATGTGCTTTCTGTTATAGTTCTTGTCCATCTAATGCAATTTCTAAGAGAACAAATCCAATTCCTACAGAGGTAAGAATATGACCAATGAGAGGACGATGTTATCCATTGATAATCAAATGATTGAATTTACCGATGGACAGACCATTTTACAGGTAGCGCAAGATAATGGAATCTACATTCCAACCTTATGTTTTATTGAAGGTTTGCCCCCGTATGGTGGTTGTCGGTTATGTATTGTCAAAGTCAAAGGATTAAAAGGATATCCACCCGCCTGTTCAACTCCTGCTAATAAAGATATGGTTGTCATCACTTGTGATGAAGAACTTCAAGATCTTAGACGTGAGGTATTGAAATTAATTCTAAGCGAACATCCACATTCCTGCCTCATTTGTGATAGCAGACATCAATGTGAGGAATCGAGACTTTCTAGTATCAAATCCGGTAGAAAATTTGGCTGTTTCTCCTGTTCAAATAAAGAAAATTGCGAATTAAGGCAACTTTTTGATTATCTTGAAATCCGGGAGCTACCCTATGAACTCACATATAAAAATTATCCTCTCCTTCGAGAAGATCCCTTTATTGACCAGGATCATAATTTATGTATTTTATGTGGCAAATGTGTCAGGGTATGTACTGAATTGAGAGGTTATGGAGCACTAGATTTCATTAATCGCGGGTCTGAAACAAAAGTTTCAGCTGCTTATGGATTATTACATTTGGATGATAACTGTCAGTTCTGTGGTGGCTGCATCGATATTTGCCCAACAGGTACTTTTACTTCTAAAAATACGAAATGGGTTAAAAAAGCCGGTAATGATACTATCTCTATTTGTGGATTTTGTAGTGTTGGATGTGGATTTCACTATTATTCAATTTCTGATAAACTAATGGAATCAATACCTGATAAAAGAAACCTGATTAATAAAGGACAAGCCTGTATCATTGGGCGATTCTGTACATCTTCATTTATAAACGGGAAAAATAGATTGAAAGATCCACTCATTAAACGGAATAATGAATTAATTCCTTGTGAATGGGATGTAACCTATTCCCAAATCATTGAAAATTTAAAGAAATATGAATCCAATGAAATTGCGGTTTTAATATCTCACGATTTATCAAATGAATCTGCGTATATATTAAACAAATTCTCAAAACAAATTCTAAAAACTGACAATATTTTCACGCGATCTAATGGCAATATGGTGGAAACCTATTATAATTTAGTGAAGCTCCATTCAAATGGTATAATTCCACCAAGATCTTTCCAAAATATTACCAAATCAAATTGGGTATTATTGATAAATTCTAATGTTGAAATAAGCCATCCTATTTTACAAATCTATCTAAAACAAGCGAAAGATCGCGGCGCGAAAATAATTTCTCTGAATAGTAAAGATGTGGAACCCTCTATTACAATGAGAAGATTATTAGATTATGAACTATATTTATCCATAGAAGAAAGTATTGGATTTATTACATTAATGGTAAAAAGTTTTGTAAGTCAAAGAGGAATCCCACCCAAAAGCGTAAAAAATTTTGAACAATTAAATGCAGCCCTTAAACAAATTAAAATTCCTAAAGAACTTCTTAAATATCAAGATTTAATTGCGGAAATCGTGGAGATGGATAACGGTACAATACTTTTTGATCAAGAGGTAGAGCTTCCCCAAAAAGATACTATGAATTTAGTTGGTTTGCTTATAGATTTAATAATTCTCTCTAAGAGTAAAATAGATTTAATACCTCTTTGGCAACATGGCAATGCCGACGGCGTGATGTTAAGTATTTTTCAAGATTTGAAATCAGCCGACCATATTTTTAAAGAAATAAAGAAGGGTAAAATAAAGGCTCTCTATCTAACAGAACGAATTGAAGATTCCGATCTTCTCAAGAACCTCGAATTCGTGATTGTACAAGACATTTATCCCTCCAATAATTTTCAGTTAGCGAATGTAGTTTTGCCTACATGCACATTCATAGAAGATTCAGGTTCGTTAATTAATGCTGAACTCAAATTACAGGAATTCAAGAAAGCTGCTTCTCCTTTTGGAAAATCTAAGCCAGATTGGGAAATAATTTGTGAATTAGCTAAAAAGTTCGATGAATCTAAAAGTTCAGAATTTCAATTTGTAAATCAAAACGAAATTTTAAGTGAAATGAAAAGCACCAACCCACATCTCATATCTTCTAATGATACAAAATTTGATTCTTCGCGTGATATAACTCTTTACATTCCTCTTGCAAAAGATAAGGATTTAAAGAGTTCAAATCCACCTTTTTCATTAGAGACATTCCAATATCGCGGCGAAAAAATCATAAATCAAGTTGATGATCTCCAAGAATTGATAAAATATAAGAAATTAAAGAAATCGGGCATGCTAATTCCACAGGAGAAGAAAGTTCAGCAAGAAGGATTCAAAGTCTTAAAAAATATCGAAATTGTACCAAATATATTCGAGCTGATAATAGAAGCACCTTTGATAGCAAAAAAAGCGAGACCTGGAAATTTTATACTAATAATGCAAAATGAAGAAAGCGAAAGAGTTCCTATGACATTATCAAACTGGGATCCTATCAAAGGTACCATTACAATTTACTATGAAGAACGCGGATATTCTACTAAAGAATTAACTAGATTACTTAAAGAGGATTATCTCTATAGCGTTGTGGGTCCTTTAGGCAATGAAATTAAACTGGAAAAGTTTGGAACTATACTATTAGGCGGAGGTTGTTATGGCATCGGGGCGATATATCCGATTGCAAAAGAGGCAAACGCGAAAGGCAATACAGTTATTGTAATTTTAGAGGCGCGAAATAAAACGCTCTTCTATCTTCAAAAAGAATTTGAAGAAATAGCAGATAAAATGATCTATTGCACTTCGGATGGTTCAAAAGGCATAAAAGGAAAGATTGAAGAGGGGATAGAACAGATTTTAAACGAAAATGTTCAAATAGACCGTTGCTTCTTTATAGGATGCAAATATATGATGCAAAACGCATCAAATTACACGAAAGAACATGGTAACATTCCTACTTTTGTAAGTTTAAGCACAATTATGATTGATGGAACGGGAATGTGCGGAGGATGCCGGCTCTCACTAATTCAGGATGGAAAAGAAATAGTCAAATTTGCTTGCGTTGATGGACCCTCTTTTGATGCGCACTTGGTTAATTGGGAAGAGCTGGTTAGGCGCGACGTACAATTTGAGGCACCTGAAGTGTTTATTTATCAAAATCATCTGTGTAAGCTTTTACAGAAATACAAAAGCGAAAATCCCTAATTTTGTGAAGAATATGAGCGACGATATCGAAGCGAAAAAAATAATCAGGGCACCCAGGAATAAAATGCCTGAACAAGACCCTAGTTTAAGGGGTAAAAATTTTAATGAAGTGAATTTAGGCTATACGCCAGAACTTGCTAAGGCAGAATCCGAAAGATGTCTTCAATGTAAGAAACCCTCTTGTATTGAAGGATGTCCCGTTAATGTTGATATTCCTGCCTTTATTCGCTTGATAAAAGAAGAAAAATATTGTGAAGCCGCCTATAAAATAAAGGAATTTAATGCACTTCCTGCAATATGTGGAAGGGTCTGCCCTCAAGAAAGTCAATGTGAGGGAAAATGCGTTCTTGGAAAGAAATACGAACCCGTTGCAATTGGGCATCTAGAACGATTTGTTGCGGACTTTGAACAACAATCGGGAAGTTGTTATCTCCCCCAAAGATTACCTCCCAATGGAAAAAAGGTTGCTTGTATTGGTTGTGGACCAGCGAGCCTTACTGTTGCAGGAGATTTAATTAAATTAGGTTATGATGTCACTATCTATGAGGCTTTCCATAAAGGTGGTGGTGTTTTAGTATATGGCATTCCAGAATTCCGTTTGCCTAAACGAATTGTAAAGGCTGAAATTGAATATTTAATTTCCCAGGGGGTAAAAATACACTATAATATGGTAATCGGGAAAATTTTAACTATTGATGACCTTTGGAAAATGGGCTATAATGCGATTTTTATAGGGATTGGTGCAGGATTGCCTCAATTTCAAGGAATCCCGGGCGAGAATTTAAAAGGCGTTGTTTCAGCAAATGAATATCTTACCAGAGCCAACCTAATGAAAGCCTACCAATTTCCTATCTATAAAACTCCATATGTAATAGGAAAGCATGTCAGTGTAATTGGCGGCGGTAATGTGGCAATGGATTCCGCAAGAACGGCATTACGACTCGGTGCGGAGAAAGTAACAATTGTTTATAGACGCGCTATGGAACAAATACCAGCTCGAAAAGAAGAAGTGCATCACACGGAACAGGAAGGCGTAATTTTTAAATTGTTAACCAACCCTACTCGGTTCATTGGAGATGAAAAGGGAAAGATTAAAGAAATGGAGGTCATTAAAATGGAGTTAGGCAAGCCAGATGCTTCTGGAAGAGCAAGCCCAATTCCAATTAAGGGTTCTGAATATATTATTCCAGTTGATCTCGTAATTGTGGCTATCGGAAACAGATCAAATCCCTTATTAACTTCTACTTATCCCAAATTACAATTAAATAAAGGGGGTAATTTAATCATCGATGAAAATGGGAAAACGAGTGTTGAAGGTATTTATGCTGGGGGGGACATTACAACTGGCTCTGCCACGGTTATTTCAGCCATGGGCGCAGGTCGAAAAGCGGCTAGAGCAATCCATGAATATCTGAAAAATAAATAGTAATTGATCAATTAAATTAGTGGAAGCTATAGATTAATAAACTGAATAATTTCAACCTCAATAAACTCCATGGCATTAAACACCTGGGATTCCGCCTTCAATGGTAATCCTCTATAATTCAGTGGCAATCCCCACATCCATTACATTTTGTATTCAGTAAAATTAAAATCCCGTAACTTAATAAATCACGATTTTTTCTTAATAATTAATCTTATTAAATGAGGGAACTATTTGAATCACTATAATCAGCATGAATTTGGAGGAAAGGATCTTCCGAAAAAACTTTCTATGTATTTTTCTCCTGGAGAAGTACTTCTTTTCAAGGTAAAGAATATTTCAGATAGAACAATAGAATGGATTTTCTTTTTTGGGATGCTTGGTCCCTTTATTTTCATGTTTTTATTTTTTGGACTTTTTACTAATTTTGATCCCATTATTTGGTTAATTCCTATCTTGATAATAATTCCCGTATGCATGCTAATATCGCGTCCCTTCAAAAACGATCAGGTTCTAGTAATGACAGATAAACGAATTTACCTTTATACCAAAACTCAAAAGAGCGATTCAATCGAATCAATCTACTTTCCTATATTAAGGGCGGTTATTTTTAGGAAAAGAAAAATTCTAGAACGAATAAAAGGTAGAGGTACAATTGATTTCATCTCTTTAGATTCCAAAACTTCAAAAATTTCTATTAATAATGTGCCAAACATTACAGATTGTCAAAAAATCATTGAATCTATTCTTTATGTTTATGGTAATCTACAAGAGAGATGGGATCATATTAAAATGCAGTTAGATTTTCAATTCCCTTATTCCATTGCTATCTCCGATGATGGATTAGAACAGATTAGAACAAGAAATCAGAGACTAAATATCTACCTTGCCATAATCTTGGGTATAACCATTATGTGTGCGCTCCTTTTTTATTATTATCTACCGGTAATTGCAATTACCATCTGCATTATTATGATGGGGGTTATAATTAGTTTAATACCACTCAGTGAAAAATATATTTCGCAAAAAGGGAAATTGCCAAAAACCAGTATATTATCTTTTGATTCCGAAAGAATTACCTTAACTACCAATAATACTCCTATTTATTTCCCTATAACTCCTGAAACTGGCTTAAATTATTATAAAATCACTCAGTTAATGGGAAGATTCTCTTTCCGACCTGAAGAATATAAATATACACACGTTCAGTGGGATACTGACCAGTTAGGACTGATCATACAATCTTCATACGATGGGCCTAGCGCTATAACTTTCGGACCAATCGATAAATTCCCAGAGATTTTTGAACTATTCTTCTGCTATTTTATTAATTGGAAAGGGGAGCATAATCTGTTATTATCCAAAGACGACCTCATTAAATTAGAAGGTGTAGAGCCTATAACAATATTTGAAGAAAGGAAAGGGGATTTAACAACTATTACCCCGCCTATTAAAATCTCTGATGAACGGTTCCAACAAATTTCATCATTGTCTTATGAACTTCAATCAGAGATTAATCCATTTTTGGAACCTGAAGAAAAAATTATAATATATTTCAAACCCCGGATTGCCCCTACAATAAGAATTATAACATTAATCCTCTCACTTATCGGCATTAGCTTTGGGATTATTAGCACTATTTCTTTCCCTATCTACCTTGTGGGTTTTCCTCTAAGCAACTTTATCTTATATCCTTCAATAACCGCGTTTGTATTCAATATCCCTTACATTTTAGGAGAACATCTTATAAACAATTCTATTTACATCTTTACAAATAAAAAATTAATCTTAAAATATTCAAAATCCTATGTCACAAATCATCACGTTAATTTATCCGCGATACTCCGGAGAAATAAAAAACAGATTTATAACATTGAATTAAGTTTGAAAAATCCTGTTAAAAATATCCCTTTTACTATTCGTTGCTTAATGGCTTTGAAATATAACATTTACAATCGTCCCACTATCATCGTGCCGGAGGTTCCATATAATAATAACCTACTTGAACAAATCAATTACCTAAGAGACAATCCATTTCAATAATAAAGATTGAGAGTGATTTCAAATTAGGGCTATTTAAAAGAAATATTATATACTAAATTATCAGTAAAATAATGAGGGAAATCAAACGAATCGATTAGATGGAAAGGAGAATGTTCTTCCCCAAAAAATTCAGATGTATTTTTCCCCTGAAGAAACCCCGCTTTTTCGAATTAAAAGTTCTCAAGGTATATTATTTGGTAGCAAGATTAAATACATTATGATAGGACTAATTATTGTTATGATGCTACTTGTATTATACGGGACTTTAAGGCACAATGGACCGTTAGAAATACTGATTTTATTTATTCCTCTTTTGGGTGCATCCATTGTCCTATTATTAAAATTCCCATTCAAAATAGAACATGGACTCTGTATCACGAATAGAAAAATCTATCTTTACTCGAGATTGTATCAAAACCTGACAGTTAATACAGGAGATTTTTCATCTATAAAAGCGATTTCTTTCATAAGATCCAAATTTAGAAGAGCGGATGAAGATACAGGGAGAATTGAATTTGTGATGCAAGATTATGATACAAAACTGCATTCGATAACAAATATTCAGAATTTAAGCAGATGTCAACGAATCATCGAATCAATTCTGTATGAATATGGAAACATCGAACAAAGATGGGAAAATGTCCAGAAGAAAACCAATTTTAAATTTCCTTATAACTTAACTATTTCTCCTGATGTATTGAGTGACATTTTAAAGAGACAAAAACGACTGAATTTCTATCTTATCCTTGCAACGGTTATAAATTGTCTCCTCTTCCCTTTATTATATTTATTATTGGGTTTTCTGTTTGGTGAGTTAGAAGCCTGGCAAGTACAAATAATCCAATATGGTATAATTTTCGGTTTTATACTTTCCTTAACTGGGAGTCTTTTCATATTACTACTAGAAAAATATAAAACTAAAAAAAATACTTCTCCAATTAATTCTAAATTATCATTAAACGCATCTCAAATTGAATATTCTGGCGAAGCATTCCCAATAATTATACCAATGAATGAAAAAATATGCTTAGGGTATAAAAAAATTAAAGAACCTTTTAGGAAATATCCAATGAACTGGATGAGTGATATTGATGGATTGAATATTAAATCTGCCTACAATTCTAACATTGAACTAATATTTGGTCCCCTAAGTAATTTTCCAGACCTATTTGAAGTATTCTTTTGCTATTTCATAATGTGGAAAGCAAATCAAGGATTTTTATTTACAAAAGAGCAGATAGCCGATCTGGAAAAAATTCCTTTTAAGGAAATTACTGAAGAACGAGAGGAAATTCCTTCCTCTGAACATATATCCGTTCAAAATATTCAGGAGAAACAAGATGCTTCTACAATAAATTATACCGCACTTTTTCAATCGGTTCAAAAGTATATGGATTCTGATGAGAGAATTGTTTTAAGCCATAAACCTCATGTAAATCTTAAACAATTATATCTAAAATTCGTTCTTTCACTTATGGTGTTCATTTTAGGTTGGGCATTATGGATTTTGGGCAATCTTACTTCTAATAATCTGATGATGGTAGGAAGTATGTTAATGGCGATTTTTTCTATTCCGGTGATTTTTTGTACCTGTTGTACGGGCGATATATTCATTAATAAGTCATTCTTTATTTTTACGAGTAAAAAAATAATTTGGAAATATTCAAAGAACTATATTTTAGTAAATTATAATAATATTTCATCTATAATCCGGAGAGAGCACAAAAAGACTTATGATATTGAATTAAGATTCAAAAAGCCTTTGGAGTCATCGCCATTTATTAATAAAGATATACTTTCTATTCCCAAAGTGCTCCAGGGAAACACATTAATTGATCAATTGAATTATTTAAAAGAACATCTATTAAGTTAAACTTATTAAATTTGGTTTGAGAAATGGGTGATAACGAAACAAACCTGACCATTGCCGAAAAACTCAAACGGATCCTTTCAAAATATTATGAGATAGAATTATTTAAGAAAGAAGAGTATTCTTTTGAGCCGACCTGCATTATAAGAATAAAAGAGCCAAAGCCCGCCGAACATTTCAGGCAGATGCAATTAGAATTTAGGAAAATCGGATTTGAAGTAAAATTCCATGCCTTGACCACCAAAGAATTGCGAGAACATAAATTAGAAGATACGAAGGATATAAGGCGATTTTCGGTTTCTTTTGGGGCGAAGGAATTTGAAGAGAAGAAAGGAACCTCAAAAAGAAACAAAATTATTCAAGTCACTTTATTAGCGATCACCATTGCTATGGTTATCCTTTCCGCCTGGGTTTATGATATCTACTTTGATCCATATTATACCGGCTTCTGGGCATTTTTTAGTTTTTGTTTAGGCATGTTTTTGATTATTATCGTCCACGAATTCGGGCATGTGTTCTTAAGTCGCTTTCATAAATTAGATACCTCCCTCCCTTATCTCATTCCCGGCCCCCCACCGATTGGTATGTTAGGCGCCTTCGTTTCCATTCGCGATGATCCCCAAACCAGAAATCAAAAATTCGATGTGGCATTCGGTGGGATTCTCCTCGGAATCCTAATTTCCATTATTCTTGTTGTAATAGGGCTTTTGCTGTCCATCCAAATGGACATGAATAGTTATTTACAACTTCGGGTAGATCAGTTTGGTAAAACTCTTGCAGAGCAAGCAGAATATGTCTCAGAACACCTTAATTCGTATAATTTGTTATTCTTAGGATTTCGGTTCCTTTTTTTTGAAAATCCTTCAAATGCGATGTATTTCGGATATCTTCTTCCTACTCAGGTGGTCCTTAGTCATCCGTTAGCCTTTACGGGGTGGCTCGGCTTGTTAATTTCGGGCTTAAACCTTGTCCCCATCTCCTTCTTGGATGGCGGTCATATTTTTAAAGCATCTCTGCCGTATAAATTCACAAAATTGTTAGGTGTCGGTATAGGATGCCTGATTTTCGGATTTCTGAGCATTTACCTAGTCTGGTTTGCGGTGATGGGGCTTCCTGGGGCAATGCTTGACCTGAACCCCACTGCGAAAACCACCGATATTCCAAATCCCACTACCCCTCTTACCAAATCACGCAAAATTTGTGCGATATGTATCATTGGAATTTTTATCCTTCTCTTCCCTCTAACGTTCACCAACTTATTTAGCGGCTTTGGTTTTTAAATGGCGTTAAAACCGCATCAAATGACTAAGGAGAATGAATGTATTGGACACAAATTATTTGGATTACATGACGTCGAAGCCCCGCGAATTAGCGGCATATATTAAGACTAATCCGTTGGCATATATTCCTTTTGGAGCGCTAGAATGGCATGGGGATCACATGATCCTAGGGTTGGATTCGTTAAAAGCTACTTATTTATGTCAAAAATGTGCTGAAATCACGGGGGGCGTCTTATTTCCCTGCGTTA
>CAYGYC010000054.1:12685-17621 GCA_964353755.1 uncultured archaeon | reverse complement strand
TTATAAATTACTTTCTATTTTTGTTTAGGATAACTAATTCTTACTATTCCGGAAACCAATTTGGTTTATATATTTTTTCCATTGAAACTATATTGGAATATATTAACTCCATAAGAATATATAAAAGCCGGAAAGATATAGAGAAAAATATAATTCTTGATTTTAATGAAGTGAGTTCAATGGAAATGCGAAAAGTGCAGGTAACGGGGGGCGGATCATCTTATATCATCACTCTACCTAAAAAATGGGTACTAGATCATAAGATTGAGAAAAATGATCAGGTGGGACTGATAGAACAGCCTGATGGGACATTAGTAATTACAACAAGAAAAGGTGGAGAGCCGAATTATAAGGTCAAGCATCTAGATATTACCGATATTAGCAATCCAGCCTATTTATTTCGCCTACTTATTGGACTATATATAATGGGATTTTCTATTATTGAAATCACTTCGAAAACCCGTCTTAGTCCGGACTTGAGAGAGAGTATCTTACATTTTAGTCAAATTACGATAGGACCAGAGGTGATGGACGAAACCATCAATTCTATGACTATTAAAGATCTAATAGATCCTACAGAGATGCCGTTTGATAAAACTATCAACCGCATGTTCATGCTGGTCAAAGCGATGCATGAAGACGCTATAACTGCTTTACTCAAGAAAGATAAAAAATTAGCGAAAGAAGTAATTACCAGAGATCATAATGTTAATCGATTGAATTGGTTAATTGCACGGCAGACGAATCTTGTATTAAGAGATACGCTCTTGTCCAAAGAAATGAATATAACATCTGAAGAAGCAATTTACTACCTGTTAGTCAGTAGAATTATTGAGCGCATTGGAGATCACGCAGTTCGTATCGCTGAAAATGGACAGATCTTATTAGAACAAGGTCTTGAGAATGAAATTATCGAAAATATCAATTCTGCAAGCAGATGGGCATTGAACATGCTAGTATCAAGTATGGAAGCCCTCATTAAAAAGGATTTAAATCAGGTGAATGCCACGATTGAATTAATAGGTGAACTGATAGAAAGTTGTAAAACTATTCACCATAATGCGGTTCAATTAGTGGGGGAGATCTCGATTGCGGTCAGTTACATTATTGAAAGCATTCAGCGGACAGGTGAATATGCCATTGACATTGCAGAGGCTACCATCAATCATTTAATAAATATAGGGATTTAATGAAACTAGTTTCTTTAGCATTTTTAATAGTATTGATTTTTTAAAACAACACGCTTATCTCCTTAAATTTGATAAAGTATAAGGATCGTAACAAATGATTTTTCGTATTTAATATTCGATAATTAAAATATGCCAAGAATTGCATCGCATTTAAAATAAATAATCCATGTTTATATGCTTGATCTTCTCCTTTCACGGGTAATCGCCTATCAGCCCGTCCCAGTAACGCATAACACCCTTTCATCATGCCAAAAAGCCCTTCAATAACCGGGCGTTCTCGATAGAGCGTAATGAAATCTTCCAACCCGATTTTCCGAAAAATGCGCAAGCATGCGGAGACCAACCCTGGTTTTATGCCTTTCAGGTGGTCCAATTCCCTCTCCGCCTGGGCAATATCTTCTAAGAAGCGAAGATAACACATTTTTGCCAGCTTCGGAAATTTCACGCCCAAACGGATTATCTCCCTCAAATACTGTTTAAAATACTCCAACCGCTCTTTGAGTAACTTCAAAATCTTGGAATTCATGGGATTGATGTCAATGATGGGAATTGCCCCGAGTTTCTCTTCAATAAACTGCATTATTTCCAGGGAAAAATAGCCCGAATCCAATAACACAAATTTGATAGGGATTCCATATTTTTCCGCGATGGATTTCAGCCGGACGAGTTTTTGCTTCGTAGAATTGAAGCCTTTTCGGTCGTGTTCCGTTCCTTTGCGCGGGATTAATCCGAGCGGGATACAATGCGGATCGACAATTGCCTGGAATTTCATGACCCGGGCGGATTCCGAATCGCGCGCATGGAATTTCACGCCATTCGGATCGTCTTTTCTGGTACGACAGACCGTGGAATCGCCAATGAGGATTTCGGGGTTGGCAATTCCCTCTTTGATCAATAACTCGGCGTTGTTTTCGAGAATTTTTTCCATTACCGCCGGATGAAAGGTCTGATGTGCCTTGTACAACTTATCGCGCGCTGGTATGCGGATATAAAAACCGAGGGCAGTTCCTATCACCGGGACCAATTCCTGTGCCACACCAAATTTCTCATTGAGTATATATTCTAAGTAGGGAATAGAGGGAATCATTCGTAATTTCATGAAAACAAAGACTTTATACATGAGATCACTGGGATAGACATTATTCCACTCTAAAAGTTCTTCAGGAAAATAGGCGGTAAAATTAATGCCTTCGAGCAGTTCAACCACATTGATAATCTCTTGATGCTTTGAGTTCTTGCATCTCGTTAAGTAATCTTGGACATGGCGCTCTAAAATGAATTCATGATAGCGCCTTTTAATTTTAGCTGCCAACTCTTTTATTAGGGAGTTGTATTTTTCAAAAATTTCACTTCTATTACTCCACTCGGCGTGTGAAATGTAGGCATGATTGGAAAATAATTGTAAAAATTCAAATAATCTTGAATTTTTGTCATTTAATAATACAGTTTCCAGTTGCGTAGTACTCAATCTGAAGGTTGCTCTAAAACAGATGAGAAGGAGGCGACAGTCAACGGTTATTCGCCAATTTCGCCCTGGCCCGCCGCTCTCGATTTGTGCTGATACGTCTTGAATTTCGGGCAAAAACTCCTTGATTGCTAATATCCAACAAGTAATTCGTTCTTCAGGTATATATCCTACAAAATTCTGCTCTAACTTATTTTCCCTTTCAAGAATTTTCTCAATCTTTTCCTCAATATTGCTCTTCACAAGTAGGTTATTTATATTTTCATGTATTTAAAGATTTCTGTATTAATATTATAAGAAATTAGAATTAATTAATCTATTTTTCTTCTAAATTAATCTGTACTGCTTTAATTCAATACCATTTTTTAAAAATCACGAATTAACTTTTCCGACAAATTTAAATTTTACAAGGTCCCGAATATTGTCGGCAAAAAGAAACAGAACAAACTCAAATCATTAAATCCCTATGTGCTTCATTTATATTATCATATGGGGAAAAAGGTTCTCTTTTCCGAAGGGCATGGTGAAGTAGTCCGATCGCAGAAAACGATGGCATCCACCTTTTTAAGTGCAATCGGTGGGTCCCTGAATCCATTTGTCTCGCTCGAAAAAATCCTTGTTCAATTTGATTATTCATTGCAGTATACCGGGCAAAGGAAACTGACTCTCAATTATTTACGGAAATATGATATCTTATTTGTGATTAAACCAACGGCAGCTTTCACTCCGAGTGAAATAGCGGCAATTGAGAAATTTGTTCAGTTAGGCGGCAGTTTATTATTGATAGGATCACACGCCCTGCCCACATTTTCTTTAATGCCCAAGCAAATTTTAGGTGCTTTAAAGAGAGGGATCGGGAAAAGCCATGAATATCTTAATAATATTTCCCGGAAGTTTGGTATTTTTTTCATTTCGGACCGAATTCAACCCGGAAAAAATAAATATACCGCTCAAAATATCTATCCGATTCCATTAATTACCCATTTTGAACCCCATCCCATTTTCCAAAAAATAAAATCCTTCTATTTTGAAGGTGGTCCTATTGAATTAACAGCAGAAGCAACGCCAATAGCCTATACCGATCCTGATACCCATCCATCTAAGGCCATTGTAATGGCAGCCTCGAAAAGGGGGGACGGCTGTGTTTTCGCTACGGGCTCCCCTTTAATATTCATCGATAATCGCATTCAAGACCTTAGTATTCGGAACTCGCAACATGCACAACTGGTACTCAATATTTTTACCTGGCTAGCCCATAAAGACACGATTAAAAAGAAAGCAGTTGAAGAAAAAATCTCCGAGCCCCATGCTCACACGAAAACTTGTCCTTTATGTGGTGGTGAAAATCCTGTTCAGGAGCATTATTGCAGGATCTGTGGGAGTGCCATTTAATTTTGAAAAATGTAAAATTTTAAAATGATGTAAATTTAAAGTTATTATATATAAAATAAATAAGTAATTCTAAAAATTATGGGGAATACTTACATGTCTGAAAATACTGAATCTAATCAAAAAATAAAGGAGAATCAGTCAATAATGCAAAGCACTCGAATTCTTGCTATCGAAGCTCTGCCATTTGATCCGCTTAAACCCCGGCTCGGTCGCAGAGAAAGTGAACCACATTCGGAAGAAGTATCCTATTTATATGAAATCCTCCATTCAAATTTTCCGGATGCTCGCACAATCTGGGACCTTCATCATTATTTTGCAGTGAAATCAGAAGAGATTGATGTTCAGTTTGATATCTCATTTTTTAGGGATCTAAAGATAGATTATACTTTATCATCATATCGGGCATCAAATTTTAATAATCGGGTTCCCACTATGGTAATTAATTTGTTATCGAAAAGTACCTGGCAAATGGATGTGGGAATCCATGCCGACTATTGCAGATTATTAAAAATTCCCTTATATATCGTCTTTAGTCCTTTTTATTTAGTAAAAGCCATCTATAAACCTCCCTTTTTACGCGTATATATTTTACAACCAGATGGAGATTATCATCTTCAAGAACTAAATAAAATTTCAGTGAAGGAGGGCGATCCATCGATAAATCGAGACGCTTTGCTCGATGTGAGTAAAATTGTGCCTTTTAATTTAGGAATAATGGAATTAGTTTCGAGACATGAAGGAGGCTTACCACGCTATAGATTGATTTTGATTAATCCTCAAAATTATAGTATATATCAGACTACAGCACAAAAAGAGAAAGCCCGGGCAGAGCAGGAGAAAGCCCGGGCAGAGCAGGAGAAAGCCCGGGCAGAGCAGGAGAAAGCCCGGG
>CAYGYC010000054.1:0-12585 GCA_964353755.1 uncultured archaeon | reverse complement strand
CAGATAAATTACAAAAAGAATTAAATCAGTATCAAAAAAGGGTTTAAAATTCTAAAAGAACTGATGATAGCCCTAAATTACTAACCGATATGCTTCCTTCTCAGGATATGATGGTATTTCAAAGCAAATCGATGCGCTTCGTCCCTGACGCGTTGCAGGAGGAATAAAGCAGGTGAATCAGGGGAGATTACAATGGGGTTAGGGCGATTAGGTTTAAACACATGTTCAAACCGTTTCGCTAATCCAATTACGGGGATTGTAAGGTTCAATTTTGACAGCACTTCAATAGCAGTATTTAATTGGGGCTTACCCCCATCAATTATAACTAAATCAGGAATTGGATCTTCCGCGGCAATCAATCGTTTGAAACGTCGTTCGAGCACCTCCTCTATCATTGCTATATCATTGGGTTCCGGGGTGATTCGTACCTTATAACGCCGATAACCGCCTTTGGAAGGTTTCCCATTGATAAAGAGCACTAAAGATCCTGTGGGGTCTGTCCCGCTCAGATTGGATATATCAAACGCTTCTATTCGCCTGGGTTCATTCGGCAGATCCAAAATCTCTTTCAATTCCACAATTCCCAGAGATTCTTCTGGTTCCGCACTAATTACTTTTTGATTAATAATTGTCTTTTCAAGTGCCCAAATATGGTCTCGTAATAAGGCGGCGGTTTCAAAATCTAAGTTATCGGATGCCTGCTGCATTGATTGCTTGAATTCTTCGAGGAGATCTTTCTTTTTTCCCTCTAGAAATAATTCAATATTGAGAATATTTTTCAAATAATCTTCCTGCGTAATTTTTTCAACGCAGGGTGCCGAACATTTTTTGAGTTGATATTTTAAACAGGGGCGAATTCGTTGCTTTCGTTGGGGATAGCAGGAGCAAATGGGAAATAGTTTGAACAAAAAATTTAGGGTTCGTTTAATTGCCCCCACGTCCGTGAAAGGACCAAAGTAATGGCGGAATTTCTTTAATTCCTCTTTTTTTCGCACTCTTCGAATGAGAACGCGGGGAAAATCTTCCTCAGTAATGATGATATACGGATAAGTCTTATCATCCTGCAATTTGATGTTATATTTCGGGCTATATTTCTTAATTAACTCCGCCTCAAGGAGTAATGCTTCAATCTCTGAATCGGTGAGCATAAACTCAATTTTCGCGGTGTTATTGGTAATAAATACATCCGTATTAATCCCCTCGGCTGGCGAAAAATGTGATTTCACCCGATTTTTAATAGATTTCGCTTTTCCAATGTAAAGCGTATTGCCGTCGGTATCCTTAAACAAATATATCCCGGTTGTTTCAGGTAAGCTCTCTATTTTCTCCCGAAGTTTTGAGGTTTCATTCATGCTTTGATTACCAACACTAAAATTCACTTCTCAAGGCGCGTGGGCCCAGCCCAACACACATTAGGGACCCCAATTTTCCGCGCAAGTTCCGCCAGATGGTCCATATTTTCTTTTTTCAATAATGGAGTATCGTTAAAACGCCAATTAATTCCCAGCCGCGCATATTTCCCCTTACAGAGATTCACGAAGGCACAAAGATCATAGCGTTTTACCGCGGGTAACAAATAATTTTTGATAAACTGTGCAATATCGCGGACATTTTCGTCAGAATCAGTATGGTTGGGAATAATAGGCGTCCGAATCCACATGGGGATCCCTAATTTGGCAATGGATTTAGCATTTTCTAAGATAATATCATTTGGAACACCGGTATATTGCTTATGTTTTTCGGAATCGATCAGCTTCAGATCATAGAGAACTAAATCCACAAACGGAAGAATTTTTTCCAAGGCTTCCCATTTTATATAGCCAGAAGTATCCAAAGCGGTATGAATTCCCGTTTGCTTACAGATTTTTAAGAAATCGCTCAAGGGTTGAAGTTGCATTGTCGGTTCACCGCCAGAACATGTGACTCCACCCTGGGATTGGTTGTAGAAAGGGCGGTCCTTCTCTACCTCCTCAATTAATTTTTTGATTTCGTATGGTTTTCCAATTAATTCAAGAGCATTGCTTGGGCAAGCTTCCGCACATTTTCCGCATCGGAGGCACTTCTGCCGATTAATGTGAAGACCGGTTTTGGTAAAGGTTAAAACTTTATTTTGGCACGTTTTAATGCAGGTTTTACAGTCAATACAGCGAGTTTCCGTCCACATTAATTGGGGTTGCGGATCAATTCCTTCGGGATTATGGCACCAACGACATTTCAAGGGACATCCCTTAAAAAAAACGGTTGTCCGAATGCCGGGTCCATCCTCGGTGGACAATTTCTGAATATTGAATATCAATGCCGCGTTTGTAACCATTTCCGCACTCTTCGTGATTTCTAAAAATAATAATGATAATTAAAAATAAGAAATTTTTTATCAAAAAATAGTTGGCTATACACGTTTTTCTATAAACTCATGAGAATTTATCTTAATTAATATAGAATTATTGCAATATCAAAAAATTTTTAAGCTAATCTCATCCCTTTTAATTTTTTAACTTCATAATGTGAAGGAAGGTATTTCATACATGGAATCGAAAACAAAAAAGACTTTGATAATTGTAATTGCAATGCTAGTACTAATAATTGGAATGCTAGTATTAATAATGAATATCTGAACGCTCTCTGGATGTTCAATGTCAGCGATGCGACCTGGACGTGGGTGTCCGGCAATTATTCCGTCAATAACCAGGGAATCTACGGCACCAAGGGCGTGGCCGATGCCGCGAACGTGCCCGGCACGAGGCGGGAAAGCGCATCGTGGACGGATGTTGGGGGTAACTTCTGGCTCCTCGGCGGATTTGGATATAACAATGTCAGTGTTATTAATGGCGAACTGAACGCTCTCTGGAAATATACCCCATGAATCCAAGAGAATGGAACTATTTTTTTCCCTATTTTTTTAATGAGAAATGGAGTCTTAGAAAATTTATACCAGCACGTCTATACCCTGCTTTTTATTCAAAAACAGTTCTAGTGCGAGTTTTTAAGAAATTCGATATAAAAAAAAGAAAGGAAAGAAAGGGAATTAAAAATTACTTGTAGATGTAGATGGATCGTTGCTTTTGGTCATAGAGCGTGCCATTGCTGAAATAGAGATCGACATTGTAATTAATGGTCATACTGGGAGAACCCGCTGGCAGTCGTCCCGTAATTTGCGGAATAATTCCCACATATTGCGTTGGGAGTAAGGTGAAGTTAGCAATGAAGTAGGAATGATTACCACCTATATCAACTGGTTTGATTTCTTGCCCTGCGAAAGAGACATTAAAGTAAGCACTTTCGGTGGTGATTTGCAATGTTACATTG
The DNA here is from genome assembly GCA_964353755.1 of uncultured archaeon. Lineage (GTDB taxonomy): Archaea > Asgardarchaeota > Lokiarchaeia > Helarchaeales > HEL-GB-A > CAYGYC01. The sequence continues at coordinate 9,279 of CAYGYC010000054.1, read as the reverse complement.
AAGCTTTGAGTCGGATAGCCATTGTTGATGAGAAGTTCTAAATTATTCGTTCCTGTTTCATAGGTATTTGCCTTACTTATTGCTGGGGACCTGATAATATTTAAAGAAAGCACTCCTGCTGGAATTACCTGGGTAATATTAAGCGCATCGTAAGCTTGCATCGTAGAATTTCCAATCCCGATATCTCTGGGATTAAATACATTCACAAGGGCGACCCGTTTGAGCGTTTCGATGCCCGTCCCTGTGGTTGCATATACTGGAATTACGAAATAGAGAGAACCTGCTAAGGGGTATATAAGATAGTTTCCATATCGCTTATTCGGTAGCAATTGGAGAAATTGCGCGTCTGCCTGTTGGTAGGCTGATCTTGCCGCTGCCAATCCAATCATCTGTGTTTCGCCTGCAGTTCCGTTTCGAAAGAAGGTAACCCGTCCAAAATACTCTGGTATTTTCCCATTTTCCACTAAATAAAGTCCCACCAAATTTCCAACCGTGGCGCCTTGGAATTCAACAAAAGAAGCGCCTACATAAGTTGGACCATATCCAAGGTTATAGATGATATAATACAAGTCCGTATCGGAGGGGCGTTCAAAAAAATCATTCCCACTGCGCCATGTATTAGGATCTGTCACGTGATAGGTATAATCGACTGAGAGTTGATATTCAATTAGGATTTCAGGATATTTTAACTGAGGGACAAGCCATGAGGGCATGGATTGCCAAGGATATGTTGTAGTGTATATATTAAGAAAGGCGTATGGGAGGTTAGCAAAAGTTTGATTATATTTATAAAAATCCATCGCCCCGCTTTTGGTATCAATCAGGACGACACCGAGCCACCGAACTATATCAGATTGAATGTAGCCTGAGAAACTCGGAAAATCCAGAATGATATCGGCGCAATAAAACATCCTTTTAGTAGCGCCATCATATACAAGATAGGCATCTTCTCCTACTATCATATAAGGTAGTAATATGTCTCCGATCCGATCATAGATATTCCGTTTGATTAAATAATTAGTCGGTTCTCCTGTTTTAAAGCCCCACTCTTCAATATACCACCAATTAAGAAACCCATCGAGTGTAACATCAGGGATTCCACTGTATCTTATAGATTCAATTTCTTGGACACTACTGACATTCAGCATAGTATAAGAATTGGACGGCAACTCCCCGAAGTAGATAGAATGATTCTCCAGCACTCCAAATGTAGAAGGATATGAATTGGTATCAATAAGGTCCCCGGTGACGGGATTTAGGGCAATGAATCCCCGGGAATGGGTGTAGATAAGATGATCTTGGACCCAAGAAAGTCCTAGATCAGTTCTAATCGTCCGAGGCGCAATCCAGTATTCGGAATTATTAATATAGATAATATCAGAATCCGCTAATTTCTCCCAGGCACTCCCAATTTTATTTTGCATTGACAAACGAGATGCGTTTTGGTCAAAGGTTCGAATATGAGGTATCATTTCGGTATCTGAAACACCGGAAAGCGATTGGTTATTCATGAGCTGTTGGGTAGTTAATTTTCTAATATCAGCTATTCCGGCGGCATCTTGAGTCTTATTTATTTGCGTCGAAATTTTCGTATCCCACACCCAATCATTCCAATTTGCCTCCCGATAAAGACCTTTAACTCCTGCGGCAATGAGGGCTCCTATGGGAATGATGAACACGATAATCAAGGCGAGCGCAAGGATTTTTTTGTAGAGGTTTCTTCCGCGATAGCGTTCTGGATTCATAACCCCAATTCCATAGAAAATCCCGCCAATAACCAGGCTAGCGAAGAACCCTAAAACCACTGCGTAAGCGGCTACAGAATCTACGACATCAAATGCGGCAGAAGGGAGGAATAGCCAACTTATAAAGAATGCCAATGAAATCATTAAGACAATGGCCCCTGTCAGTTTAAAGGGATTTACGTTTCTTCTGAATAAAAATGAATTTGATATATCAAGTGCCAGCTTGGCGATAACCGATCCGACTATTAAGATAATAAATGGGCGTAGAATGAAGGAAAAGGTAAAAACTACATTCATGTCTACAACACCGGGGGTTAAGGGATATGAGAGAGCTTGGAGGAACGCCATGAAATCGAAGGACATTCCGGCTTCCTTGGCTACGAAAATACCAAAGCCTGCATTAGTGGCAAATCCAATGTACCATCCCACTAGAAGCCCGCCCAGCCCAGCAACTACCGCATAATTCCAAATAATACATTGCTTGCGGGAAGGGCGTTGGTTAGCTCGCTTAGTTATGCCAAAGAGTAGCGTAAGCGTGCTGCTGGTCGTCGGATTTAAGCAGGTTACCAGTATTAATAAGATGATTATTGATATAAGAGGGCACCATAGAATTGCGGCATTGTCTAATGTGAAAATGGTCCACCAATTCATCCCTAGCCGGTTTTCATAGAATTGAATGTTTAATACAAGACTAATAATAGCGGAGATGCTAAAGATGAACACGAAAAAGGCTGCAACTACAACGCCAACTAGTATTTTAATGGCTTTATTTATATTGATTCTTCTATAAAATCTCAAATTGTCCATTTTTTATCACGCTGGAATTGAATTTTTGTTCTAAGTTAGTCTGACATTAAATAAAGGATATTTAGTTATTTACTTTTTTATAGTATTGATACCAGCCAAAATAATAGAGGGGGAAACTTAAAGCGGCGACAATAAGAATTTGGATCGATAATCCCCAGAAAAAGTTAGTATCTGTGCCCCAAACCAGAAATGGGAAAGTAAAATGCATCTGTTCATAGGTAAAATCGTTGAGGAGCAAGCCAATTCCCCAGATCAGGAGGAAGCATAAAAGATATATGAAGAGTTCCTTGAAAATCGAGTTTAGATACAATTTTTCAGTTTTTGATAGAAGGAGAACACAGAGAATCATATAAATCCCAATCCATCCATGGTGTTCTCCGAGGTGGACTGGTTGAAAGAAGAAAACATCGCTCATGAGCGTTGAATCATAAAGTCTGAGGAATAAGCCAAGGCGTGCAGCAATCCACGGCAAACTGATGAAAATAAGAAAAATTGTAATACCAATTCGGATATAATCTTCCTTAACTAACCGGCTTCTGCTTTTCTCTCCTTGAGATATTATAAACTTCTTAACATTAGATTTCATATAGAGATCTTTCACAAGAATGCGATCTGAAACGGCTCCTATAAGTGCAAAGACCGGAAAAAAGAGAAAAATAGGCGCTACTTGGAGGGCTGCACTCAATCCTCCATGGTCCGGATCGAGCGAGCCAATAAACAGGGTGGATAAAAAACTGAAGGAACAGAGCCCCCACACTAAAATAACGACATAATAATCCAGCCGGCTTTGAAGCCGTTTTTTCAGGCGAATTATCTCTTGTTCGTTCAGAAGTTTTGTCATGGGATAACTCCACCGGGCTTTTGCGGGATAAGGAGATAAATATAAAGAATTTCAAAGAAGAGGAACTTTCTCGCCACCATAATAGGGTGAAAATTATGTTTTTTAAATAGCCGTTTGATAAAATTCAGGTCAGTATAGCTAGAGGCGGAAATTTGGATAACGCCATTAGGGTTGAGATACCCTTTTGCTTGTGATAAGAACCGACGGAGGAGGGCGTAATTTTCTCCGCCACACCAAGCCGCCTCGATATAGGTCTTCGGCTTAAAGGGGTAATAGGGCGGATTGAAAAGAATAATATCAAATTTCTCATGAATCGGATGAAATAAATTTCCCTTCAAAATTGTGATTTTATTGGAAATCTTATTTAAACGCACATTAATCCGCGTATTATGGGTTGCATATGGGCTGATATCACTTGCAACGACTTTCTGGGCTCTCTCTGCGGCCGCAATAGCGAGAATCCCGGAGCCTGTTCCTAAATCTAAGACGGCTGAACCTTTAGGGATATATAGGTGCTCCATGAAAAAAGTGCTGGAAACAACAAAAAAATGAGGACTGAAGACCTCGGGGGAAAAATAAAAAAATTTTCCGTTGATTTTTTTGAAAAAGGAAAATAAAAAGATTAGATTCAACAATTTTAGAATAGTCAGTGAACCCAACATCAAAGTCCTACGGAGGAGCTCCCGCATAGCCAGAGCCTTAGTCTAATTTTCGTCTCATAATCCAAATAATTAAAAACACAATGAGTCCGGCAGGTACAATCATACCGACGGCGATATAAGCCCAAATGGCACCCAAATTTGCTTGAGAAGGGGGAACTGTACCACATATTAAGACATCCCATTTAGAGGGATCTGTATTAACTGTTCTATTCTTAGATGTGGTAAAGGAATCGGTTTGATTAATGTCCGCATCATAATATTCAATGTCAAAACCGATTCTAACAGTAGGTTCAAGGACATTTGAAGGAAGATTGATATCGAAATCCGACGTATTGATTGATTTTCTGTTGATCGGATTATATAGGGAAACCATTACAAATTCCCATCCCCCTACACCATTCGTTGCACCATTACTTGGACCTTTTGTAAGATCGACAATATCTTCATCATTGATCCAAGTCGACCCGTTATAACTTAAATCGGTGAAATTCCCGTCGCGTGTGAGTTTTGCCCCTTCCTCTTTCGGGAGGGTAGCGTTTCCTGCTAATTGGCCATTATTCTTTTCATCGAAATAGATATAAAACGCATCTGCAGGATCCGACTGATTATCGGCCTGCGTGATGTTAAGCCCGATGAAAATGGCAGAGCCATTATGCAATAAATATAATTCTGCTTCAATAATTGGATTTTCAGTATCATTAAATTGGAAAATAATGGTATATTGTATAGCATTAACCCATTCGGATGCTGTAATAGTTCCATTAATGGTCGGCCCGCCACCTGCACGATATGGGACAGTATATTCCACATCTGTGGCATTTGAATTAGAGAATTGAGTTATAACCAAGAAATATGTAAGAATTAGGAACATAACAAATGTCATTTGTTTCTTCCACTTCATTCACAAGGCTCCACTAATGCAAATTGTTGTTTCAACTAGGTAAGTCCATTTTGAATTAGTTAACATTTTAAATTCTTGTTGCAGAATTACAACAAATATCATCCTAAAAAAACCTTATCCTATAAATTGCATCATTTTATTTAGATTAGAAGGACTTAAGTTATAAACTTTAACTAAGATTAGCCATATTTTCTCAAAAAGATCTAATTATGAAGAGGTATTGTTCTGAAAATAATACCAAGCAAAAAGAATTATGAATATCTACCAAAATTTTCAGAAAGAATTAGAGATTGAAAAGAGCTCGATGCCCAAATGCCCAAATTTCGGTTAGTAGCCCCATTCAAACCAACAGGAGACCAACCGGAAGCGATTGCATCACTGATAAATGGCTTAAAAGAAGGAGCTAAATTTCAGACGCTCTTGGGGGCTACTGGTACAGGAAAAACGTTCTGTATGGCGAACATAATTGAGGCGGTACAAAAACCTGTTCTAGTCATTTCCCATAATAAGACCCTTGCCGCCCAATTGTATCGCGAATATAAAGAATTTTTCCCAGATAACGCGGTAGAATTTTTTGTGAGTTATTATGACTATTATCAACCGGAAGCGTATGTGCCCTCGAAAGATCTGTATGTTGATAAAGAAACCTCGATTAACCCAGAAATTGAGAAGCTGCGCCTTTCCACCATGAAATCGCTGTTGACCCGAACGGATGTCATTGTGATTGCGAGTGTCTCATGTATCTTTGGGCTTGCTGACCCCAAGACCCTGATTAGCTTAGTTCCAACGTTAGAAAAGGGGCAGACCATTGATCGCGATAAAATACTTCAAGATCTGGTCACCATCCAATATCGCCGTAATGATATAGATTTTAAAAATGGCACCTTTCGGGTTCGTGGCGATACCATCGATGTATTCCCGGCATTTGGGGATAGTGTATTTCGGATTGAAATGTTCGGAGATCAAATTGAGAAAATCACCGAAATCCACCCCCTAACGGGGAAAACAATTCAGGAACATCAGCAGATTCAATTTTTTCCTGCGGTCGAATTCATCTCCACGGAGGAAAGAATTGCCCAATCTATCCCGCTTATTGAACAGGAACTGGAGGCGCGAATTGCAGAGTTTGAACGCCGTAATAAATTAGTTGAAGCTCAACGAATCCGCGCACGGACTAAATATGATTTGGAACTATTAAAGACCAATGGATGGTGCTCTGGAATCGAGAATTATACCGTATATTTAAGTGGGCAGAAGCCCAGAGATCCTCCTTATACATTAATTGACTACTTTCCAAAGGATTTTCTGATGATTATTGATGAAAGCCATGCAAGTTTACCCCAAATTGAGGGTATGTACTGGGGGAACTATTCCCGGAAAAAAAATCTGGTGGATTATGGGTTTCGCCTTCCGACGTCCCATGATAATAGACCTCTCACCTTTGAAGAATTTGAACAGAAAATTGCCCACGTAATTTTTACCTCAGCCACGCCAAGCTCGTATGAACGGCAAAACAGTCAGAAAATTGTGGAGCAACTCATTAGACCTACCCATATTATAGATCCGGAGATTGAAATCCGTCCAATTCACAATCAGGTAGAGGATCTCATTCTAGAAATTCGCAGCCGCGTTGCATTAAAGGACCGGGTGTTAGTCACCACTCTTACAAAGCGAATGGCTGAAGAATTGACCGAATATCTCATAGAACATCAAATCCATGCGCAATACCTCCATTCCGAAATTAATACTATTGAACGAACTGTTTTAATTCGCGATCTCCGCTATGGAAGTGAGAAGGGCGGTTGTGATGTTCTGGTGGGGATAAATCTTCTACGGGAAGGCTTGGATTTACCTGAAGTTTCTTTAGTCGCCATCCTTGACGCGGATAAAGAGGGATTTCTTCGCTCAGAAACTTCTTTAATTCAAACCTTTGGCAGAGCTTCCCGCAATATCCGAGGTAAAATAATCCTCTACGCAGATCATATAACGGATTCAATGCAACGCGCCATCGATGAAACCAATCGCCGTCGTGAGAAACAAATCGCCTATAACCACGCGCATCAACTTACACCGACACCCATAATAAAACCTATCCGGGAAATGTTTACGACCTTGCCGAGTAAACCCTTTAAATCCTTGCCAGAAAAATTATCCAAAGCAGAACTCCCTCTATATATTGAAGAATTAATAAAGAGTATGCATGAAGCCGCGAAGTTCCTCGAATTTGAGAAAGCAGCGCTTCTCCGTGATAAAATAATCGAACTAAGAAAATTAGGGAAGTAATTCTTATTAATAAAAATCAGTAAATTTAACCTATGATTTAAAGTCTCATTATGTGATAGAGATGAGTGAAGTCAAAGTTATTGATGTTAAGTTGAAGATAGTCCGCGGACGGGCTCATCCTACTGAAAGAAGGCTTGATTATTCAACTGTAGTGGATTATATTATTACAGAAGGGGAGACTGGAGAAAAATTATCTATGAGCGTAGTTCCTCCAGTCTATTTTTACTTGAAACGGGTACTAAATGAGGAATTTGATGATCTGGAACGGGTCATCTTTCATACAATACGGGAGGATGATCGAACTTATTTAGAGGAATTCATTCTTACTAATAATTTGCTAAAGATAAATTTGAAGAAGATCTTGACCGCCGCTATAGAACGCATCGTGATCGACCGGATTCGGGAAGTAGGACGAACGGGGTATATATTTTCGGCTTCGATCTACCTCAATAATGGGCAGCGGATTCCAAATGTTATCCCAAGTGATGCGGTTGCCATCGCGATTCTTGGTGGTAAAGATATTTTTGTTAAAACTAAGGTTCTAGAGGAAAAGAAAGAACTCGATAAATTAATAGATGACCGTATGACTCAAAAGAAAGAAGAGAAGCCAGAACCTGACGAGAAAAAACCCGATATTCCTAAAAATATCTACACTTAAGTAAGTTTTACATAATGTATCACTAAAATAAAAAAAATTATTTTTAATTGATAAAGGGGGGATTATTTTTATATTTGGTGGGTGCCGCTTCTAATTATAAATAAAATGTAGGGGAGGAGGAGGGGAATTCAAAAAAAGATAGTGAGGCGGAACCTTTCACCTAACACCCCCGATCAATATGGGATTTGCTTCTTTCGTTATTAATTGACATACGTCCGATATTCCTTGAAATCTAAGGACCGAATAGGGTGATTCATGAAAGTGGCAGAAATGATGTAAAGTAATGTGCCCAACATCTACCAACCTTTCATAATAGGTGCATTCTATGCATTTATTCAACATTTTCCGTGACCTTCATAAAAATTTTTAGTGGGAGATTTATTCTTAAGATATTATTAGCCTAAGTTGGATTGCGATAAAAAATAAGAAAAATACCCTAGCAATAGAAAAAGGCTTTGATTAGTCCTCTATTTTAGACCAAAAATTTTAGCATTTTTAAAAAAAAGGGACCTATTAACTTAATAATTCAAATCTGTTGAAATTATTTTTTTTTCTCCCGAGGAGAAAAAAAGGCTATTTAAGCTTTATGGTAAATTGCAAAGCACTAAAGCCATAGCATTCCAGATAAAAATTTATTTCCTTACTTAACTCAAGTATATCGAAGAGCTGAACCACAGCGTCAATTCAAATGAGGTCGTTTAAGAAAAAGTTTACCATATTTTGAGAAATAACCGGATCATTTAAGACATAATTAGCTAGGTATGAGAGTTGAAGAATAATGCCAGATAAAATAATTATTAAAGGGGCATCAGAACATAACTTAAAGAATATTAATGTGGAAATTCCACGAAATAAGTTGGTAGTCATTACGGGAATTTCTGGATCAGGTAAATCTTCATTGGCTTTTGATACAATTTATGCTGAGGGACAGCGGCGATACATTGAATCATTATCTGCTTATGCGCGCCAATTTCTAGGGCAAATGAGAAAACCAAAAGTCGATTTCATTGAAGGGCTTTCTCCTGCAATTTCTATTGAACAGCGCCCGCTCTCGCATAATCCTCGCTCGACGGTAGCAACGATCACTGAAATTTATGATTACTTTCGACTATTATACGGTAGAATTGGGCATCCCCACTGTTGGAAGTGTGGCAAGGAAATTCAAAAACAGACTCTGGATCAAATTGTTGATCAAGTTCTCACTAATTTTGAATTAGAAGCCCGGATTCAAATTCTAGCGCCGATTATTCGCGGGAAAAAAGGAGAGTATAAGAAAGTATTTGATAATTTAAAAAAGGAAGGTTACATTCGAGCCCGGATCGATGGAGAAATTAAAAATTTAGAGGATTCAATAGCCCTTGAGAAACAAAAAAAGCATAAAA
>CAYGYC010000053.1:14987-17690 GCA_964353755.1 uncultured archaeon | reverse complement strand
AGGTCACATTTAAATTCGTCCATTGGAGGTTCAATTTATTGCCGGTAGCCACGACGATCACGCTAGCCCCGGTCACTTGGGATGGTGGCGTGGTATCACTCGGAGTGCCAGAGCTGACTGTCGAGTTTTGCCCCTCGTTCAGAGACGGACCGCCATCATCCACGGCGGAAACCTTGTAATAATACGTTTGGCCATCATATAACCCTAAATTAGTGTAGGAATTAGTGGTCCGGGTGGTCAGCAAGTGGAAGGGCCCGGTGGAAGAGACATTGCTGCGATAGATCTTGTAATAGTTGAAATCCGGGGCGTTGCTGGCAGTCCAGCTCAGGGAGAGCGCATTACCAGTAGGCACCACAGTAATTCCAAGCCCCATTACTCTCCCTGGAGGTACAGTATCACTGGGCACCCCTGAGGTTGCGGTGGAATTACTGCCGTAGTTCGGGACTTCATCATAAGCTTGAATCTTATAGAAATAGGTTTTTCCATCCATTAAGCCCGTATCGTTGAAATAGGTGAATAACCGGGTGGTGACCAGCGTATAAGCCCACGGCTGGGTATAGGTCGCGGTGATATTGCGCCAGACGCGATAGCCTTGCACATCGCCTCCAGAAGCGGCACTCCATTGAATATTCAAGGCATTTCCAGTGGTAACAACCGTAATTATAACGCCCGTTACTTGTCCAGGAGGTGTTGTATCTTGAGGTATTCCAGATTTTTCATCGGAGGGTGTCCCCGACAAAGATTCCTTATCAACAGCAATAACCCGATAATAATAGGATGTCCCATCGGTCAAACCGGTATCATTAAAATAGATAACATAGATTGGACTACCAATCAGATAGGAAGGTCCCGGCGTAAATCCTGGCGTTGCACTCCGATACACATTATAATGATGAATATCATGAGCGGGTTCGGTAAGATTCAAATTAGCCCATTGTAAATTGAGGGCATTTCCTGTTTTTACAACGTATATTGTCAGATTTAATACTTTTCCGGGAGCAGTTCCTCCGGGGGTAGCACCTTGTTGAGTAGAGGGCGTTCCCTCATTCGCTGGAGTTACATTGTCGTAAGCACTAACACGGTAATAGAAGGTGGTCAATGGATAGACTGTTGTATCATTATGATACGCTTTAGGTGCTAACACGCTGGTAAGTAAATTAGCCGGTCCTGGTGTGAAACCTGAGACAGTGCTTCGGTAGATCTTGTAGCCTTTTAAGTCATAATCTGTGTTAGGCGTCCATTGGAGATTCAAGCAGGTATCATTCTTGATCCGGACCTGCAAATTAGTTACCTGAGCAGGTGGGACCGTATTTGATGGGGTGCCACTAACTTGATCAGAGGCGGTTCCTTCGTTTCTATAAGGCGACGGAATGGTCGGATTAATCCCATCATCAACGGCGGAGACGCGATAGTAATAGGTGATCCCATCAGTTAAACCATAATTTGTATAAGTGGTTGAGGTAGTATCTACTATTAGGTAGCTTGGACCTGGTGTAAATCCAGAGATAGTGCTCCGATATACTTTATAATAAGAAAGATCAGTAGCACTGCTCGCAGTCCAACTTAATTGGAGTTGTTTCCCAATCCCCGGGTTAGTAACAGTCAAACCCGTAACTTGAGGGGGTTTCGTTTCATCCGTGGGAGTACCATTTGCAGCCACAGACGATTGCCCTTCATTGGGAACCTCGTCAGCTGCTGTAACCTTATAATAGTAAATTTGATTGTCAATGACTAGGACTCCGGAATCGATATAGGAGTTAATAGCCGATGAGCCAATATATAAAGCCAATCCGACTTCAAAATCCTTGCTGGTATGCCGATAGATATTATATCTATTTAAATCAGGTGCAGAACTGGCAGTCCATGACAAATCTAGTCGATTCCCTACTTTGGGATTAATAACCGTAACTCCCGTCACTTGAGGGGGTGCGACCGTATCTTGAGGCGTCCCCGACACTTGGTCGGAAACAGTCCCTTCGTTGGGCACCTCATCGACTGCAGAAATGCGATAGTAATAAGGAGTGCCATCCAACAACCCGGAATCATTATAATACCTATTGGTAGGACTGGCAATCAAATTAGCGGGTCCTGGGGTAAACCCACTTGTGGTACTGCGATAAACTTTATAATTTAAGAGATCAGACGCGGTACTCGCGTCCCATTGAATGTTTAATTTATTGCCTGCTGTTACAACAGTAACTAAAACTCCTACCACTTTCGGTGGAGGCGTTAAATCACTTGAAACACCCGATTTCTCATCAGAAGGAGTTCCTTCGTTCGGGACCTCATCTTTTGCAGTAACACGGTAATAATAAGTTGTGCCATCTGTCAACCCCGACGTATCCCGATATTGGTTGATAGAAGTTGTTCCGATATAATTTCCTGCTCCTGGGGTGAATCCTGAAGTTGTGCTTCTATATATCTTATATCCTTGTAAATCAGGATCCGTGTTTTCAGTCCATGTAAGATCAAGCGTATTCCCAATTTGAGGATTAGATATAGAAAGACCTAACACTTTGGCTGGAGGTAAAGAATCATGCGGGGTGCCGCTGGCTTCATCGGAATAGGTGCCTTCATTGGGCACCTCATCGATTGCGCTAATGCGGTAGTAGTAGGTCGTTCCATCCGTTAAGCCTACATCCAAGTAGGAGTTGGTTACCGGGCTCGCAATGCGGTTCCCGACGTTAGGCGTGAAGCCGGGGG
>CAYGYC010000053.1:11599-14887 GCA_964353755.1 uncultured archaeon | reverse complement strand
AGTATGTACCTTCGTTAGGCACCTCATCAACTGCAGAAATGCGATAGTAATAGGTTGTCCCATCAGATAGACCGGAATCTAAATAATAATTCGGAACGGGAGTGACAATGCGGTTTCCGATGCTGGGGGTGAAGCCGGGCGTGGTGCTACGATAGACCCTATAATTGACGAGATCGGTAGCACTACTAGCGATCCAGGTGAGATTCAGCTGATTACCAGTCGCAATAACCGTAACCATTACTCCTAGTACTTTAAGTGGGGGCGTAGAATCATGCGGGGTCCCGCTATTTTGGTCCGACGCCGTGCCTTCGTTGGGGACCTCATCGACCGCGGTAATGCGGTAGTAATAGGGGACGTCATCGGTTAAGCCGGTATCTAAGAATGAATTGGTAGTCGGATTCCCTACTAGATACTGAGGTGCTGGCGTAAATCCAGAGATAGTGCTCCGATAAAGCTTGTAATTAGCCACATCCGGGTCAGTATTGGCGGTCCAGGAGAGGGAAAGGGTATTGCCTGTAGCAATCACGCTCACGGAAACGCCGAGGACTTTGGTTGGAGGCGTAGTATCCTGCGGGGTGCCGCTGGCTTCATCGGAGTACGTACCCTCGTTGGGCACCTCATCGATTGCGCTAATGCGGTAATAATAGGTCACCCCATCCGTTAAGCCAGAATCTAAATAAGTATTGGCGGTAGGTTGTGCAATTAAATTTCCAGCACCTGGGGTAAATCCTGATGTGGTACTTCGATAAACTTTATATTTTGCAATGTCTGGTGCGCTACTAGCGACCCAAGTAAGATTTAATCGATTTCCTATTGGTACTACGCTAACTATTACACCCGTGACTTTCCCTGGAGCAACAGTATCCTGTGGAACACCACTTTTCTCAGCAGAATTAGGCCCTTTATTTGGGACTTCATCTACTGCTGCAATGACATAATAGTAGGTCACTCCATCTACTAATCCCGTATCAGTATAGGAATTAGTAGTTCTATTTATGATGTTAGTGTAAGGACCCCCACTGATAGTGCTTCGGTAAACTCGATAAGCTGCAAAATCGGGGGCCGTGCTGGCATTCCAAGTGAGTGAGAGGGTATTACCTGTAGTAATAACACTGATAACTAGACCTGTTATTTGCGAAGGTGGGGTTGTATCTTGAGGTGTGCCGCTTGCCTGATCAGACCTTGTCCCTTCATTGGGTACTTCATCCACAGCAGCGATGCGATAATAATAGGTCGTCCCATCAGTTAAACCCGAATCTAGATAATAATTGATGACTGGACTTGCGATGAGGTTTGCTGGTTCAGGTGTAAAACCGGAAGTGGTACTGCGATAAACCTTATAATTGACTAAATCACTTGCTATACTTTTGGTCCAGGTAATATTTAGTTGATTTCCTGTGGCAATAACGGTTATGGAAACTCCGGTTATCTTCTCCGGTGGGGTTGAATCAGCAGGAATTCCGCTTTCTTCTTTTGAATAATTCCCTTTAATCCCGTCTTTATCTATTGCCACTATGCGATAATAATAACGCACCCCATCGGTAAGTCCAGTATGGGTGGTCGAGTTAATTTTCTTGAATTCAATGAAATTGGCAGGCCCAGGAATAAATCCAGTAGCTATGCTTCGGTATATATTATAGCCATCAACATCTTTAGCAGGGGTGGTCTTATTTGCATCTGTCCAGGTAAGTGATAAGGTATTTCCCTGTGGTTCCGCCGTAATATACACATTGGAAATATTGCCAGGTGGCGTTCCACCAGGTTTGGCAAAAACTTCATCAGAGAAATTACCCACATTCAACACCCAATCCACCCCCCGCGTCTTATAGTAATAGGTATTTGCCGGACCTACATCTGTATCGTTATATCCACTAATGGAGGTATTTACATATCGTACCCAAGTCCCACCAATATCTTTTTTTCTCCAGAGCTCATAATGGTCAAAATCTGAAACTGTTATAGTATTCCATTTTATATTCAATGCTTGATCTCCTATTACCTGGATACTCATGCCTGTTACTTTTGGTGGAGGCACTGTATTATTGGATTTGCCCACTTTTTCCTCTGAGGCAGGACCCAAATTCGGGACCTCATCTACAGCGACGACTTTGTAATAATAATTTAAATTATCAATCAAGCCTGTATCTTGGAACTTATTGGTGACTGTTGTGCCCACTAAATAGATGGGACTAATGGGGAACCCGGCAGAAGTACTGCGATAAACTCGATACCCTGCCAGATCCGGTTCGGTATTGGCATTCCAAGTCAGGTTTAATCTATTCCCGATCTGTGGATTAACAATTACCAATCCAGTTACCTGCGCGGGCGCTTGGGTATCCGTTGGGGTACCACTCTTTTCTGCGGATGCCGGTCCTTCATTCGGGACCTCATCAACTGCTGTTACTTTGTAATAATAAATCTGTCCATCTGTAAGCCCCGTATTCGTGTAATTATTCACTGTCCGTGTGGCGATTAAGTACGATGGATTAATTGGCACACCAGGACTGGTGCTTCGGTATATGCGATATACACTCAAATCAGTGGCGGTGCTTGCAGTCCACGTTAATATTAATGTATTTCCGGTGCCTGGATTTGTTACAACCAGATTTAGCACCTGTTCAGGGGGAACTGTATCCTGTGGGTTTCCGCTCTTTTCTATAGAGGGCGTTCCTAAGTTAGGTACCTCATCAAACGCTATGATCCGGTAGTAATAGGTGATCCCATCCGTTAATCCGGTGTCATTATACAGATTTTGCGTCGTATTCGTGAGGAGATTGGCAGGTCCAGGCGTGAAACCCGATGTGGTACTCCGATGAATCCGGTATCCCGCTAGATCTGTCACAGAACCGCTTAAGGAATCCCATTGAAGATTTAATTTATTCCCCGTAGTTACTACGATTACAGTAACTCCACTGACTTGGGGTGGCGGGGTGATGTCAGTGGGAATAGCGGAAATTACAGTAGAATTCAACCCCTCGTTCAGGGTCGGGCCACCATCATCCACAGCTGAAACCTTATAATAGAATGTGGAGCTGTCTTTGAGCCCCATATCAGAGTAGGAATTGGTGGTCCGGGTGGTCACCAGATTGAAGGGCCCGGTAGAGGAGACATTGCTCCGGTAGACCCGATAGAAATTGAAGTCTGGCGCGGAGCTAGCGGTCCAGCTCAAATCTAATCGATTTCCGGTGCCGGGGTTTGAGACCGAGAGAC
This sequence comes from uncultured archaeon, assembly GCA_964353755.1. Classification (GTDB taxonomy): domain Archaea; phylum Asgardarchaeota; class Lokiarchaeia; order Helarchaeales; family HEL-GB-A; genus CAYGYC01. The sequence goes on along the minus strand of CAYGYC010000053.1, from coordinate 11,677 downwards.
CGGTCACTTGCGGTGGCGGCGTGGTATCGCGGGCTCTGCCCGAGGTCGCGGTGGAATTGACCGCGTAGTTGGGGACTT
>CAYGYC010000053.1:0-11499 GCA_964353755.1 uncultured archaeon | reverse complement strand
TGCCAGGTCCGGGTGTGAAGCCGTTGGTGGTGCTTTTATATATCTTATACCCTTTGAGGTCGGGTGTACTTCCACTAAGACTATTCCATTGGATATTCAACCTGTTACCCGTTGCATTCACCAAAACCACCACTCCGGTGACTTGGGACGGCGGGGTGGTATCGGTAGGACTGGCGGAGACCACGGTGGAGTTCAATCCCTCGTTGAGAGTTGGACCGCCGTCATCCACCGCAGAGACCTTATAATAATAAGTTTGACCATCATATAAACCTAAATTAGCATATGAGGTGGCGGTTCCGGTGGTCAGCAAGTGGAAAGGCCCGGTGGAGGAGACATTGCTCCGGTAGACGCGATAGAAACTGAAATCTGGCGCGGAGCTAGCGGTCCAGCTCAAATCCAATTTATTCCCGGTGCCGGGGTTTGAGACCGAGAGACCGGTCACTTGCGGTGGTGGAGTAGTATCGCGGGCTCTGCCCGAGGTCGCGGTGGAATTGACCGCGTAGTTGGGGACTTCATCGTAGGCTTGGATCTTGTAGAAGTAGGTGGTGCCATCTACTAAGCCGGTATCATTGAAATAGGTGACTATGCGGGTGGTGACCATAGCATAGGCCCACGGCTGAGTGTAGGCGTTAGTGATATTGCGCCAGACGCGATAGCCAGCCACATCGCCGCCGGTCGCCGCACTCCACTGGATATTCAGTGCATTTCCCGTTGCAACGACCGTAATGATCACGCCGGTAACTTGTCCGGGGGCGGTGGTATCGCGGGGTTTGTTAGAGGTCGCGGTGGAATTGACCGCGTAGTTCGGGACTTCATCATAAGCCTGGATTTTGTAGTAATAGGTGGTGCCATCGGTCAAGCCGGTATCGTTGAAATAGGTGACTGACCGAGTGGTGACGAGGGTATAGGCCCACGGCTGGGTGTAGGCGTTAGTGATATTGCGCCAGACGCGGTAGCCAGCCACATCGCCGCCGGTCGCCGCATTCCACTGGAAATTCAGTGCATTCCCTGTTGCAACGACCGTAATGATCACGCCCGTAACTTGTCCGGGAGCGGTGGTGTCCTGGGGGGTGCCGGAGGCTTGGGCGGAGGGGGTTCCTTCATTGGGGACTTCATCGTACGCGGAAATGCGGTAGTAATAGGTGATGCCGTCAGATACTGCGGTGTCATTATAATAAGTGTTCGTGGTAGTCGTGAGGAGATTGCCAGGTCCGGGTGTGAAGCCGTTGGTGGTGCTTTTATATATCTTATACCCTTTAACATCTTGAACTGTTACATTTGCATTATTCCATTGGAGGTTTAGTTTATTACCGGTTAAATCCACAAAAATGAGTACACCTGTGACTTGAGGTGGGGGTGTCGTATCGCTTGGAATCCCACTTTTTACAGTTGAGTTTAGCCCATAATTAGGGACTTCATCATATGCAGAAATCTTATACCAATAGGTGCGTCCATCTACTAAATTTGTATCATTAAAGGAATTCACTATACGTGTAGTAACGACAGCCCAGTTAGAAACGGTCGAGTTTCTCCATACCCGATATCCCGCCACATCAGTGGCGGAACTGGCGGTCCAAGTGAGTGATAAAGCATTACCTGTTGGAATAACACTAATGGTAAGCCCTGTCACTTGGGATGGAGCTACTGAATCATGAGGCGTTCCACTGCTTTGAGAGGATGCATTACCAAAGTTCGGGACTTCATCATAGGCTTTAATCCGGTAATAATAAATGGTATCATCGAAAAGTCCTGAATCTTGATAGAAGTTCGTAGTAACATTCGCGATGTTGTTACTGGGCCCAGGAGTGAATCCAGACGTGAGACTACGATAAATGGCATACCCTGCCAAATCACTGGCAGAGCTTGCGGTCCAGGTTAGGTTTAATCTATTCCCTGCAGGCACCACAGTAATCCCGAGGCCTGTTACTTGTGAAGGAGGAGTGGTATCCCGTGGTATGTTTGAGGTTGGTGTGGAATTAGACCCGTAGTTCGGGACCTCATCATAGGCTCTAATTTTATATGTATAGGTCTTTCCATCAAGTAATCCCGCATCGCTATATTTGTTGTTGCTTGCTGGCGTTACGGAGGTAATTAATGTGTTATTTCGAAAAACCTGATATCCCACCACATCTCCTGCGAGTATATTCCAGGTCAAATTGAGCCTATTTCCTCTAGGATCTACCGTAATTGTCAATCCAGCCACTAAAGGTGGCTGTTGTTGGTCAGTAGGCGTCCCGCTTTTTTCGTCAGAGGGCGTTCCTTCATTCGGGACTTCATCTCTGGCTGATATGCGATAATAATACGTGATCCCATCCGTTAATCCCGTTGAATCCGTATAACTATTCGTTCCCGAAGTTCCAACGAGATTCCCTGGCCCAGGGGTGAAACCCGAGATCGTACTGCGATAGATTTTATAGGTAATTGGTTCAAGGGGTGTAGATGAGATGGCATCCCATGTAAGTTGGAGCGTATTCCCCGTTGCTAAATCATTAACAGACAATCCTGTTACCTTAGGAGGAGGTACGGCATCGTTTGGTGTCCCACTTCCTTGAGCGGAATAATTTCCTTCATTAGGAACCTCATCTACCGCGCTTACCCGATAATAATAGGTGGTTCCATCTATTAAATTAGACGGATATGGAGGAGAATCAACGTAACTATTAGTTCCTGGAGAAGCAATCAAATTGCCTAGATTAGGGGTAAATCCTGAAATAATGCTCCGATAGACCTTATAATTCATTAAATCAGTAGCACCGCTAGCGGTCCAAGAAAGGGATAAGGTATTTCCCGTAGTGATGACCGAAATGGATAAACCTGTAACTTGAGGAGGCGGTGTAGTATCACGGGGCTTGTTCGAGGTAGCGGAGGAATTAACCGCGTAGTTGGGGGCTTCATCATAGGCTTGGATCTTGTAGAAGTAGGTGGTGCCATCCGTCAAGCTGGTGTCATTGAAATAGGTGACGGTCCGGGTGGTGACCAGCGTATAAGCCCACAGCTGAGTGTAGGCGTTAGTTATATTGCGCCAGACACGGTAGCCTGCCACATCGCCGCCAGTTGCCGCACTCCATTGGAGATTCAAGGCATTCCCGGTAGCAACGACCGTAATGACCACGCCGGTGACTTGTCCGGGAGCGGTGGTATCCTGGGGTATTCCTGATTTTTCATCAGAGGGGGTCCCTAACAAGGATTCTTTATCGACGGCAATAACCCGATAATAATAGGTAGGCCCATCGGTTAAACCGGTATCATTGTAATAGATACCGGTTGAACTTCCAATAAGATAGGTTGGTCCAGGTGTAAATCCAGAGGATAGACTCCGATATATATTGTAATGATGAATATCATGAGCGGGTTCGGTGAGATTCAAATTAGCCCATTGTAAATTGAGGGCATTTCCTGTTTTTACAACCGAAATAGTTAGATTCGCCACCTTACCTGGAGGTGTCCCACCTGGAGTACCCCCTTGTTCCGTAGAGAATGCGCCTTGATTTCGTGCAGTATCTAACGCTCTAACCCTATAGTAATAGGGCGTTAATGGTGTTAACCCTGTATCATTATACCAATTCTGAGGATATGTGGTATTAATAATCCAGTTAGTGGGACCAGGCGTAAATCCCGAGGTTGTGGAACGATAAATGGAATAATTGCGGATATCAATTTCTGGGTTTTGCTTCCATTGGATATTTAATGCTGTATCCATTCCAGGCTTCCGCAATACCTGTAATCCTAAAACTTGAGAGGGTGGAACTGTATTGGCTGATTTATTCGATTTTTCATCAGAATAAATTCCTTCATTGGGCACTTCATCCTCTGCGGAAACGCGATAATAGTAGGTGGTTCCATCCACTACGCTGAGATCGATATAGTAATTCGTAGAAGGTGTGGCAATGCGGTTAGATACTTTGCTAGGGATGAATCCCGGGGTGGTGGTCCGATAGACATTATATCGGGCCAGATCAGTGGCATTGCTGGCAGTCCAGGTTAAAGTCAGGTTGTTGCCAAGTCCCGGATTTCGAACCACTAAATTGTATATTTTAGGCGGCGGGGTGATATCATGCGGTGATCCACTGGCTTCATCAGACGCCGTGCCAAAATTGGGCACTTCATCATAGGCAATAATCCGATAATAATAGGTATTCCCATCGGTTAATCCGGTATCTGTATATTGATTAATAGATACATTTGTACGATAATATTGGGGTGCGGGAGAAAAGCCAGAAATTTCACTCCGATAAATCCGATACCCTATGATATCGGTAGCCGAGGAGGCAGTCCAGGTGAGTCTCAAAGTATTTCCTATCCCCAAATCCGTAGCCACTACGTTGGTTACTTTTTCAGGAGGCGTAGTATCGTTCGATCTTCCACTCACCTGATCGGAAGGAATTCCTTCATTCGGGACTTCATCTACGGCACTTACGCGATAATAATAGGTAGTGCCATCAAGCACGCTTAAATCCACGTAGCTATTTGTTGCTGGAGATGCAATCAAATTTGCTGGACCGGGTGTAAAGCCGAAGGTAGTGCTTCGATAAACCTTGTAATTTACCAGATCGATGGCACTGCTCGCAGTCCAGGCTAAATTCAACCGATTACCAGTTTGCGGGTTGGTAATTACCAAATTCATAACTTTTCCAGGAGCGGTTTCATCAGTAGGGATACCTGCCTGCTGATCTGAAGCTGTTCCTTCATTCGGGACTTCATCTACAGCGGAAATGCGGTAGTAATAGGTGGTGCCATCCGTCAAGCCCGTATTATTGTAAGTGGTCACATTAATTGTGGCTATGAGATTTGCCGGACCAGGAGTAAATCCTGAAATGGTACTTCTATAGATCTTGTAATTCTTGAAATCAGGGGCAGAAACTGCTGCCCAAGATAATTTCAACGTATTTCCTATCCGCAAATTTTCAACAGTTACACTGGTCACTTTCTCTGGAGGAACCGTATCCTGAGGCGTGCCGCTAGCCTCATCGGAGGCGGTACCGAGGTTAGGCACCTCATCATAGGCCCGGATACGATAATAGTAGGTGACCCCATCCGTGAGCCCGGTGTTTAAGAAAAATCGTGTGGTAACATTTGCTACATTGTTTGAAGGACCAGGAGTAAATCCAGGTGAAGTGCTGCGGTAGACTCGGTAACCCATAATATCGGAAGCCGAACTGGCGGTCCAACTTATATTAAGCGTATTTCCTGTTGTGATTACGGTGATAATTACACTCGTAACTTTTTCTGGTGGTGCAGTATCTTGGGGCGTGCCGCTCTTTTCATCGGAGGCAGTACCGAGGTTGGGGACCTCATCGTAGGCTCGGATACGGTAATAATAAGTGATCCCATCGGTAAGCCCGGTGTTTGAGAACGAATTGGTGGTGACATTAGCAATATTATTGGTAGGACTAGGAGTGAAGCCGGAGGTGGTGCTTCGGTAAATGCGGTAGCCTACGATATCCGAAGCCGTGCTAGCATTCCAGGTGAGGGAGAGCGCATTGCCCGTAGACACTACAGTAATCTGGACATTGACCACTTTTTCTGGAGGAGTAATATCGGTGGGCTTTCCATATTGGGTTGTGGAAGCAGTCCCTTCGTTAGGGACCTCATCCACTGCAGTTATATAATATGCATAGGTAAGACCATCCGTCAAGCCGGTGTCTGTGTAGGAATTAGTGGCTGGGGTACCTATTACAGTGTTATTGCGGTAGACTTTATAGTAGTTCAAATCCGGGGCGGGGCTAGCAGTCCAGCTCAGTTGTAACCGATTGCCGGTTCCGGGGTTCGTGACAACCAACCCGGTGACTTGCGGAGGTGCCTGCGTATCGCTGGGAACGCCTGCCGCCTCATCGGAAGCAGTACCGAGGTTGGGGACCTCATCATAGGCCCGAATACGATAGTAATAGATGACTCCATCGGTGAGCCCGGTGTTGAGGAAAAAGCGGGTGGTTACATTGGCTATATTGTTGGTGGGACCAGGGGTGAAGCCGGGGGAAATGCTGCGGTAGACCCTATAGCCTACGATATCAGGGGCAGTGCTGGCGGTCCAGCTAATATTGAGGGTATTTCCAGAGGTGATCACGGTAATAATCACACCTGCCACTTTTTCAGGTGGGGTGGTATCTTGAGGCGTGCCGCTGGCCTCATCGGAGGCCGTGCCAAGGTTGGGTACCTCATCATAGGCTCTAATTTTATAATAGTAGGTCACCCCATCGGTGAGCCCGATATTGAGGAAGAAGCGGGTGGTCACATTAGCCACATTGTTGGTGGGTCCGGGGGTGAAGCCAGGTAAGGTGCTACGGTATACCCGATAGCCTGCGATATCCGGGGCAGTGCTGGCGGTCCAGCTGATGTTGAGGGTATTCCCGGAGGTGATCACGGTGATAATCACACTAGCAACCTTCTCCGGTGGAGTGGTATCCTGGGGCGTGCCGCTGAATTCGTCGGAAGCGATGCCGAGGTTAGGGACCTCATCGTACGCCCGGATACGGTAATAGTAAGTAGTTCCATCTACTAATCCTGAATTTAAAAAGAAGTTTTGGGTGACATTCGCCACATTATTGGTGGGTCCGGGAGTAAAGCCGGGAGTTGTACTGCGATATACGCGATAGCCTGCGATATCGGAGGCGCTACTCTTCGTCCAAGTAAGATTCAACGTATTTCCAGTGGGGATAACCGTAATCAAAATGCCCGTCACTTTTTCTGGGGCGACGGTATCCTGAGGCGTGCCACTCTTTTCGTCGGAGGCGGTACCGAGGTTGGGGACCTCATCATAGGCCCGGATACGATAGTAATAAGTGGTTCCATCAGTCAGCCCGGTATTCGAATACGAATTAGTAGTGACATTGGCAATATTATTAGTGGGTCCGGGCGTAAAGCCGGATGTGGTGCTCCGATAAATCCGATAGCCTGCGATGTCAGAGGCAGTACTCGCGTTCCACGTGATCGATAAGGCATTGCCAGTGGTGACTACCGTGATTTGGACATTGACCACTTTTTCCGGAGGAGTAACATCAGTCGGCTTCCCATATTGAGTTGTAGAAGCAGTCCCTTCGTTAGGAACCTCATCCACTGCAGTTATATAATATGCATAGGTAAGACCATCCGTCAGACCCGTATCCGTGTACGAATTAGTGGCTGGGGTGGCGATGAGTGTGGTATTACGGTAGACTTTATAGTAGTTCAAATCCGGGGCGGGGCTGGCAGTCCAGCCCAGTTGTAACCGATTGCCGATTCCAGGGTTCGTGATAACCAACCCGGTGACTTGTGGAGGTGCTTGTGTATCGCTGGGAATGCCTGCCGCTTCATCGGAGGCGGTACCGAGGTTGGGCACCTCATCATAGGCTCTAATTTTATAATAGTAGGTCACCCCATCGGTGAGCCCGGTATTGAGGAAGAAGCGAGTGGTCACATTAGCCACATTGTTGGTGGGCCCGGGGGTGAAGCCAGGCGAGGTACTACGGTAGACCCGATAGCCTGCAATGTCTAGGGCAGTGCTGGCGGTCCAGCTGATGTTGAGGGTATTCCCGGAAGTGATCACGGTGATAATCACACTTGTAACCTTCTCGGGTGGGGTGATGTCCTGAGGCGTGCCGCTGAATTCGTCGGAGGCGGTGCCGAGGTTAGGGACCTCATCGTACGCCCGGATCCGGTAATAGTAGGTGGTTCCATCTACTAATCCTGTATTCAAGAAGAAGTTTTGGGTGACATTTGCTACGTTATTAGTAGGCCCGGGAGTAAATCCGGGGGTCGTACTGCGATATATGCGATAACCTGCGATATCGGAGGCGCTACTCTTCGTCCAGGTAATATTCAAGGTATTTCCAGTGGGGATGACCGTAACTACGATGCCGGTTACTTTTTCTGGGGCGACGGTATCCTGCGGCGTGCCGCTCTTTTCATCAGAAGCCGTGCCAAGGTTGGGGACCTCATCATAGGCCCGAATACGATAGTAATAAGTGACTCCATCGGTGAGCCCCGTATTCAAGTACGAATTAGAAGTAACATTAGCAATGTTATTAGTGGGTCCGGGCGTAAAGCCGGAGGTGGTGCTCCGATAAATCCGATAGCCTGCGATGTCAGAGGCAGTACTCGCGTTCCACGTGATCGATAAGGCATTGCCAGTGGTGACTACCATGATTTGAACATTGACCACTTTTTCCGGAGGAGTAACATCAGTCGGCTTCCCATATTGGGTTGTAGAAGCAGTCCCTTCGTTAGGGACTTCATCACAAGCCGTAATATAGTAGGCATAAGTTAGCCCATCGGTCAGGCCCGTATCTGTGTAAGAATTAGTGGCTGGGGTGGCGACTACGGTGGTATTTCGATATACTTTATAGTAACTAAGATCAGGGGCGGAGCTAGCCGTCCAACTCAGTTGAAGCTGATTTCCCGTGCCTGGGTTAGAAACAATTAACCCCGTGACTTGTGGAGGTGCTTGGGTATCTGTGGGGATACCTGCTTTCTCAGTTGAGGCTGTCCCTTCATTAGGCACTTCATCATAGGCTGAGACGCGATAATAATACGTAGTCCCATCCACCAAATTTGTATCTAAATAGGTAAGTTGAACGGTTGTGGTTATTAAGTAAGATGGACCTGGTATAAAACCCGAAGTGGTACTTCGATACACCTTATAACCGACTAAATCGGTGGCTGGACTTGCAGCCCACGTTAAATTCAACTTATTTCCACTACCTGGATTGGAAACCGTCAATCCGGTTACTTGAGGAGGAGGTGTTGTATCGGATGGTACTCCAGACTTCTCATCGGACACCGTTCCTTGATTAGGGACTTCGTCGAGTGCTCGGATACGGTAATAATAGGTTTGTCCATCCGTTAAGCCCGTATCTACATAATACGCTTTTGTACTATTAGCAATATTATTAGCATCAGTGGGGGTAAAACCCGATATTTGACTTCTATAAACCCGATATAGTACAATGTCTGGAGCGGTTGAGGGTGTCCAGGTAATATTTAAGGAATTCCCCGTTGGAATCACAACAATACTCACCCCCACTACCTTTTCAGGAGGTGTAGTATCTCTGGGCGTCCCATTCTTCTGGTCAGATGGGAGTCCTTCAAGTGATTGAATGTCTACGGCTGTTACACGATAATAATACATAACATTATCCGTAAGGCCAGAATCATTATAATAATTCGAGAAGGGTGAGGCAATGAGATAAATTGGTCCGATTATGAACCCGGAGGTGATACTTCTATACACATTATATTTTAGCACATCAGATTCTGATGTATTCACCATCCATTGAATATTCAATTTATTACCCGTAGGGACTGTTGTGACTAAAACCCCTGTTACCTTTGAAGGTGGAATGCCCCCAGGGGTGCCTCCTTGTTCATCGGAAGAAGGTCCAATGTTCCCCGCTGTATCCACCGCCCGTACTCGATAATAATAGGTTGTCCCAAGAACTACAGCGGTGTCCGAATACCAATTCTGAGGTTTTGTTACATTGATTATGTTATTTAAAGGACCCGGAATAAATCCCTGCGTAGTACTGCGGTAAATGGCATATTTCTGCAAGTCAGGTTCCGTATTTTGCGTCCAATTTAGATTTAATCGGGCTTGGTCCCCGACCTTAGCTACTTGTAATCCCATTACTTTCGCGGGTGGGACTGTATTATCTGAAGTCCCGTTCTTCTCACTAGAAGGAAGTCCTTCATTATAGTTATCATCCACCGCTGAGACACGATAATAATAGGTCGTGTAATCTAGTGTACCTGTGTTTGTATAGGCGTTATTCGATGCGCCCGTAATATTAACAATGTTATTTATCGCGCTTGGGGTGAATCCTGAACTAGTACTGCGATAAATCCGGTAGAGTAAGAAATCAGTGGCGGTACTCATGGTCCAACTTAATTGAAGTGTATTTCCCGTATGGGGATTGGTTACTATCAGGTTTGTGATTTGGGTAGGAGGCGTTTCATCAGTGGGGGTTCTACCTTGGATGGTCGAATTAGGGCCATAATTCGGAACCTCATCACGAGCGGCAACTCTGTAATGATAGGTAACCCCATCAGTTAATCCCGTGTTATTGTAATAATTATTAGAAGTGATAGCCAGATATGCATAGAACCCTGCAAATTCAGGACTTCGGTAGATGGTATATCCTGCTAAATCAAGTTCTGAATTGGGATTCCATTGAAGATTTAATTTATTCCCAGTCTTTGGATTGATAACTAATAGTCCCGTCACTTGCGCCGGCGCAACTGTATCCTGAGGTTTCCCGCTACTTTCCGTTGAATTTTGGCCTACATTCGGGACTTCATCATATGCCGCCACTTTATACCGATAAGTTATTCCATCAGTCAAGCCGGTATTATTATACCAATTATTGGTGGTCGTGGTTAGCAGCTGGAAAGTAATTAGAGTTACATTTCGATAGATGCGATAACCCTGAAGATCTGGAGTGCTCCCACTCAAACTTGTCCATTGTAGGTTTAACTGATTACCTGAGGGAACTACAAAGACTAGCAAACCAGTGACCTGGGGTGGTGGGGTAGTATCTTGCGGCTTTCCTGCAACTTCTATCGACGCAGGACCTTCGTTTAAACTTGGACCGCCATCATCCACCGCCGCTACTCGGTAATAATAAAATATTCCGTCAGTCAAACTCGAATCATTATAGTACCTATTACTAGTAGTCCCTAATAGATTCCCAGGATTGGGAGTAAATCCTGAAGTTGTACTTCGATATACTTTATAATAATTCAAATCTGGTTCCGAATTTGCATTCCAGGTAATATCTAACCGATTTCCTACAGGTATAACTATTACATTCACCCCTAATACTTGTGCTGGCGGGGTCACATCAGTGGGAATAGCGCTTTTCAAGGTGGAGTTCACTCCTTTATTGAGAACTTCATCATAAGCAGAGATTTGGTAATGATAAGTGGTCCCGTCCACCAGCCCGCTATCTACGTGGTAGGCGGTGGGGTGGGTTTTATTGGCGATCAGAGTGAATGGGCCGCTTCCAGAGAGTGCGCGGTAGATTAAATAGCCGCGTATGTCGGCGGCGCCACTGAGGGTCCAGGTGATGTTCAGAGTATTGCCGGTCCCGACGTTCGTTACCGCGACACCCGTGACCTGGGGGGGAGCAACGGTATCCTGGGGTTTGCCAAAAGTAGCGGTAGAATTGAGCCCGTAATTGGGTACCTCATCGTAGGCCTGGATCTTGTAGTAATAGGTTTTGCCATCCATCAAGCCGGTGTCATTGAAATAGGTGACTGACCGGGTGGTGACCAGGGTATAGGCCCACGGCTGGGTGTAGGCGGCGGTGATATTGCGCCAGACGCGGTAGCCTGCCACATCACCGCCGGTAGCGGCATTCCATTGCAGATTCAAGGCATTCCCGGTCGCAACGACCGTGATTACCACACCGGAAACTTGTCCCGGAGCGGCAGTATCGAGGGCTCTACCCGAGTTAGCGGTGGAATTGACCGCATAGTTCGGGACTTCGTCATAGGCCTGGATCTTGTAGAAGTAGGTCGTGCCATCCG
>CAYGYC010000052.1:0-17832 GCA_964353755.1 uncultured archaeon | reverse complement strand
TTTGTCATATTAACCTGATTGAAATATAGATTGACAAAAGGGCTTAGAAGAATGATAAATAGTAAAATTTTTACTGTATATTTTTGAAAGTGCATGTTTATTTACTCCTCTAGTTCTGAAACCATCCATTTCCTCTTTATCAAATATCTGATTCGAATACAATTATAAATAATAACTGATTTTAATGGCAATTCTGGCATTCCTCCCCAGCTCTTACAAGTCTTCCGCAGTATAAACAGTAGTAGTCAAAGGGCCGGATCTTTTGTTTTGAGATTTGTGGGTAATGAGGTACGTCCCTCTCTGGTTGTTTGTCTGCCTTCGGTTTATTGCTACTTTCAGATCTCATTGCAGGTATAGAAGGAGCATATTGGCTACTTTTGGGCGGAGCTGGCCAAATCTCTCTATGTTTATAAGTCGCAACCGCTGAAACGCCGATGATAGCGATAATAACGATAATCAATAAAATAAGTATTATGGGCTCTATAGGGATAGGCTCAATTGGAGCATTGCTATCACTTAAATAGAGACTATAAGATCCAGAACCGCTTTTCCATACGACAATGATCGCATAGTTCCCTGATTTTGTTGGTTGAAAATCGTCAATGGATTCATCGTATCCCGCACTTGAATGAACGCTAGCCCTAAGATATACTGAAGAACCACTAACAGCCGACCCTTGATTCAAAAAGTAGAGATATAGATCAAAATCGCATCCGCTCGGGACGGATAGACTGAAATCATATTCTTTAGAGGTGAAAAGTGTGACCTGATAAAGTTCGATACATTCATAATAACACAAAGATGTTGAGACATAAGATCCTGATGAAATACTTGAGGAACTATCTTCCCATTCGATATAGGCGTCCCCAGTATCGGCTTTTGTATCTACCATGGGATAATAATACTCTGAACTGCTAGGATAAAATATCACCCAATCAAGACATCCATCCCCTCTTGTCGATGATGCTTTAAAATTTGAATAGCTATTATCCGAGAAAAGGTAGAGATCGAAATCATCATCTGCATTGTATGGTTGTAACCATACTACCTGATAATAGGCGCTTGAGGTCATAGATAATGTCCGATAATATATATTAGTGTATGAGGCGCCGTAATTTTGACCGCGTTCAGAATCATCAGACAACAATATACGTGCATTTGAGACGTATGATAAGGTAAAAGCCCCTGCTCCATAGTTTCGAACAACCACAATTAAATAAAAATCTGTATAAGGTGCGTGATAATCATCTATCTTCTCATCAATTCCACTCCCAGAATTTATACTACTCCTTACATAATTATTCCAAGAGATTGCATTGCCAGAGCTCAAATAATATAGATAGAGATCATAATTCGCACCACTGGGAACATCCAAAGTGAAATTATAGCTCTCACCCGCAGAAAGAGAGACCCCATAAATCTCGATACACTCCGAATAATTTAAGGAAGCGGACAGAGGAATGCCGATTGATAGAGGGGAGGACCCTGACTCCCATTCGATGAAGGCATACCCTACGCCTGCATTTCTTTGGACCTTGGGATAATAAGTTTGTGCACTGCTGGGGCGGAAGACGACCCAGTCCACTGCGCCGACGCCCCTCGTTGAGGACGCGCGTAAAGTTGAATAGCCACTGTCTGAATAGAGATAAAGATTGAAATTATCATCAATTTCAGTCGGCTGGAGCCATATCACATGATAATAGGAAGTGGAGACAGCCGAACTCGTTTGATAATAGTAAGAAGAAAGTGAGGAGTTATAATAATCGTAGAATGCAAGTTCATCATAGAGATAGGTAGTGTTACTCGACGCGTAAAGGGTATAAGTGCCGGTTCCACTACTTCTGACCACTAAAATGATATGATCGCTTGAAATTTGTGGGCGATATTGTAAAATTGATTCATTGAGATTTCCTAAATTCCTACTACTTCTAACAAACCCGCTCTGATTTACCGCAGTTCCGGAATTCAAGTAATAGAGATAGAGGTCATAATTAGCGGTTTCAGGCACATCTAAAATGAAATTATAGGTATAAGAAGTGGAGAGAGATATCTTATAAGCTTCTATACACTCTGAAGAACCAAGTAGACCGGCTGTGGGATATCCATTGGATAATGTAGAAGAGCCCGATTCCCATTCAACGTACCCATAGCCTATCCCTGAATACCTATTGACTCTTGGATAATAGTATTGCGAACTGCTGGGACGGACTATTACCCAGTCTAGGGCGCCAGCGCCGCTCGTTGAACTTGCTCTTAGCACCGAATACCCGCTATCGGAATAGAGATAGAGATTGAGTTCATCATCAATCTCAGTCGGCTGGAGCCAGAATACGTGGTAATAAGAGGAGGAGGCAGTCGAGCTTGTTTGGTAATAATAATACGAAAATGAGGCATTATAGGTTTGATAAACTGCAGATTCATCAGTAAGAGAAACCATATTTCTTGAATAAGAATAAAGGGTGAAAAGACCATTTCCGCCCTGCCGAACTACAGCTAAGATATAGTAATCCGTTGTTGTAGCTCTAAAATCACCTATTCCCTCATCAATCCCATTCCCAATCGTTGCACTACTCCTAACAGCGCCACTCTGATTGGTTGCAGCCCCGGAACTCAAATAGTAGAGGTACAGATCATAATCCGCCCCATCTGGCACATTCAAGGTGAAATTATAGTTCACACCCGAAGTAAGATAAACCCTGTAAATCTCAATGCGCTCCGAAATATTTAATAATCCAGAAATAGGGGTGCCGATAGATAATGTAGAAGAGCCCGATTCCCATTCAATGTACCCATAACCTATCCCTGAATACCTATAGACTCTTGGATAATAGTATTGCGAACTGCTGGGACGAATTATCACCAAGTCCAGTGCTCCGGTGCCTCTCGTTGAGAACGCACGTAAAGTCGAATAAATATCATTCGAATAGAGATAAAGGTTGAAATCATCATCGATATCGGCCGGTTGGAGCCAGAATATGTGGTAATAGGAGGAGAGAGCAGTTATATTTGTTTGATAATAATAGGAATCAGTAGTATTGTAGAGATTGCAGATGGAATTATCATCAACAAGGCGTATAGCAGTACTTGAAGCTGAAAGAGTGAATGTTCCCGATCCACTCTTACGTACCACGAAAACTGAGTAGTAATCTGTGAATTGCGGAGAAAAATTTTGAATGGTTTCATCAAATCCATTCCCTGATATTCTGCTACTAGTTACATAGCCACTTGCATTAGTAGCAGTCCCTAAGGGCAAATAATAAAGGTAGAGATCGTAATCAGCGGTATCAGGGACACTGAGGCTGAAATTATACCGTAGAAAATTACAGAGTTGAATCCTATAAACCTCTATACTTTCAGAGGCACTTAAGGAAATAGAAACGGGCGTTTCGATGGATAAACTGGTGGAAACGATTTCCCATTCAATATAAACATTTCCCGTACCTGCATATCTGTGACCTAGAGGGTAATAATATTGGGTGCTACTGGGGCGGACCATTACCCACTCTAATGCGCCAGCACCGTTTGTTGAGGACGCGCATAAAGTCGAATAGCCACTGTCTGAATAGAGATAAAGATTGAAGTCATCGTCAATATCAACTGGTAGAAGCCAAAACGCGTGATAATAGGAGGAAGAAGCCGTGGTACTCGTTTGATAAGGATATAAGGAAAATAAATTATAGGATTCGGAATATGCTGATTCATCACTAAGCGCTATGATAGCGCGTGAATAAGAATAAAGCGTATATGATCCAGTCCCAGTCTGCCTGGCTACAATCAGTATGTAATAATCGGAAATCATTGATTTGTAATCGCCTATAGTTTCATCGATTCCTGGGCCGATTCTCGTGCTACTCCTTAGGGCGCCGCTTGAATTAGTCGCGCCCCCGGAATTCAAATAATATAAGTAGAGATCATAATCAGCGCCACTAGGAACATCCAAGGTGAAATTATAGGTCACACCCGCAGAGAGGTAGACCATATAAACCTCGATACACTCTGAAGGGCTTAATGAAGCGGTCAGGGGAGTTCCAATTGATAGAATGGAGGAACTGACCTCCCATTCAATATACATAAACCCTACACCTGAATATCTATGTGTCTTCGGATAATAATATTGAGAGCTACTGGGGCGAAAGACGACCCAGTCCACTGCGCCGACGCCCCTCGTTGAGGACGCGCGTAAAGTTGAATAGCCACTGTCTGAATAGAGATAAAGATTGAAATTATCATCAATTTCAGTCGGCTGGAGCCATATCACATGATAATAGGAAGTGGAGACAGCCGAACTCGTTTGATAATAGTAAGAAGAAAGTGAGGAGTTATAATAATCGTAGAATGCAAGTTCATCATAGAGATAGGTAGTGTTACTCGACGCGTAAAGGGTATAAGTGCCGGTTCCACTACTTCTGACCACTAAAATGATATGATCGCTTGAAATTTGTGGGCGATATTGTAAAATTGATTCATTGAGATTTCCTAAATTCCTACTACTTCTAACAAACCCGCTCTGATTTACCGCAGTTCCGGAATTCAAGTAATAGAGATAGAGGTCATAATTAGCGGTTTCAGGCACATCTAAAATGAAATTATAGGTATAAGAAGTGGAGAGAGATATCTTATAAGCTTCTATACACTCTGAAGAACCAAGTAGACCGGCTGTGGGATATCCATTGGATAATGTAGAAGAGCCCGATTCCCATTCAACGTACCCATAGCCTATCCCTGAATACCTATTGACTCTTGGATAATAGTATTGCGAACTGCTGGGACGGACTATTACCCAGTCTAGGGCGCCAGCGCCGCTCGTTGAACTTGCTCTTAGCACCGAATACCCGCTATCGGAATAGAGATAGAGATTGAGTTCATCATCAATCTCAGTCGGCTGGAGCCAGAATACGTGGTAATAGGAGGAGGAGGCACTCGAGCTTGTTTGGTAATAATAATACGAAAATGAGGCATCATAGGTTTGATAAACTGCAGATTCATCAGTAAGAGAAACCCTATTTCTCGAATAAGAATATAGGGTGAAAAGACCATTTCCACTCCGCCGAACTATAACTAAGACATAATATTCCGTTGATGTGGGTCGAAAATCACCTATTGTTTCATCAATCCCACTCCCGATCGTCGCACTGCTGCTTAGGGCGGCGCCACTTGAGTTAGTTGCAGCATTGTAACTCAAATAATATAAGTAAAGATCATAATCTGCCCCAATAGGGACATCTATGGTAAAATTATAGCACACACCTGAAGTAAGATAGACGTCATAAATCTCAATACAATCCGAAATATCTAAGTTTGCAGAAATAGGGGTGCCGATGGATACAAAGACAGAGGAATCCCATTCAATATACCCATAGCCTACCCCTGAATATCTGGAAACTCTCGGATAGTAGTATATGTAGCTACTGGGACGAACCATTACCCAATCCAGTGCACCAGCGCCGTTCGTTGATCTTCCACTTAGCGTCGAATAACCACCATTAGAATAAAGATAGAGGTTAAAATCGTCATCGACATCGACCGGTTGGAGCCAGAATATGTGATAATCAAGGGAAGCAACAGTTGTATTTGTTTGATAATAATAGGAATCAGTAGTATTGTAGAGATTATAGGCGGAATTGTCATTGGCAAGGAGTATAGCAGTAGTTGAAGCCAAAAGGGTGAATGATCCAGATCCCCCTTTACGTATCACGAAAATTGAATAGTAATCTGTGAATCCTGGAGTAAAATTTTGGATAGCTTCATCAGAACCATACCCAGAGATGTCACTCCTAATTATGTAGCCACTTATATTAGTGGCGGCCCCTGAAGGCAAATAATAGAGGTAGAGATCGTAATCAGCAGTGTCAGGGACGCTGAGGCTGAAATTATACCGTAATAGAGTACAGAGATAGACCCCATAGATCTCGATACACTCTGAGGAACTTAAAGAAGCGGAAACTGGGCTTCCAAAGGATAAGGTGGTGGAACCTGACTCCCATTCAATAGTGGCGGTCCCATCGCCTATATATCTATATCCTCGAGGATAATAATATTGCGTACTGCTGGGACGAACCACGACCCAATCCAATGCGCCTGTATCTCGTGTTGAAGTCGCCCTTAGCACCGAATAGCTGCTATCGGAATAGAGATAGAGGTTGAAATCATCATCGACATCTAATGGTTGGAGCCAGAATGCGTGATAATAGGAGGAAGAAGCCGTTGAACTCGTTTGATAATTAAATAATTGAAATGAGCTATAGTATTCTGAATAAGCCATTTCATCACTAAGTGAGGCGATTGGGCGTGAAGCAGCATAAAGTGTATATGATCCACTCCCGGTTTGCCTAGTTACAAGCAAATTATAATAATCGGTAGTTGAAGGTTTATATCCATCGATTATTTCATCCTGTCCTACACCAATGTTAGTGCTGCTCTTTATAGCCCCACTTGAATTAGTCGCAGATCCAGAACTCAAGTAATATAAGTAAAGATCAAAATCTCCACCACTGGGAACATCCAAGGTGAAAGCATAATAGGTCCCTGCAGTGAGAGAGACTCTATAAACTTCGATACACTCTGAGGCAGTTAATGTATAGGATACAGTAGATCCAATTGATAAGGTGGAGGAACCCACTTCCCATTCAATATATGCATTTCCTGTACCTATATAATCGTAAACCCGAGGATAGTAGTATTGCGTACTGCTGGGACGAACCACGACCCAATCCAATGCACCAAGACCTTTTGTTGAAGTCGCTCTTAGTACCGAATAACTGCTATCGGAATAGAGATTGAAATTGAAATCATCATCGACATCAACCGGTTGAAGCCAGAAAGTGTGGTAATACGAGGAGGAGGCAGTGCCAGATGTTCGATAATAATAAAAGGTCGAATTATAATAATCATATACTTGAACATCGTTAGAAAGGAGGTAGGGGGAGAGTGGATTTGTGGATCCTTTAGTATTTAAGTTTTTGCCATCGGTTTTTGAAATAGGGGCACTCCTAAAAATGTTAGAAATGCATAATAAAAATAGACTTGCAAATAGAACCAAAAAAAGAATAAAAATCAAAAATTTACATCCGATTTTTAATTTCATCCTTCTCAATCACCTACTTGATAATTACAATTAATACAACGATTTTCAACAACGGATATTGGTGATCCGCAACGTGGACAGACCCTAATTTTAGGAGCACTGGAAGGCGAGGGGGAGGGAACGGAAGACGAGGGGTTAATAGTATCAGCAGAAGGGGGGTGAGCTGCGGAGGAGGAGAAGAATGAGCCTATTGCGCTAAAATCAATTGGAGGTTCTTCAGCAGGAGTTGAAGAGATACCGTGTCCACAATTGGGGCATGTTTTGGCATCAATAGGCAGATTATAGCTGCAATTAATACAATGGCTTTTTGCCTCAGTGACTTTGGAGAGGAGATTATCCCTTGAGATACCTATCCAATAGCTGGAATTGGCAATTTCACGTAGTTCATCATCAGAGAAATTTATCATATCCTTCATTTTTTTCAGATACTTAATCAAATCTTCTTCTACTAGCTTTTTTTCTTGAGAGGTTATATCCGAATCGGTCTTTAGATATTCTAAAAGATGGTAGAAAAGATTTAGATTAACGCGCACTGATTCTACCAGATTTCTATGAAGGATTGTATCGTTTTTTAAAAGCCGTAGAGAAGTAAGTTGAAAATGAGCTTGAAAGATTGATTGAAATATAAAAAACCAGAAAAGGGGCTTTACTTCCATAATATTATCTCGGTCAGGGACAGAATCAGAGTCTATATTTGTAAGTTTAGGGAAATTAGACCATTCTTCCATTAAAAAGTCGATGCTCCGTATAATTGGCAAGGGGTTTTTAAGGGTGAGATTCCCAATAAGATTAGGGACAACTGAATCAGCGGAAGCATTCCCTAAAAACCTAATTCGGTCAATGCTCTGGTGCCGCATGCGATCATATATAATGCTCTCAAATCCCGAGGCGATAGTGCTATAAAAGCCATCGACTAACTTTAGGAGTGTTTCCCTAGTCGATTCATTTGGAAGATTATAAATTATAGGTTCAAATTCATCTAAAAAATCTGAAAATTTGTTGAGTATACCTTCATTCGCTTTATAACTATCTGCCTTGTAATTCGTTTCAAAAAAATGTTTAACAAGCACAGTGGGAGCAAAAGAACCTTCACTTTCTTTAAAAATGCGTATTATTGAATCAGAAGTGAGAGTTGATTCTCGGAGGTTTGAAGCAGCTCGAATCCACGAAATTATTATTTTTCCGGCGGAATTATTGCCCGAATCCAGAAGAATTTCATATACTTCTGCTAAGAATTTTAGTATTGGTTCATTGTTTGGGTTTTCCACCAAATTTTCCATCAATCTTGAAAACTTTACGAGATAGTCTTTTGCAATTACTTCATCCTTGAGAAAAAATTTGATGAGAGGCTTATATCCTTCCTCTTTTATTAAAATTAACGGATCATTATCTAGCGCCTCATCGATTTTCAAATAGATTTCTTTTTTCCATGATTCGATAATAATTCCTGTATCATTATTATCAATAGGCAAGGAAAAGAGATGAACTAAATCATGGGCTAAAAGAAGAGATTTTCTCTTTTTGAATAGAGTAAATAAAATGGTAAGATCTTCTATAAAAGATGATAACGGAAGATTATTCACGCTAATAAGGTTTAAAGCGTTTTCAAATTCTAGATATTTAATATTGTCAAGTATTTGCATCTTGATATTGGCTACTTGATCCACGCGACACCGCCATCCTCAATTTTTTTTAGATATTTTCCTTACTTAATAATAATTAGATTTATAATCTCAGTTTCTACTAATAAGGCTTATGATTAATGGGGCTTATATAATCCTGTGTAAAGATCTATGAAATAGGCGTTGAATTTGACAAATCAGAAAAATATGAAGATGAAAATTTTCTTGTGACCCCTTGGGAAGTTCAAGGGATTATCGATTAATAGAGATTAATAAAAGAATTTTGGACTGAAAAAATCACAGATGAGATCCTATATTTAATAAAGGAGCATACCGGCGAGCTTCATCCCTTATTCATCCCTTATTAATTAGGAACCCTTATGATTTACCTCAAAATCAGCTTTCTGACGAGTCGAAAAAGAGCGCATATATGTTTAAAGATAAAAATCAAATTTTAGTTTCGATCAAGATATTATCAGAGGATCAAATTTTAGTTTCGATCAAGATATTATCAGAGGATAATGGAGGGTGGGGCTTTGAAATTGATTTACTTGTGGCTGAGAAAACCAAACGACAATTATCCGATGGGTGGATGTTATGGGCACTTGAAGCAAAGAATTATCACCATCAAATAAGGAAAGATTCTATTGAAGTATTTTATAATATGACAAGGAAGATAACCCCATATCTCCTATTTAATAGTAAAAATGGGAATTTTACGGAGGAGGTCCGTTCATATGCAAAAACCCATGGGATAATTTTGGGAGAAGGGACGGTGCTTACGTTCCCAAACCGGTTCTAAATATCCAAAGGATAATATCTGGTGCCTTAAGGAAAAGGGAATTTCCTTGAATTACTAATATTTCTTAATTACAACAATTACAAAAATAGTTAGGATAAGAAATATCGTTAAAACAGTAAGCGCCAAGAAAATTGGGTTTGCCCATGTGAGCAGGATCAGTCGATCCACAATAACGCCTGAGGTCAATAAGGGCAGCCACGCAAGAAAAGCACATTTCCAATACGACCAGGTTGGGCCATTCATCCACACGCCGGCTCGTTTGGAACGGAAATCGCCGAAAGCCCCAAATAGCGCTAATATTACCAACAAGCCGGGAATTAGCCAGAGGTCCAGCGAAGGATTCGAAATGGGCCAGAAGTTCCATCCCCAAAATCGGAAGAGTTCTGGAAAATAGGAAACGAATGCTAAGCAGAAACCCGTACCAACGAAACTTATCAGCATGTCAAAGGGGATATGTTTGAAATCGAGCCTACCTATCTTTTGATACCCGCCATAACAAAACCAGAACCCTTTAACATAAGCCCACGCTTCAATTATCCAATCATATATAGCGAGGGTTAGTCCCGCGCATAAAGCCCCTATAACATGAGAGAGTAGGGCACCCGATGCAGCGAACCAAAAACTGAAGAGAATATAAGTAATAGCCACTTCAATTGGAGATAAAATTAACAGAAGTAGACGTGATCTCGTCGGATTCGTATTTGGCTTCTGCGAAGGAGGTGCATTGGGACCTCCGGCTCCTTTAAATCCTTCATAATCAACAGACTGATTTGCTTCTGTCATACTGAGTAATTTTCTGTATTTCTATAAATAATTTTGGTTGAAGGAAAAAGTGCAATTCAAACGGATTCGGATTTTCGGAATATGTATGCCGCGGTGATTATGAAGATTAGGCTGAATCCTACCATGGCCAGAATATCGACGTAAAGTGGCAAGCCAACAGAAAGAGTTGGTGTTCCACTGAGCATGATATGACGCATCGCATCCACAGCATAGGTCATAGGATTAATTAAGGTAATGGAATAAAAGGGAGTATTAGTAAAGTTAATGATAGCACCAGATGTAAAAAACATCGGCATAACCAGAAATGCCATTAAAAATTGCATCTGGTGGAAATCTTGCATTCGCGTTGCTATAAGATTTCCGAGGCTAACAGTCATAAATCCGATTAATAATATAATGGGAATGGCAAATAGTATTCGTAATAAGAGAAGATAATCATACCCGAAAATTCCAAAAGCAGAAGTCAGTCCCAGTAGGATAAATCCCTGTATGCAGGCCACCATAGTCCCGCCAAGGGCTTTTCAGACTGTGATGGTCGTTCTTGAAATGGGCGCAATCATGATTTCTTTAAAGAAACCGAACAGGCGATCTTGAACGATGGAAATACCTGAAAAAATTCCCACAAATAAAATTGCTTGAGGGATAATTCCCGCAGAGACTAAGATGATATCTTGAAAAACCATTCCTATATTTTTCCGAACTAGATTTGGCTCCTTATTAATATCATGCCCCGCAATGGTTGCAGTTCCTGAAGTGGGGAAAAGCAGCGTAGAAAGCATATTTAGAGTGGTTGTTTTTCCAGCTCCATTTGGTCCTAAAAAGCCAAAAATCTCGCCACTCTTTACCTAAAATGAAATACCTTTCACCGCTTCCACTTTTACTTGTCCTTGGCTGAAAATTTTCTTCAATTCTCTTACTTCAATAATATTTTCTTCCAATGTCAGATAAACGCCTCGATTGTATTTCTTTTCCGATTAGTGATAGGAATTTTACGACCTAAGATATGAAAATTAACCTAATATATTGGGATATGGGAAAATCTTGCTACCATCCTTTGCACACTTTACTGCTGGAAAGTTGCTCAAATTTGCCGTCATCGACTTAAACCTAAGGCGAGCTAATTGGCATTATGAAAGACAAATTCAAGCTTATCGGAACAAAGGTCCCGGAATTTAGCTTACCTAACTCGAGAGGTGAAACCAAAAGTATCAAGGATTTCTTAGGGAAAAAAATAGTCGTTATTTTATTGCGTGGAATAATGTGACCCTACTGTAAAGCGCATCTCGTGCGATTAGCAGGGCAATACGAAAAATTTACGCAATTGAATACCGAACTTTACCCCATCACCGCGGATAAATTAGCGAATGCTCAGAAACTGGACGAGAAATATGCGAAAGGCAAGTTTCCTATATATTATGATGAATCGGAACAGGTACCCAAATTGTTACACCAAGAATGGAAAGTTCTGAAATTTGGAAGGATGCCCGGCTTATTAATCATCGATAAGAATGGGATCATTCAATACGCTTATTACAGCAATTCAATGAGTGATATTCCTTCCAATGAAGAGGTATTTGGAGTCCTTGAAAAAATATGATTCGAATTGATTTGGTAGGAATAGAATTGAAAAGCAAAATGAAATTTTATTCCTTAAAACTTCGCCAAAAGTTAACCAAATCCCTCTTTCCTTTTATTGATTATTGAAAATCAATAAAATTAGTTTTTTTTGAATAGAACAGGGAATATTAAATTTAAGAATATCAATAAGAATATTAAATTTGAGAATATTAAATATGAGATTGGATGGTACACAAAATGACAACAGTTTCTGTGAAAAAAGAACTACTAGAGGAGTTAGTAGATTCGCGCCTTAAGGTAATTACCGGAAAAATAAATAATATATTAAAAAAGTGGAACTATACTTCAGCAGAACTCTTTTTAACTCATGCTGCAGATGGAACTCTAGAAGAAGCGGAACCAGATGCCATCTCTTTGACAAATTTACTTGACAAGCGGGAAGAATTATATCGATTAAAAAGTTCTTGGAATTCATTTTAATGTTAGGAATTGAAAAGATAGATTGCGCTCAAAAAATTCTGCAACAGCAATTGGGCGATTTAATAAACACATTTAAAATAGATTCTGAAGATTTGAGAATTATTATAGAATTAAGGAATGGAATTAAGTTATATTTCCAATATAATAATTCTAATCAATACAGTTATTCAATCATTTTTTCAAGAATAAGCTTGGATCGATGTCGATTTGATAATTATGATAAATACAGTATGCCTACTATGGGGATCTCTTCCAAGATATTCCGCCAATGAAAGAAATTTTTACTGAGCTTGAACGAATCAATGCTCTGAAGTAACTCATTCGCTCATATCTTATGAAGTGAATATTGCGAATTTCCTAAGCGAATTTTCTTGGCAGCCTCGATGATGTTAAACGGGTCGGCTTCAAAGCTATCCGCAAAAATTGAGGCGAATTTGTTATCCGACGGTTCGGAGAGGACCGAGCCCGAAAGAATTTGCGCTTTATTGATCATATCTAAACTAGCGGTATCAATGGCCAGCGGATCGAATCCCGCCAGAATTCCAAGATCCGGGACAAAGGGGGTATCACTATACGGCACACAGTCGCAAAGAGGTGTAATATCCAACATAAAATTCAAAAAACCAAAATTTTCTTTCCCCACCGTATCCACAACTGCTTTGGCGGCATCTACTATGCGAATGGCGGTGTCTTTGGCATTGCACCACTTAAGGAGTACGGCTTTTTCAGGGCAAATTTCAGAACAACCAATGCAGCGGTGATCTTTGCAAATTTCAGGGATTATGGAATAGCCATCGGTAATGCCATTCACGGGGCAGACCTCCCGGCACTTACCGCATTTGGTGCATTTGGCCTGATCGATTTGCGGGTAGTCATTATAGAAATGAAGCATGAACTTGGAAGGTTTGGCGACACAGCCGACTCCGAGATTCTTGATACTAGCGCCGAGCCCCGACCGGGGATGACCTTTCACATGGGCCAAGGAGATGACCTTATCCGCTTCTGCAATCATTTCTGCGATATAGACTTCTTTGAGTTGTTGCCCATTGACCTTGACGCGTTTATAGTTAAACCCGTGTAAGCCATCGGCAGGGATTAACGGTGCGAGACATGTTTCAAATGTGTAACCTGCTTCTTGGGCATGATGAAGCCGTCCGATTCCATGGCTTCTGGCATTTACAATACCTAAGCCCGCACTTTCGGTGATAAACACGTGGGCTTTTTTCTCATTGAGGAGTTCAACGACTTTCCGGATAAAAATACTTCTCAGTGTGCGTGTTGTTGATTGCGTGCCCCAATGCATTTTCACCGCCACATGATCGCCCTTCTCTACGATATCCAAGAGCCCACTTTGCTGAATCAGCCGCTTCATTTTATTGACAAGACTCAATTCGGACTGGAAAAAGGAAGCGCGTCCTTGTGCCACCTCGGATAGCGGGACCTCAGCCCGGGCATCTACCCAATACAGTTCACTCACTCTCATTCACCTCGGAAGAATCCTCTTCGATTTCTATTTCTTCTGGCGGGACCGCCGCAAGATTATCAATCCCATCGACAATGGAATTAACCTGCACGTCCATGGAGTTTGAACGCACGGATTTTATAATCGCCAGGGTAATTTGCAAAATTTCTCGAGCTTCTTCACCAGAGAGAATGGGCTCGGTGTCATTTTTTATGGCTTGAATAAAATGTTTAGTACTATTAATGAAACTCCATTTCCAATTTGTTTCCATATTGCAATCACTATGCCACTCGCCCTTGGAATCGATCCAATACAGCCCCGGCTTGCCAGGACCCCCACACTCACAGCCCATAAACATGTTCCCTGTGCATCCATTAATGTAAATGATACCTTTTGATCCTTGGATTTCCACAAATTCATCGCAACTATAATAATCCGAACGAATCGGGAGTTTTGGACCTACCGAAGTATTCCATACTCCATATTTAGCCGATGATTTTGTCTTATATAGGATTACTGCGGGCATATCCGTCTTAATCACTTTGAAAACACGATACCCACCGACCCACGCCTGCACCCTCTTTACAGATTTGCCCAAAAACATCCGAATACAGGAGTGCTTGTGAAACCCATCATCGAAGATCATGGGCATTCGATAGTTATTAGCTTCCTCAATACGCCATTTCCACGTCATAATCGGCACTTTCCAGCTAGAGAGTGCCCAAATAGAATTCCACATCCGGTAATTTACTACGTAGACGTCCCCAATGACGCCCGCCTTAATTAACTCCATCGCACGAACATAGGGAGGATGGAAACGGAAATTCTCAAACACTTTGAACTTGACCTTGTTCTTTTTCGCGGAACGAATCATCGCATCCATATCGCTCAGTCTCAACGTGGGCGGTTTCTGCAAACTCACATGCTTACCCGCTTCGCATGCAGCAATGGTTAAGGCGGCATGTGTTTTATGGGGAGTTAATATCTCGACAAGATCAATATTTTTATCTTTTAAGAGTTCTTCATAAGAAGTATAAACAACTTTAGCCCCCCATTCTCTCGCCATCTTCTCCGCTTTTCCCTTATTCCTATCACAAGTCGCATAAATTTCAGCATCGGGATTATTTAAATAGCCTAAGGCATTTAAGGTGGAAATGCGCCCCGTGCCTACAATGGCCACTTTTATCTTTGTATCACTCAAATGCGCCAACTCCATCATATTATATTTATATAAACATTAAATACAAAATTATAATTTTGTCTTTTTTTAGCATAAATTATTTTAACTAACTAACAAAAAGTTGAGTAATTAAACTGATTTGTAATTAAAAGGGATAGTAAAACGTTAGAAGAATTGGACTAAGGGTGATCACCGTGGCAGAGCAGGTATTGAAGCGGTTTGAACAATTTTTAGATAGGATTATCGGGATAAGTAATCTGGAATTAACAGGGGGAAAACTGGCAAATGCGTTTCTACAAGAAGCACAACGGAGTATGTTAATTCTCACTGAATTTATTGAAGCTTTCTCACCACGGTGGACCTCATGGAAATTACAGAAAGGCAAGCATGTGATTTCCCCATTCATCGGTGAATATGGGCACTCTATTTTCAAAATCTGGCTGAGCTTTGTGTATCCCTTTAATTATCGCCAATTGGATGCTGAATGCGTGAAAGGCGGCTCGATGGTAGATAGTCAAGGGTTCATTCAATACGCTTATACTCCCGCAGAGCGGCAGATTATTAAAAAAATTTGCGAAAAATATAAGGTGAGCTTATCAGAGCAGGATATATTGCGACTTTTAATTACCAATGCTGTAAAATCCTTGGATCCTACTATCTCAAAAATAATAGAAACTAATTATCGCCTTTTTATTGATAAAATTAACTTATCTGAAGAAAATAATAATGTACTCCTCAAGGTTGAAATTGTAGGTCGAATTGGGTAGAACATAAAGCAATTTTAAATTAAATGGGAAGAGTATGGGGGCTTTTAAAAATGAAGGTGAAATGGGGGAAAGTTCCCCTCGAACTTACATGTCCAAAGTGCCAGGATAAACTAGATAAATATGAGGAATTAAGCAAAAGCCAATGGAAATTTATCATTCCGAAAACTCCAGATCCCCTCCAGGATTACCACAAATGTCCACGCTGTCAACGAGTATGGGCAATTTTACGGTCACATACCGATGAGACCAGTTAACTAAGAAAGTAAGAAAACTCTTAAAAATATCTTCAACAAGAATTTCCGTATTTAACGATAATTACATAAAAGGTTATAGAGAATGGCGAATAAGAAAATGTGGTGGGAAAAACCAGGATTTGGGATTCAATATCAGATAGAAGCCCGACCTGGCTGGCGATGGAACAGAAATTATGAGAAATTCAACGCTTCAATGATGGATGAAAACAAGAATCTAAAATTCAATGGCCCACTGTGTAAGATGAAGGACTGGGTTGAATTTTCAAAGAGTGTAGGGGTCGATTATCACATTTTTGAAGTAAAATGGCATGATGGCATTTGCTATTTTAATACAAAATATACAAACTGGAAAACCCCTGTGGATTACACTCAGATTTTCGCTGAAGAAAGCCGGAAGGCAGGGATTCCGTTTCTCTTTTATTACTCTAGTATTTTTGATCATAATCCGCAATTTGATGCTATTCAACCATTAAGAACTTCCACTCCTTCGTTCTTTATGCTCCGAACAAGAACTAAAATCCTAATTCAAGGGTTTTCATTTATCTTTGCCCTTATCGGAGGGATGGTTTTTAAACTTAACCGGATTTTTCGAAAATACCCTAAAGATAAGAGTGCGAAATGGTTTGACCATTTCCGGTTTACTCCTTTTACAAATGATCCCAGAATATATGAAATCTATATGTTCCGGCAGTTAATCGAGCTGATTCAACAGTATAAACCCGATGGGATGTGGATGGATTGGTGGATGTATTCTCTCGAGAATTCTGCCCCCCTGATAATGGCCTTTATGGAAAAGTATTATCCCAACGTTGTCCTCACATTCAATAGTAGTATTGACTCTATGTTAAAATGGGCACATTATACTGCCGCCGAAGCTCATGATGTCAAGTCTGCGTGGAGCAAGGGAAATAAATATCGACAGAAAAAGACCCCTTGGGAGCTTATCGGGCCTGCTGCGAATGCGTGGGATAATTTCTTACCGCGTCCTGATCCGCATGAAGCCGCTCGCATTGCTGCCATTATCATGGCCAGTGGAGGGAAAGCGTGTTTTGGCATGCCCTCTCAAATGAATGGCCTTCTATATACAGGACCTGCTAAACATCTAGAAGCATTCGGGCAATGGTATAAAAAAAGAAGAGCCCTATTTCAAGAAGCCATTCCGATGCCCTACAAGGGTCAAAAAGTACCGGGGATAATTGTCAAAGAAAAATATCTCAAAACTATTGGGTGTATCTATGAGAATGATCCACTCCTTCATTTAATCTACCTCTATGGAACTCCAAAACAGGATCTAATACTTAAATTCTCTCGAAAAAACTGGGATACTCTTGAAAAAGTCATTTTAGAACCCCAAACCCAAGAAATTACCTTCCAAAAAGGTGCACAGGAACTTATCCTCACGCTTCCGAGAAAAAATTTGGATGTGATTGATACCATTTTAAGGATAAAAATGAAACATTAATTCCCTCAGAATACTGAAAATTTTCAATCATTTCGCCTCCTAAAAAGTAAAAAAACTTGAACTCTATAAAATCCCGCCATGTTTATTTTGTAGATATAAATTATTCAATAAAAAAAAACAAAAAGATTTATGATTAAGGATAATCAATTATAGTATTATGAGAATTCCGATTATTTCAAAACTCATGGAGAAAATCAACAAAATAACCAATGATTTGAATCATTTGGGAGATAACTTAGTGGGGAGTTTGGATAAAACAAGTCAAAACATTTCTGAATCGTTAGGTAAATCCACCGAGGACATTAAAAGAACATCAGAAAACATCATGACGAGTGCCACCACTATAAATGAATCATTA
>CAYGYC010000051.1:0-17843 GCA_964353755.1 uncultured archaeon | reverse complement strand
CTAGAGTTTAAGCGGTATTAGGGGAATGCGCAGCAGGATGTATGCTACGTTACGTTACGTCCCAGGTGCGCAAAAAATGAAGAGAAAAGAATAAAGAAAGGTGAGATTATATGGCAAAAACTGAATTATGCGAAGTTCCCGTATTCAACTTGAAGGAACACGCGAAGATAGATGACTACCACGGCTATGAAGCCGAGGGGATTATCCGGTTATACCGGGAGACGTATCAGATCAGCGCGGCGGATTTCATCCATCAGCGGAGCTATCCCTACCCTGAGACGCTGGACCCGGAATGGGTGGATGCGACCGCAAAGCACCCGGACACCATTTGGAAGGTCGTGACCGATACCTTGACCGGGCGGGTCATTGGCTCCGGCATCGTGCTGTTGAACCGCGAGAACCAGCGCGCCTACGTGCGCGGGGTCATGATTGATCCGAAATATCAGGGGTGCGGCTTAGGGGGCTACATCCTCGTGAATGCCTTTCGGGAGATCATTCAGAGCTGCCAAGGGCAGATCAAAATTTTCTGGACGGAGAGTCGGACGGCCCACAACAAGTCGCAGAAGATCGCCGAGGATTCCGGGTTGCGCCCCGTGGGGTTACTCCCGAACAAAGATTTCTTCCTGGAGAAACGAGAATCTGATCTGCTGATGGTCCTCTACTCGATGAATACCTTGAAGAACCGGCGCCCCGATCCGCAACTGATCCGCGAAGTACTGCCGATCTTCGAGGTGATGCGGCAGCAATACCGCCTCGATCCCGTGGTCGCCGTGTCCTCACCGATAATCACGGCGAATGGTTATGAGGTGAAGGGGTACATTACTACGGACCGCTACGACTACTGTTACTGCACCTATCGCGCCAATAATAAAGAGCTGAAGTTCCTCATCAATCCGCGCACGCAGGTCGCCGAAAATACATCGTTCTCCCCAGATATCGATGCTATAACATTGAAAACGCTCTTACGGAATGTGCGACTCTCTCTGAATCCGCATTTATCATATATGGAGTGCTACGTCTCGGCGTTCCGCCCGGACTTGCAGCAGGTCTTTGTGGATCTCGGCTTCCAGCCAACGGGGTACATTCCTGGGTGGGATTTGATTGGGGAGAAGCGTGAGGATGCGATCGTCATGACCTGGACGCGACAGATGCCCGCCTTGACTGATATTCACCTGACCGAACGTGGGATGAAAATCGCGAACCTGTTTCTACACTAAATAAAATAAATGGATAAGGTTGGATGCAATATGACTGAGAAATATGATGTAATCGTCGTGGGGGCGGGTCCCGCGGGCAGCGTTGCCGCCCGGAAAGCCGCAGAAGGCGGAGCCAGGACCGTGCTCCTCGAAAAAGATACGCTCCCCCGGTTCAAGCTCTGTGGGGGAGGTGTAGCGGAGTGGGTGATCCGCACGCTCCATATCCCGAACGATCTTTTAGAGCGCAAGTATACCAAAATCGCGTTCTATGCACCGCCCCTGTATAAAGCGCAAGTCTTCCCTGCGGGCATGCACTATGGCGTTTCGCGGGATAAGTTTGACCACTATTTGGCGCGGGAAGCCGTCGCCGCGGGAGTGGAACTGCGCGAGGGCGTGCACATCCGCGAAGTCATGAAAAATAATAATCATATTACGGGCGTTATCACCGATACCGGAGAACGGATTTACGCCGACCTCACGATTGCATGCGATGGGGTCTACTCCCGCATAGCCCGGCTGGCGGGGTTGTGGGACCAATGGTTCGCCACGCGCCCCTGGCGGTTGCACCAAGCATTTTGCGCCGGAGCGGAAATTGCGCTGGATAACGATCGTATCGCAGAACGATTCGGCAAACCATTTCATTCCTCATATTTATTTTTTACTGGGAAAGAAATCGCCCCCTTGGGCTACGGCTGGATCTTCCCCAAAGACGGGATCCTAACCGTAGGCATGGGGACCTACTGCGGCTTGCTCACGCAACACCCGATGACCTATTTAACCTATTTAATGAAACTCCCAGCGGCCGCACCGTTCCTGGAAGGCGGGCAGATCGTCAAGAAAAGCGGGGCTTATATCCCATGGAGCCCCTATCCCGCGTTTCGCCCGACTTACAGGGGTGGATTGCTGGTGGCAGGCGATGCCGCGGGCATGGTCTCACCCCTGTCCGGCGAAGGCATCTTCTACGCGGTCAAGGCGGGGCTGGAAGCTGGGCGAACGGTTGCGGAGGCGGTCCAAAGTCATGATTACTCCGCGGCATTCCTCGCCCGCTACGAGGATCAACTAGGAAGCCTATGGGAGAACCTAGGCTACCAAGCCCAGATCATCGAAGAGACGCTAGGGCAAATCCTCCGCACCACGGATGAACGGGTGCATCG
Organism: uncultured archaeon; assembly: GCA_964353755.1. Taxonomy (GTDB): domain Archaea; phylum Asgardarchaeota; class Lokiarchaeia; order Helarchaeales; family HEL-GB-A; genus CAYGYC01. The sequence continues at coordinate 15,493 of CAYGYC010000051.1, read as the reverse complement.
GAAGCAGTACCGTGAGGGACTCGTCGAGGGCTTCCTGCGGTATATCGGCTACATGACGAAAAAGATGGAGATTCGAAAGCCGGTTGCGGATTATGAGATGGTGAAAAGCAATGGACTATAGGAGGAATTTCACATAACAAAAGTGTGGAAATGTTCGTGCGGCAATGCGATGCTTTATAATATTTTGGAAATCGCGTTGTATCTGACTCGCACGAAACCATGTCGGCGGTGCGGGCAGCCTATGCATCTCCGGCAAGGACCCCTGTAGGAGGACGCGGTGGGATGACAGGTACACTGATATAAAAATACAACCCCCTTTCTATATAAACTAACTTTTACTCAATCCCGTTTAATTTTGATTTTTCAGGGTGCCCATTACACCCCGCGTCCGTTCCTTCTGGATCTATTTAACTTATTATTCTTTAAGTTTAGACAGATTAAGACTAAAAATCTAATAAAATACACAAAATATAAAATAAATTACAATATAGTTAGAATCGGATTAGATTAAATCGCTAAAGAATCTGTTCAAAATATTTAATGCTTAACTTTAAGCACAACAGTTTTAAGGATAAGTTATCGATCTAATTAACAAACCTTCCAATGAGGAATAAAACCAATGGTTTATCGAATAGGTATCAACAATAGATTGTATCTATATGCTATTATCTTTACGGTTTATATGGTAGAAATGATTGTCTACACGGTTACCCTCTCCTACTTCCCGGCGATTTTCCCCTACTACGGCATCGATCCCCGCGTCTATGGCTTTGTGGGCGGCTTAAGCCTGATTCCCATGACCATGAAGTTCTTCATCGGCCCCATATCGGATAAATTCCCCATCCCCTTCATCCGCGGCAAGCGGAAAGGGTACATCATCATCGGGGGGATCCTCAATCTCGTCCTCCTCCCCTTCCTCTCGCTCAATCCCGCCCTCTTCTTCACGCTCTTTTTCACCATCTGGTTCTTCCAGACCCTCGGCGTAGCGATCATGGATATTATGACCAGTGCCCTCTCCGTAGACGCCCCCAGCCTCCAAAGCCAGCAGGGGCGCACCCAAGCGAGTCTCATGGTGTTCTTCGGAACCTTTGTCGGCGGGTTCATTGTCACGCAATTCATTCCCCTGTTGATGACCAACCTCAAACTGACCTTGATCATCTTCGCCCTCATTTCCATTATTCCCCTTGGGATCGTCCTTTTCCTCAAAGAACCTACCAAGGAAGAAGTGCCGCAAATTAGTTTCGGCGAGGGCATCCGCCAAGGGCTGACCCACCCCTTTGTCAAATGGGGGCTCCTCTTTGCTTTCATTCTCAACATTGACGGGGGACTCTTGGAGCTGACGCTGGAACCCTACCTCGTGGGGACCATCGGGGTGTCCATCCAGACCGTGGTTGCAGACCTATTCTACATCGGGCTCATCGGCAACGCCATTGCCTTCCTCGGCTATTTCTTCATTGACCGCATCCAGAAAACGCGCTTGCTCAGTATCATCGCCTTAATCTACACCGTTCCTATCGGAATATTAGGGTACCTCACGGCGACGAATAGCCTCACCTACACGGCTTTCCTGTGGCTTTATGGGGTGTTCAGCCTCGTTACCGGCTTGAGCTTCGTCACCTACATCGGGCTCTTTTATGACCTGTCCGATCCGAAGGTCGCCGGCACCATGGTCGCCCTCTTCTTCACGATGAACAATTTCGGGCGGCTGATCGGGATCATGATTTCGGGATTCTTCACCATCTCGATGATCTATTTCATTTCGCTCGGGTTAACGCTCTTCCGCCTCTACCCCCTCCGAAAAATCCGCATGGAAGAGATCGCCAAGACTTTCTACCCGCAACCGCCGAAATCTAGGACCACCGATGTTCTCCTCGTTATCGTCCCCCTCGCCTTCATCCTTGTTACATTGCTACTACGCTTCCTCTGATTCTCTTTATTTAATTTTTTTTTATTCAATAATTTAGTTAATCCGATGTAACAAAAGAGAAACCCTCCTCTAGATTGATCTTGATTTCGATTGTAAATTAATAGGTTGAATATCAAAATCATCAGCATCCCAGATCCAGGATTCTGAATGGGGATCAAAGTAACTCTCAGCCAAATCATATTCAGCGATTAGAGGACGGGCTACCAATTTATGAAAGCAATACGCACCTTGTAAAGCTTCATCAAACGTTTGAGTGAAATACTTCAAAAGCGCCACGCCTAGACTAGGGGGGTGATGATAAAACCCTCCAAGACATACTTCACCATTGACCATATTCTCTAATCGAAGAAGATAATGATATGGAAAGATTTCGCCGACTTTTTTAAGAATAAGGTGTTTCCATTGCTCCTGCCCGTCTATTTCGATCAACAGCCACTCTAATAGATTTGCATGATTTATGAAAATGTGCCGGCAAACAAATGCATGCTTATCTAACTTATATCGGATTTTCTTAACTTCTTCGGGGGGTATTTTAGTTTTGTCGCTTATTGTTTTGTTGGATATATTTCCATTCAACATTAATAGTTGACATATTTTTAGGAGATTAAAAGAAGGGTCTAGATCCTCGTACTCGACTTTGAAGGGATAATCGAATTCATCTCGATGCTGCAGCCAGATCTTCCACTCCTCTACCACGGCACCCCAAGAGACGGTCCAATCCTCCTGGAGAGGATCGAAATACCGCAAGAAAGATTGGTGTAATGAAGGGATAAAGGTCCAACGCCAGATCTGGGTATCCTGGGCAAACCGGCGATAGAGCGACTTATAACTCATATTAACGGGGATATCAAGAAAAATCTGTTGAATATATTGCTCCCCCCCAACTAAAAAATGCTGGAATATTAGCTTTTCCTTTAAATATTTAACTTTAAAATGGTGCGGAAACGGACATCTAATCACATATTTATTCAATCCAAAGACGCCCTGCTCATAAACAGGGAATATTTGGGGACCCATCGCATTGTACTGTGCATAAAAATCAGCTACACTTTTGAACCCCTGCTGTTGCATTAGCCCCGGTATATCAATGGCATCGTCCTGTATTGGCTTTTCAACCTCCTGTTGCAAGATTCTGAGAAATTGGTTCATCTTAGGTGTTATTACCACTCGAGGGACATAGGAGTGATAGACGCCTGCAAAGATAAGAAAATAATCATTGTTGTCTAATTTATGCTTACGTCCCTTGAACGATCGAATATAACGGACCAGCCGGGGCAGGAAATCGCCTGGATGGTCTAGATTTACTATGGTAAAATTAATTGGATGGTAGGCCATATACCCATACGCATCTTCCTCCACATCCCTCATGCGAAACCGTTTGCTAAACCCCGCTCGTTCTGTCCAGTGCTTTAAGAGGTTGATCCGCCGCCCTCCTTGGTATTTAGGATATTCTAAATAAAAAATGCACGCATCGATTAAATCCGCCCGCCGATCGTATCGCGAACCCAGCCGGAACACATCTGGAATGAAATATTTCAATACTGCACGACGCCGCTCTATTTCTGAGGGAATCTCTTCAAAATCTTTGAAGTCAATGGTCTCGAATTCTTCAATCGCAAATACTTTTCGAATTTCCGTTGCATATTCGCGCAAATCGACTGGCGGGAAGTCCCTCGTTGACATTTGAATTACGATACTATAATCCGACTATTAAAGTTTTTTACCCCTAAAAAGAGGATATATTAAGGAAATCATTCATGAGTGCACAAATCTGGTTAAATAGTATGTGATTAAAGATGAATTTTACACTATCCACTCTTATTGAATTTAATTGTCAATTCTGATTATTATAACCAATTTTGACTATTAAAAGTGGGTTAAAACGGTTCAAATCATTCAATTTGATATCGAATCTTTAAAGTCGATATAAATACTTCTTAAGGTACATTCAAAAAAAAATTCATTAAAAGTGTTGAAGAACTCTAGGGGATAGGGAAGATACCAATATATGACTTCCAATAATTCAAGGGTGAAAAATCTTGATCCCGAACCTACAGTTGGATCAAAATTTAACCCCGATATTCGACTAAAAAGGATTACCTTTTTATATCATTAACGCCTTAAATCAATCAGTAGATTTCTATTGAGATCTATCTAAAATTCTATCAAAAAAAATGGTAAAAAAAATTAAATATTTGAGGGAGAAAAAATGGCAGGTCCCAAAATGGTTGTAACGAAAACAGCACTGCGACGATTAATGAAGAATGAAGGTAATGCCTCAATCGTAGCCTTGGCTGCAGTTCTTTCCTTGCAAGAATATTTGAACGATCTAGCTCTCGGAATCACGAAGAAAGCTTTAGAATTAGCCAAACACGCCAAGCGCAAGACCATCGTCAAAGGTGATATTAAACTCGCAGTCTAAACTATTAGAATAAAATCTCTTTTTTTTTCCTTTTTTAAGTAGGCGATTTATTTACCTGGACAATACAGAAGTTCGGATCAATGGAAAATTCTTTAAGGTCAGAGTGAAACGGTTGTTTCAGCATATAATTCAGTAAGCACAGGAATTTTTGCCCCATAACACAAAAAATCTTGATATTTTCATCAAATAAATTAGCGCAATAGCCAAATTTATAATTACAATCAAAAATTTTAATTTGAATGTTAGAATTTTGGTTTTCTATAATGTCATAGCCTTCAATGTCTTTCCATTTCATATCTTTTTCCAATTCAAGATAACGTTTAATGAGTTCAATATTATCCAACTTTTTCAAATTATCTTCATTCAGTTTGACTAAATTGGAGTAAAAGGCATTCAGCATCTCTTCTAGGCGCTGATAATTTTGGGATTCTTTCCATAAGGTTTTAGAAAACAGGTATAAGAAATTATTAATCTCTAAATCAAAGGGATTAATTCTTTTCAGGGACCAGACCTTTGTTTTCCCATATACCTTATTTTCAATCAATGAGCTCGCATGAAGGATCTCTAAATATTTTAGAGTAGTCGCGTAGGTTGCGCCAATTTCTTCACTAATTTCCCGGGTTGATAAGGTATAGCTCTTTAAAAGCAATAGAATTTTCTGTCGTATGTCTGAGTTTTTAGGGATAGCCAATTATTGATACACTCTTGTGCTTTTGAAATATGTTGTTTAATATTATCTACCAATATTCTTTATTAATCTTTCTAAGATGCAATTTAACCATCGAATAACGCGTAAATTTGAAAAGTCGGCATTTAGAAAAAAAATTAATTTGAAAAATAAAAGAGATTTTGCATTTAATAGTAAATTTAATAAATAAAATAAATTAAATTTTGTAAAAATAAAAACTATGGAATGTATTTCACTATTAAGTATAGTATGTTATGAGATATCCGCTTTCCATTTTTTTGGTAAAGCAACATTAGTAATTAACCTTGTTTATTAACGTTGATTAAAACAAAGAATTTTATAAACTAATGTTGTTCACTAAGTCGGGTCATAAATGTTGATCAAAACAAAAAATTTATAAATTTCAAGAAAATAACTAATACAAAAAATCAAGAAAATAAAAGAAAATCAATTAAAGGCTAATTTTGAATTAATTATAATGAAGGAACCGACGATAACCGACGACGACGATAATAAGTTAATTGTTGGTTTTACTTATAATGTAGAAAAGCAACCGATGGAAGGCGAATCGCTAGATAAATACGCGGAATTTGATTCGCCTGACACTATTGAGCATATTAAATTAGCATTAGAGAGTACCGGCTACCAGGTAATCTCCATTGAAGCGGATGAAACCGCCCTCCCTAAGTTGTTCAATTTGCAGAAAAAATTGGACGTTATTTTTAATATTGCCGAAGGATTCCAAAATACTGAAGACCGAGAAGCTATCTTTCCTGCGATTTTCGAGTTCTTGGGCATACATTATGTCGGATCAGATTCTTCCTGTCTTGCTATTAAACTGGACAAGGCGACTGCCAAAAAAATCTGGGCCGTACTGGGTATTCCAACAGCCCGATTTCAAATCATTGAAAAACTGGAAGAATTGAACGACCTCGATTTGAACTTTCCAATTATCATCAAACCGATTCATGAGGGAACCTCCAAAGGAATTTTCAATGATTCGGTCGTGGAAAATAAGGAGTCTTTAAATAAAATCGTTGAACGAGTTTTACGGGATTACAAACAACCTGCCATAATCGAAGAATTCATTGATGGACGTGAATTTACCGTTACCGTAATTGGAAATAAAGAGCCCTATGAAATTTTGCCGCCCGTTGAAATCAGTTTTGAAGGTCTTCCGCCCGAGGCTAAACCATTTTGTTCCTATGAAGTAAAAACAATCTGGGATGATCCGAACTCAACTGTGTGTCCTGCAAATATCACCCCTGAACAAGAAAAAAAACTTCAAGCGACGGCATTAAGGGCCTATCAAGCCGTAAAAGCCCAGGATTTTGGGCGGGTCGATATGCGTATGAATAAAAACGATAACGAAATTCCCTATGTGCTTGAAATTAATCCAATTCCCGGGATGTCTTACTCCCCCGAAGTAAATCATTCTATGATTAAAGCATCCAGAGCTGCCGGGTATGATTATAATGGATTTGTTATTCGATTATTAAGCGAAGGATTCAAAAGATTAGGATTGTTAAAAGATGATGGAAAATAATTGGGAAAAAATCTTAAAAAATAGCATAACTTCTCCAGAAAAACTAAATGATCTTCTAACCGAAGACGAAATTGAAGAGTGCAAGACGGTAATCCAAAGATATCCTATGCGAATAAATCCCTACTACCTGAGCATCATTAAAAATAAAGACAAAAGGGATCCAATTTTCAAACAATGCATACCGGACATCAATGAACTCTTTGATATTGAAGGATTGGAAGATCCTCTCTGCGAAGAACGCGATTCACCTTGCCCCGGGCTAACTCACCGCTATCCAGATAGAGTATTATTGCTCATCTCTTCCCAATGTGCTATGTACTGCCGATTCTGCACTCGGAAAAGAAAGGTCGGAACCGAAAAATTACAGATTTCTATGAATCAAATTCGTCAGGGAATTGACTATATTGCAAATCACCCTGAAGTACGAGACGCGATCTTATCTGGTGGTGACCCCTTCTTACTTTCAGATTCCCAGATCGATTCTATTCTTACAAAGTTACGAGAAATACCACATCTAGAAATAATCCGAATAGGAACCAGGACGCCCTGCACCTTACCCCAAAGAATTACCAAAGGACTATGTAATATCTTAAAAAAATATCATCCCTTATACATCAATACGCATTTTAATCATCCCAATGAAATAACTAAAGAGGCAAAAAGAGCATGCGCAATGCTTGCTGATGCGGGAATTCCTCTAGGCAATCAAAGCGTTTTACTCAAGGGAATTAATGATAATCCCCTCATCTTTAAGGAATTAAATCAAAAATTACTTCGAATGCGAGTAAAACCCTATTATATTTTTCAAGCAGATTATGTCAAGGGTTCTAATCATTTTAGAACACCGATTAGCATGGGTTTGAAGATAATCGCTGCCTTACAAGGACACACTTCTGGGCTGGCTGTGCCTCATTTCGTGATCGATGTTCCTGGAGGCGGCGGAAAAGTCGCCCTAGCTCCGGATCCGGTCGTGGAATTGACCAACGATCATGTTCTCTTAAAGAACTATGCCGGTAACATTTTTGAATATCGATTTCCTCCCGAGGAGATAACCACCACTGGAGTACAATTAAATTCGCTATCTGAAAAAATTACACATAAATCTGAAGAGATTGGGTGAGTAGAATAAAAAGCTATACTATTGCCTTGATTTATCATCCGTTTAATCCCAAAAGTCAGGGTGAAGTGTCTGAGATAAAGACTGCGCTCGAATCCTATGGGAACACAATTACTGTATTTAAGGCGACTAAGGAATTGGTCCTCCATTTAAAAAAAAATTCGGCAGATATCGCCTTCAATTTAGCGCGTAATCAAGGAAAAGCCGCCATTAACAGGTCTATTTCTGCTATTTGTGAATTATTGAATATACCTATAATTGGTCCAAATGTTTTTGCCGCTGAATTATGCAACAATCCTGAAATGCTGCACCCCATCCTAAAATACGATCGCGTGCCTATTATGCCTAATTTGGATCCTCACTCATCTTCTAATTTACTGCAAGCATTCTTATTAGGAACTGAGTGTCAGAAATTCTTCCTTATTATGCCTCCCGAAATGAATCCGGACATATCACACCGTATTGCAGAAATATGTAAAAAGTCTTTTAAGAGCATTCATGGGTCTGATTACGGTCAATTCACGATTTTCTTGGAAAATTCTACAACGCCCTATCTCACTGAAATCAATCCCATGCCTTTCCTTGGAAAAAATAGTAATTTTGCCAAACTAGTTAATCTCCAAAATATTAATTACCCTGATTTCATTAATATAATCCTTATGAACGCCCTTATCCGGCATAAATTACCCCTCCCCGCGAATTATGAATCACTGAAAAAAAACCTGTAAACAAAAAAAAGCATCCTAAATTGTCTCCCTATACTTTTTTATGAAGAGATGTAGGATTTTTACAAATGGATCGGATTCTTTTTAAATTTTGGAATGTGAACATATGGCTTTTTTAAAAATTTGTCAAATCTGCCAAAATACAATGTGTTGTACCAAACCCTTTTTCGCGTTTGCAACCGAGAGGGAGCGGACGAAAATACTGGCCTACCTGAAAGCTAATAAGCTACCAGTCAAGGAAAAGGACATGTTTCAGGTTTTTAAATCGGATACTGCAACTGGAGTGAAAACCTATTTAATTTCTAAAAAACGAGACGGGACCTGTCTATTTCTTGGGAAAGATAAAGCGTGCACGATTCAAGAAGTGAAACCATTGGATTGTTTGAATTGGCCATTAACGTTCGATTTTCTACCTGCTACAAATGAACTCATCATCCACCTCGGGGATTGTCTCTTTGTTTCAGAAATGAAAAAAGCAAATCTATTAGATAAATGGGTTGCCGATGAAAAGGAAACGTTGCTGAAGAATCTGAATCAATATAGCAAGTTTGAGCTGATCGCCTACAGTTCTATGCCCAGTGTACCCACTATTTCAATTGTGGATCGCATAACTATCCTTCCAACTAAACCCAGTTCTTAACAATATTAAGTCTAATCTCGCAACTCAACAAAAAAAGGGTTGATATCCCTTTTGAGGGACGCATGATCTTAATTCATTTTTCATATCAAAATATCATATTCGAAGAATTTTTATAAACCAAAATTGAACTATTCTTAAAAAATACACTTGCGATTTACCATGAAATTTAACGTATTACAGCTTATTTTTTTGGGACTATGTGCGGCGATCACCATCTATTTTACTTATGCCACAATCGCGTTAGTTCCACAAGAAGTTATAACGACCGAAGGCACTGTTACCTTGGGATTTTTAGATTATGGGATGATCCAATTTTATCTTTTTATGTCTGTTATCGCGTTTCTCCTCTATATGTTGGCCGGCGGATCCAAATAGTTCTCGCTCTTACCGTTTTAAGATTATCAGAAGTTAAGTGGGGGTAGTTCCTTGATTTTATTTTCTAGAGGCAAAACTCTGACAAAAAATAATACAACTATCGGCTTGAAAATAGCTTATATAGTATTAATGATACTCCAGTGGATCTTTTTATTTTTGCCCTATACAGATTATGATAACTTTTATTTTTGCCTAAATCTATGTTTTTGCATTGTCTTTCGTGATACAATATTCCTCCTAACTCTAGGAGGAACGATTATTTTCTTTGGGTTGCTATTCTTAATCCCCAGTTTCATACTGAATATTATTTCCTTTGTTTCAATAAAGAATACAATACTAGGAAAAGTTGGATTTATTCTTGGCGTTTTTGGATGGTTTCTCGGTCTTTTTGGTATTATTTCTACGTTTATAGACCCACGATATCAACCTGCTTCTGTTTATATTCCACTCGTTTCAGCAACCTTGACAATTTGTCTCATTATTTTTGGAACTTTTTTATTTAGTAAATTTATAAAATATAACGAAATAGAAAATTGCCCGAGCCCCTCTTGAATTGATTAATTCCTTATTTCCTTAAATAATATTGGGCGTCTTTCTGTCCAATATACCCTTCGTCTAATAAGTACTGCAATTAAACGGGTATTACTCTCCATTTTCTAAATCTGGCTCATAATCGAAGCATTTTTATAAACCAAAATTGAACTATTCTTACTTTTATCGGATAGTATAAACTTCTTAAAATAAGAGGTTATTATCATGTCACTTAGTGGGACAAAAATGAGAGAACGGATGGCGAGTCTTGATACGCTCCGGGCTATGGGGGCTTTGATGATTTTAATATACCATACTACTCTCGCCTTTGCAAATGTCTCACCACCAAATGAAAATGCTAAGTTGTTCGTCATATTACAATACTTTTACTTGGGTGTGCAATTATTTTTTTTGTTAAGCGCCTTTTCGTTGTCTTACAGTTACTTCAATCGTTTAAATGATCATAAGGATATCAAAAAATTCATTATCCGTCGTTTTTTGAGAATAGCACCCTTATTTTATATTATGATTCTGGTGTGGCGTATTTATTTTTATTACAATAGTACAAGTCTCCTGTATATTCCGGCAAGTTTTGAGGATTATCTCTTTAATTTCACTTTTTTATTCAATTTAATTCCAGAGATGAACATGAGTTTAGTAATCGCAGGTTGGAGTATTGGTAACCTCTTTCTCTTCTATTTTATTTTTCCAATTTTAATTTCTACAGTGCGGCGAATTAGATATGCGATAGTATTGGTCGTCGGACTTTTATTTTTATCGAGCGCCTATTATTATTACATAAGTGGTTTTGGGCTTCCCATATTTTATCCCGAAAGAGCAATGATAACGCAACTGCCCTTTTTCTTTATGGGAATTTTATGCTTTTTATTGATAAAAAGGATATTTGATAAAGAAGCCCTCCTTAAAAAACGGCTAATAAAGATAGCAGGATTAGGGTTGATCATCTTTGGAATTCTTCTGGCATGTATGCTTATGTGGCAATTTGGCTTGTATTCATTACTTGCTCAGATCCCCTATGTTAATGCAAAATATTATGCATGGGGGCTCGCTTTTAGTTGCTTAACAATCGGTCTGCTTCTTTATCCATCCAAAATTTTTGTTAATCGGGTAACTAAATTCCTCGGCGTTAGAAGTTATAGCATCTATTTAATTCATCCAGTGGTGGCGGCAATATTTTTCGATTCTGGAATATATAACACTATTTATTATGGTTTATACGGTGAATCGGGATATATTGCATTATTAGTCTGCATTCTTCTTACCTTTTGTGTAGTTATGATTCTTTCGAGTATTTCTTACTGGTTAATTGAAAAACCCATCATTGAACAGGGTAGTACCGCTAGATTAGAGTGGTTAAAATCCAAAATTATTCGAAAAAACTCGTAGTAAATTAAATGTTTGGATAACTAAGCGGTTGTTTTTGCGCTTAATTTCCGCGCGCCATAAGCCGTCGCCCCAATTGCAGTAAGAATCGCATAAGTAATCACCTTTTGCCCCATAACATAAATCTCCATAATTGGTGCAGCGAGAAAATGAATAAAAATGAAAATAAAGATTATTATTATAAGTGCCGATATTAGCAAAAAAACCCCATATTTCTTGGGAAATCGCTTTGATAAGAATATGGCGATGGCGCTAAAAATTTGTGACAGCAAGATAGCAATATACATAATCATTGAGCAAATAAAGTGAATAGAACCATAGAGATTCATCGGCAGAACAACACCAAATGTCGCACCACCACTAATAAGTGCAAAGGCACTTCCAATGATACTCACCCATTTTGCAATTCGCGATTTAGTGAAGAATGAAGGGAATACTGCAAAAAATGCTATGATAGCCACCGCCCATACTAGAAAGAAACAGACAAACAGAATCATGGACACGGTATTTGGTTCACCTGAATAGGTGACAGTTTGCCCCAGTTCGCTGATGGTATTCAACCAAAATATATACCCTGATGTGGAGTGATCGAATAAATAGCCACCTGGATAAAAAAACATAGCAATCGTCGAAAGGATAACAAATTGAACATTCCCCAATATACCAAAGATAGATATTTTTCTCCGAAAATTTTGCAGATTCAATCCAATTTACCTTCTTCAATTTTGGTTAATAATGCAGTGTATATTTTAAAATTATTGAATTATTTTTCCCCTAAATAATATTGGGAGCCTTTTTGTCTAATACATCCTTCTTCTAATAAATAACTTAGCAGGGCTCTCATCATTCGGCTCGCATTATAGAAATTTCTGTTCCTTTCAAATTTTTTATTATGGTAGAGGTCGATCAGTTCAGGAAGGGTTTTTGGACCTGTTTTTAAAATATTTAAAACGGTTTCAGGTATTTTAGGAGCCATCGATAATAGGCTTTCAATCTTTGCCTTCGGCTGGTCGATAATCGATCCATGGGCGGGGAAGATGAAGTCAATTTTATCTTTAAGAAGAGTTATTTTTTGAAGACTTTTCAAGTATGTTCGTCTATTGCCATCATAATTATTATGGACTGGGTTGGTAGCAATCCAAGTTTCAAGATTATCGCCCACAATGAAATCGGAGGAAAATAGTATGTGTTTTTCTTCGCAATAGAACGAAATTTCCTCGGCACAATGGCCTGGAGTTTCGAGTATGCGTATGATATGATTGCCCAATGATATTGAATCACCTTCTCTAACTACCCCTACTTGCACAGATTTGATAGGTGAAAATAAATTATGATAGAACTCAAAGACACCAGGGAATTCTTGCAACTCTTTGGCATTCTTTTGAAACGCTAGTTTCGTATTATTTTCAAAATTTGCCAGATAATCGGCATTCCAAGGACTCGTTAAAATTAGGCAGTGCGGAGCATGTTCCTTAATATAGGCGAGAGAGCGGATATGTTCAAAATGGAGATGCGATATTAAAACATAATCTATTTGGTCTAAGGTTTTTCCAATTGTTTTTAATCCTTGAATAAGACTATAAGGGACTTCTTCTGCATTGCTATCAATAAGACACGTTTTCTCATCGTCAATAAAATAATTATTCAATCGATAGCGAAACGGCGTTTCACTTTGAATTTGGTAAATATTTTCAAGGATTTCCACTCAATTGCACCGAACACTTTGGAATTTTTCTCATAGAATAATTTAATATGTATTTTTTATTAACTTTGTAAGTAAAAAAATATATTGGCTGAGTAAAATTGAAGATACTAAATAATGCCGTAATTAAGGATAAATACGATTGTATCATAGTAGGTGCAGGAATAGGCGGGCTTACAGCTGCCGCACTATTATCGAATAAAGGTATCAATACTTTAATGATAGAACAGCATTACTTGCCTGGAGGGGCTTGTACATCGCTTCGGAAAATGGGGCAATCCTTTGATGTGGGAGCTGCACTATTATTCGGGTTTGGAGCCGGGGGCGAAGGTTTTGCTCCTCACAAATATGTCATGAATATGCTCAAAGAACCTTTAAATGTCATTCAGCATGATTCCATCTACCGGTGTCATTTCCAACTCGATGGAAAACCGGTGCAAGTCACTTTTTGGCAGGAGTTCAATCGGTACTTTAAGGAATTAGTCGCCGCGTTCCCTAACCAAAAAGAAGGGATGCAAAAATTTTATGATTATTTAGAGAATATTTACAAAATTATTTCAAAAAATGAATCTCCCGTTCCTGTTTCTGAGACTAGTTTAATCGATAAGATGAAAATGTTCTTTAAAAGTCCCCGTGGCACATTAAAAACGCTCAAATGGATGAACCTGAACATGAAATCCATTATGGATCAATACCTCACGGAAGATCCAAAAGTTAAAACGTTCTTCGATTTGCTTTTATCGCTCATGTTAACCACCAGAGTTGAAGAAACCCCGGTGTTATTGGCTGCCGCCATATTTATCATTGCCTTCCATGGCGGCGCGTGTTATCCGGAAGGATCCCCCCAAATGTTACCAAACGCGCTAGAACGGGCTTTTGAGCGGCTTGGCGGCACTGTCCTTTATCGACATAAGATAGAGGAAATTCTCATTGAAAATAAAATGGCCTACGGCGTTCGCCTTGATGATGGGACCGAGATCTTGGCAAAATATGTCATTTCCGATGCAACAATCTGGCAAAATTATAACAAGCTCATTAATAAAAAGCATCTTCCCCAAAAACGAATTGATTGGGCGAACCGTTTCAAGCCGACCTTGAGTGCTTTGATTATGTATATTGGTGTGAAAGCAGAAGCGATTCCCGAGGGGACACGAGCTATTGAAATGTTCATCGAAGATATCAATAACTATGAGGGCGGCATCGCTGTGTTATACATTCCTTCTTTGGATGATCCGTCCATTTGTCCCCCCGGCACCCATTCCATAACAGTTATTGCTCAATTATTCGAGAGTTTCCCCCGCTTGGGCGATCCCGGTTACCAATCTGAAGCGTATTATAAGCTAAAAGAGAAAGAAACCAATCGTATTCTGAATGACCTTGAAAAATATTTACCAAATCTTAGAAAAAACATGATTAGCATGCAAGTAGGAACTCCCTCTACCATAGAACGATTTACACTACGCGATTTTGGCAGTATCGGAGGACCAAAACAGGCTATCGGTCAACATTTACTCCATCGGCCTAGTGCCAAAAGTGAGTTCAAGAATCTGTTCTTCGTAGGCGATAGTACCACCATGGGCGAAGGGGTTTTGTCTACTACACTTTCTGGAGTGGGAGGTGCTAATCGGATTTTAAAAAGTGAAGGCAAAAAAATCTATAAATCCCAGAAATTTGAGCACGATTATATTTGTTTCGTAAAAGGGAAACCCCGTAGTCCCTTACCCACTGCAGATGAAAAATTGGATGATGCAAAAGCAAGACGCCTCGCAGGCGAATGCCAATGGTGTCTTGATGCAAAATGCAGTAGTAATTGTCCCGCCATGGTTGATGCTTCAAATTTTATGCGGCGGATTGAATCAAATAATTTCACTGGAGCGGCAAGATCAATCCGACAAATGAATCCCTTAGGTGAAATTTGCGGATTAATATGTCCAAGCGAAAAATTCTGCCAAAAGGATTGCAATCATAAAGAATTTTCGAACGAACCCACCTGTATAGGGCAATTACAGGCCTGGGTTTGCATGCGAGCAGGGGAGGATGGCTGGGATAAAGATATCGATAAAACCAATGGGAAAAGGATTGCGATTATCGGTGCAGGACCCGCAGGGCTGTCCTGCGCCTACTTTCTTTCGCG
This sequence comes from uncultured archaeon, assembly GCA_964353755.1. Taxonomy (GTDB): domain Archaea; phylum Asgardarchaeota; class Lokiarchaeia; order Helarchaeales; family HEL-GB-A; genus CAYGYC01. Next base: position 282 of record CAYGYC010000051.1, on the reverse strand, counting down.
TTCAGGCTACAAAATAGAAATATTTGAAAAACAAGACGCCAAAGGAGGCATGCTAACGCATGTCATCCCCCTCTCCAGATTGCCCATAGACGCTATTGAGCGCGACTTGAAATACATTTCGAATCCTTCCATGACTTTTAACTATGGGATGGAATTAGGCAAAAACCTCCACCTTTCTCAACTTTCAACTGATTATAATGCCGTTTTTCTTGCCCCTGGTTTATGGGCTGGTCGTAAATTAAATCTGCCCGGCATTGCTAAAGCCAAGGTGATTGATGCCTT
>CAYGYC010000050.1:0-17964 GCA_964353755.1 uncultured archaeon | reverse complement strand
CCGGCAGTTAAATGCGGCGATCAATATTTATCTGAAGATGGGAGGTCTTCCCCACACTATTCACTGGTTCGATGCGAATGTGCTGGGCAGGTTCACCTCGACCGGGGTCAAGCAGAAGGACTCCAATGAACTCGCGAGGAGTCTATATGATGTGATGAGACCCCAGTTCTATGTAAATCCTCTTATGACTACTTAGAACAGAACCCCAATCTTGCAACACCAACAATGTAATTAGCGGCTGAGCCCCCCGGGAATTCCTCGAGCTGAGTTACCTCAATTTCCCCATCAATCCCTGGAAATTCGGGAATCCGTGCGCAAAGATCCATGTTAACGCCTCCCATGCTAACGATATCTATTCTTGGAATAAAAGCACATCACAAAATTAAATTATGATATTTGGAAAATAAGCTTGATAATTTAAGTTATATAATGGTAACTATAAATTAATGAAAGAATGAATATATAATATAGTTTTTATTTAAGCTGTTATCTTTTTGACAGTTTCTTTGGCGATGTCTCGGACGCCAGCATCCTCATCATTAAAGTTCTCTTTAATTTTGGCAATAACTAACTTTTTTTTATCAGGATATCTTGCTGCGATTTCACCAAGCGCATAAACGGCGTAGTATCTTACAAGCCATGCCTCATCTTTCAAGGCCTTAATTAAAGGATCGATAGCAGTAAGCACTAATTCTGGTGATGTTTTACCGATGGTTCCTATAGTATTTGCGGCAGATCCGCGCGCACCATCGTGTTCATCATTTTTTAAGACATCAATAAGGGAGGGGACTGCTCTTTTGACAACCTCAGTGGAAAAACTGCCAATTTTGCCAATTGCCTTTGTAATAGCTTCGCGAACCCAGCCATCTGAATCTGATTTCATCTTTTCAAGCATTTTACTTAGGGCTTTCTCCAAAATCTTTTGCGATAGTACGCCGGCTTCGCCGGAAATTTTCCCTAATTCCCCCAGAATCTGTGCTGAATAGGAACGGACAGACCAATCCGCATGATCTAATGCCTCAATCAGAATATCAATTGCGGCCTCGTGTTTCCCATCCGCCACTAAACTTATGGCTTTTTTAACCGGATTTTTTTCGTTCATCACGCAAATCGCCTTTAAAATTTTTCTAATCTGTCTTTTATATTTTTTTTCTCTTTAATATGTTTTTTCATTTCACTCTAATTAACCGATAAGTTCATTAATTTTGAGTATCGTTTCACTTATTTTTTTTCGGTCGGACGTTTGAAATCGTTTGGTCGAACTAAAAACGACTAAAATACAATCGCCTTGTAAACCGGTGATGTAGAGAGAATATTCAAGAGTTGTAATAATTGCCCGGGTAATCCCGGAGATCCCCGCACAAAAAATACCCGTAAAGAATTTATCGAAAAGGTCTCTCTGTTTATCATTCATGGAATTTGCCAGTACTTTTCCAGTGAAGGAATATACACCCGCCCCGGAAATGTTCCCATATTGAACTAAATCCTTTAGAACGTCTTGAATATTATCTGTAACTTCTTTATCCAGAGGGCGAATGTCTCCTCCGATGATTTCGTCAATAACCGGAATAAAATCTTCAAAGTATTCGATTTCGCGGCTAATATCTGCCAATTCTTCGGAAGTAAATCGCTCCAGAAAGAGCGATTCAATAGTTTTAATTTTAAATTTTAAATCGAGGGGAGAGACAATATTTTTGGTAATAGCCGTAAAAATGATACTATTCCCATTATTAGCTTTTTCGGTGAAGAAGAACCGTAAATCTTGCATATCAATAATTTTCAGATCAGATTTACCCACCTCTTTGGCAAATTTCATAATGGCATTTAAAAATCCGATGACTAGAAAGGGTTCGGCCTGGAAATCCCCAAAAGTACGTCTAATATAGGGGCGCCCGGATTTTTTATCGAAGACAAAAATGGCTTTAATAAGTTCAAAGCTGTTCATGGATCTACCCTTCCGGATTGAACTGTAATTTCTCGCTTCGTTTCACCAAAGCCTTGGCGATTGCCAGAAAAGCTTTTTCAACATTGTCTCCCGATTTAGCACTTGTTTCACAATAAAGCTCTGCTTGAATTTCTTTAGCAAAATGTTCTCCTATTCCGTGATCTACGGCACGCCTGTTAATTAAATCGGATTTATTTCCTAGCACCGCGGTTTTTATATCAGCCCCACAGCTTTTGATAGCATCACCTAGCCAACGCGGTAAATGCTCGACAGAATCACGACGCGTAATGTCATAAACGAGAATTATTCCATTAGCGTCTTTATAATAGAGATGACGAAACGTCGTAAATTTGGTTTGACCTGCAATGTCCCAGATGACCAACTTTACAACTTTATTCTCAAATTTCACTAATTTGGTCATAAATTGCACGCCAATTGTACTCTGATAATCTGGGTCAAAAGTATTATCAATGAAACGGCGGAGTAAACTAGTTTTTCCTACTCCACCATCGCCTAATAATAATATTTTAAAAACATAGGGGATTTCTTCTTCGTTTTGAGCCATTATATTCGCCTAATTGGGAGAATCTATCTAAATTTTAAAGTTTGAGCCATTTATCTCTTTAAACCTTCACCTATTACCTAAATTAGTATAATTCAAATGAATTATTATGGTTATTGCTAAAAGCAATAATAAACTTTACATCAACCAATTATAAATTCTTCATCAAATCAATTATGGTAAAATTTTCATTAAACCCACCATAATAAAATATAATGAGAATTTAAAAATTTGAACTAAACAAAAAAGAAACAACCATGAGAGGAAAATCCCGTGAAATATGTGGAACCGGTATTCAGACCACCATCGGAAGCCTACAGTCTTTTGATTCAAGCAACTATTGGGTGTTCTCAGGCCTCTTGTACTTTTTGTGCCTCATGGTTATTAAATAAGAAAAAGATCAAGCCGTTCTCCATTCGCCCGAAAGAAGAAATTGAAGCCGATCTGACAGAGGCACGCCAAATCTACGGTGAATATGTGAAGAAGATCTTTTTCCTGGATAGTAATGCATTAGTGATGAAAACAGAGGATTTAAGGGATCTTTGCGAATATACCTATGCTATTTTTCCACAACTAGAAAGAATTGGAGTTTATGGGTGTGCGAAAGATATTTTTGAAAAATCGGTTGCGGAATTAAAAGTTTTGAAAGAGGCAGGTCTGGGAATCATTTATATGGGGTTAGAATCGGGTGATGATGAAACATTACAACTGGTAAATAAAGGAGTGACCAATGCCGAGCAGATTAGGGCAGGGCAGAAGGTTATGGAGAGTGGAATTCCCTTATCGGTCACCATCATTTTGGGATTGGGCGGAAAGAAAAGATGGGAAGAGCACGCTCGTTTAACTGGAATTGCTTGTAGCCAAATAAATCCCACTTATTTGGGTGCTCTCACTCTTATGTTGGTTCCCGGGACACCGCTTCATAATAAAGCACAGCAGAGGGAATTTGAATTACTGAACGCCCATGAAATTTTGGAAGAAATGAAACTTCTTGTCGAAAATTTAGAGTTAAATGGGTGTGTTTTCCGGAGCAATCATGCTTCGAATTATCTTGCTATTGGAGGAATTCTCTCTCAGGAGAAAGATCAGGTATTGCGAACCATTCAATTGGCTTTAGATCAAAAAATTGGATTGCGTCCTGATTTTTTACGGGCGCTCTAATTTTTTAGTGTTTTATATGTTGTAATAATTTGTGGCAAAGTTTCGCCGATTTTTCCATTAATGACAATATCTGCCAAATAATCCTTGTCTGTTTCTTCTAAGTTTAGAATCAAGAGGTGGGCTCCACCACCTTTTGCCACACTAGGCAGGTGTGCAGCAGGGTAGACTACTAAACTACTCCCTAAGACGATCAGCAAATCACAGAGTTGCGCTAATTGATAGGCACGCATCAAAGCATCTTGTGGGAGCGGTTCTCCGAATAGAATCGTATTTGATTTTAAGAGCCCTTTACAACCGGGTTGAAGGCATAATGGGGGATTTTCCCCTTGTTTAACCCGTTCAATAACATCTACACGCTTGTATTGAACCCCACATTGGAGACAATGAGCTTTTACTATATTTCCATGTAACTCAACAACTTCAGAATTGCCCGCTTTTTGATGAAGTCCATCTACATTTTGCGTAATTATCGCAGTCAGTTTTCCTAATTGCTCTAATTCGGCAAGTCCTTTATGTCCTGCATTCGGCTCAACATCAGCGAATTTTAGACTGCGGTTCGGATCCGCCGCCCGTGCCCAGTATGCGGCGGGGTCTCGCATAAAGGCATCAATATGGGCCCATTTCATAGGATCTTCTTCTTTCCATAACCCATCAGGCCCTCTAAAATCTCGAATTCCACTCTCCGTTGAAATCCCCGCGCCTGTTAAGGCCACTATTCTTTGCGATTTCTTAATTAATTTCGCTGCTAATTCGATCCTTTTCTCAAATTCCGCTTGATCCATTTTCTATGTCTCCTTTGAAAAATTCAGAGAATCTATTTCTTGGAATTTTAAGAATTAGGAAAATATTAAGACTATCTAGTCTTGCCTGCAGTCAATGCAAATATCTTTTCAACAATTGTTGGAAGAACCTCTCCCGCCTTACCGCGTATCACTAAAGCTGCCACATCATCAATCTCAGTATCAGCCGCCTCCCCGTAATTGATGATTATTACTTTTGCTTTATGGCGTAAAGCAATGAAGGGGACCATATTAATGGGACTGACCACCAGTGAAGATCCGACCACTAGGCAGAGATCACATTTTTCGGCTTGAGCAAACGCTTCCGGAATGTTATGAGGTTGTTCACCGAACATGACTACATTGGGACGAAGAAATCCTCCACACTCACAGGTAGGCATTTGTTGTTTCTCGAAAAAGTCTTCTATAAGCGTCCAAATTGGAACAATTTTGTTACAGCCTTGGCAGTAGGCTTCTCTAAGATTCCCATGGACTTCTATAATATTTTTGGAATGAGCCCGTTGGTGGAGATCATCAATATTTTGGGTGATAAGAACTTTGATATACCCTAGTTTTTCTAATTTGGCCAGTGCTTTATGACCCGGATTGGGGCGCGCTGCGAAAAGGGTCGGAGCTAACTCGCGTGCTAACTCAAAAAAGCCCGACGGTTTTCTAGCAAAGGATGTCGCCGATCCAAATTCATATGGATCGACTTTAGTCCATAAGCCCGTTCCTGGGCTCCGGAAATCAGGAATTCCTGATTCTGTGCTGATTCCTGCTCCTGTTAAGACGATTGGATACTTCGCGTTCATGATCAGGTTTGCCGCTTTCTCGACTTCTTCGTCAGTCACCATTCTTACCACCATGTTTTACTTTAATGGACTATCCTTATAAATTGATGAAGTAACTCCCCTTTTTAATTTTCTTAAATGTGTTCAAAAGTTGATTTTTTTGAGAATTTAAAAGGATTACTCAGTGAAAAACGAGGGGGAGCTATGAGAGGAAAAAAACTTCAATTAAATGCATAAAAAAAAGATTTTAATGGATTTGAATGAAAATAAAAAAAAATAGATGGTATGGTTAAATATCTATTAGATAGATATTTGTAGCAGATAGAAAATTGCGAATAAAGATGCAAACTGAAGCGAGATGGTCCCAACGAGTTTGATTAGAATGTGAATCGAAGGACCTGCCGTATCTTTCATGGGGTCACCAATTGTATCTCCGGTCACTGCAGCATTAAAGGCTTCAATGGTTTCAGGTTTATTCTTATCCCTGAGTTTCTTGCGGAATTTCTTGCTATTATCCAAGGCAGCTCCACCGTTATTCAGGTACAAGGCCATTAGAACGCCTGAGATCGTGCTTCCCATTAACAGTCCACCAACGCCCATGGCCCCCAGTAATAAGCCGACAAGTATCGGGACTACGACCACTAGAACGCCTGGAACCACCATTTGTCGAAGGGAAGATTTTGCGGCGATATCTACACAGCGCGCGTAATCTGCTTTTACCCCTGGTTTACCTTCCTTCAATCCGGGAACTTCTCGGAATTGCCTTCTGATCTCATTTATCATCTCATGGGCGGTAGTACCAACGGCGCGCATCGCATAAGCGCTGAATAGGAAGACTAAGACTACACCAATGAATAGACCAACGATTATATGTGGTATTTCAAGATCAAAACGAAGAGTAGGGTTGGCTTGCAATGCTAATTTGAGATATGCTTCAAAAAGCAAGATTGCGGCGAGGGCGGCAGAGCCAATAGCATAGCCTTTTGTATAGGCTTTGGTGGTATTCCCGCAAGCATCCAAGCGATCTGTCTCATCTCGAACTTTCTCTTCGAGTTGTGCCATTTCTACAATACCGCCGGCATTATCGGTGATAGGACCAAACCCATCGAGTGTGAGCACAATACCACAGACTGAGAGCATTCCCATCGTTGCTAGAGCTGTTGCGAAAATTCCACCATCCAGCGCGGTGGGTATTATCCCTCCAAGAGGCGCGGAAAACCCTAGAAAGAAAGAACCCAATAACGTTCCAGCAATTATAACCACCGGTAAAGCCGTGCTTTCCAATCCAACTGAAAATCCTGTTATGGCACAAGTCGCAGGGCCCGTTTCACAGGCTTTAGCGATACTTTGGACGGGACGATACCGCATATCGGTGTAATAGAGTGTTACAATACCGATTAAGACAGAAGCAATAAGGCCTGTCAAGGCAGCACCATAGAAATACCAAGCTACTTGAGGAGGAAACATGATTAAACAAAGTACTAAAAAGAAGCCACCGGCAATTGCCGTAGTTATATATAATGTTCTCACCAAGACAGTCCAGGGTTCATTTTCATTTTTTCCGCGGAGGAAGAATTTACTTGCAATGGTAGCTAATAGCCCACACGATCTTGCGACCATAGGGAAAAGGAAGGCATAGATTCTATAAGGCTGGGGTGCGACCGCAAAGAGTATTACTGCAAGAATCATCGTAGCAATAGTTTCACCTGTAATTGACTCAAATAGGTCTGCGCCTCTTCCTGCTATATCACCTACATTGTCACCGACATTGTCTGCAATGACACCCGGGTTCCGCGGGTCATCTTCAGGGATGCCCTGCTCCACCTTACCCACTAGATCAGCACCTACATCGGCGGCCTTGGTATAGATGCCACCGCCAAGTTGTGCAAATAAAGCGCTCGTGCTGGCACCGAAAGCTAATCCTATGATGCTTAATTCTACTGCAGCGAAAGTTGAAACGAACGGAGTAATCACAAATAACATGATAACAACCGCAAGGAGGCTGAGACTAACAATGAGCAAACCGAGGATTAACCCGCCATCGAAAGCGACTTTTAATCCGCCAATCATGCCACCTTCTTTGACTCCATTAGCGGATCGGACATTGGCCATGGTTGAGGTATACATCGCGATATAACCCGAAAGTAGGGAGCATCCGATACCGACGAGAAATGCAACGAATACTATCGAAAATTGGCCGGCAATCCATCGCGAATAATCAATACCAAAAGCTAAACAAACTGCAATGATCGCTCCAATAATGAGAATCGTTTTGTACTGCCGTTTTAAATACGCATTGGCGCCTTCTCTGATGTAGCTGGCGATCTCGGACATCTTTGGGGTGCCTTCGGGCAACTTTTTAATCTTCAAAATGATAAAAACTGCGAATGCAATCGAAGCAATCGATACTACCAAGATGATGATGATAAAGGGAAGAGCTGCACCACTTACTAACTCTGATATAACTGCCATTATTCTTCAACTCGATTTCTTTGATTTACAGTTTAGACCTTAGACCTTATTTTATTTAACATTTTGCTTTAACTGAAAATTTCCTTTTTTTTCATGGATAGCATCATTTTAAAGAAAATCTGAGAAGGAGGAAAATGAAGAAAAAAAATTAGAGAAAACTTTCCAGTGCCAGAATGAGGCGTGCCGGCAGGCGCTTGGTAAAAAGCCACTCCAGTTAGATGCGGACCTCAATGGTGCGCGAAACATCATGGCCGCGCCCGTGGAACGTATTCCGGTCACCCTATAGGGGCGCGCCGGCGGGTCTCCGTCCTATCCCAGCAAGTAAGTTAGCAGGCTGTCCAAGTTTGTCTAACTTTGTAGGAACGGTTGATGCTCCTTATGGATAAATATGCATTTCAATAAATAGACCTTTTAACCTAGGGCGGAACGATGAAAGGAAGAAAGTTTATATGCGTTCTATTTTATTTTAAGATCAAATGCAGATAATACCAGCGATTGACCTCCAGAATGGGAAATGTGTGCGTCTTTTTAAGGGGCTACAAAATCAATCGACGATATATTCGGAAGATCCGTTGGAAATGCTCTTTTATTGGGAGGATTTCGGAGCGGAATTAATACATATCGTTGATTTAGATGGTGCTTTTGGTGAAAAAAATAATCAAAACCTTATTAAACGACTGATCAAAGCAGCAACCTCCCGAATTGAAGTAGGAGGAGGAATACGAACCTTAGAAATTGCACTTGAACTATATTCCTTAGGAGTGGAGCGGGTGATCATCGGCACTGCGGCTGTGAAGGATGTCTCGTTTGTTTCGAAACTAGCTAGCGAAATTGGTTCTCACCATCTTATAGTCGCATTGGACTATCGCGCAGAGAAAGTTCTTACCCATGGCTGGAAGACGAGTACGAATTTGAATGTCTATCAAATCGGGAAAATTATGGAGAAGAATGGGGCGGGATGGATTCTCTTTTCCTCTGCGGAGGAGGATGGGACATTAAAAGGCCCTGATATCCCCAGCATTGAGCGATTTACAAAAACTGTAAAAATTCCAGTAATTGCTGCAGGCGGTGTAAGCTCATTAGAAGATATAAAGAAGATAGCTGCTACAAAAGCCGCTGGAGTGGTGATTGGAAAGGCGCTCTATGAAAAGAAATTTTCCTATTCCGAAGCGCTAGAAATTATAATATCGCTTTATAAAAGCGAATAAATACGAAAGGATTTATTTTTCAAAATAAAAGGATAACATTTCTTGGGTCATTAGTCCAAAAATATGCGGGACATTTTCTCCTGTTTTAGCGGATGCTTCAATATACCCATTTAGACACCATTCCTGAACTTTTGCTTCCGCCATTTCCCGCGTGATTTTTCGTTGGTCTACTAAATCGGCTTTCAACCCCACTAAGACGATTTTCACATTTGGGACAGCTTGGCGCACCAGATTAATCCACTCAGGCAAATGGTGGAAAGAATAGTCCTGCGTCATATCATACGCGAGAATACAGCCATTTGCTCCATTACAGTAGCCCGGCAAGATGAAGCGGAAGCGTTCTTCCCCTCCGAAGTCCCAGATTTGCAAAGTGACTAGTTCTTCCCCATACTTCGTTGTGGCTTTCACTTTTACTGCCGAGAAATCTACCCCAATGGTCATTTTTGTGCCTTCCAGAAAGACACCTTTGGTAAACCGCATCACCAGGGCAGTCTTGCCGATCCCCCCCTGGCCACAAATGACTACTTTCAAGACATAAGGCATATTTTTACCTCTCTTATCTCCGCTTCATCCTTCTGCTTTGCTTCTTCCGCATTTCGTCGTATTATTAATTTGTTCTTTCTTTCAGCGCTTATTTTATTCTTTTTATTGGTTTGCGTTTTATATAAAACTATAAATTTTTCCTTAAAAATTTATTTTTATTCATTGAAAAATAAAACGACAGAACTTATAATTGAATATTTGAAAAAAATCTTTTTGCTTGAAGCAAGAGCAAAGTAAACAAAGGATAAATGCGCTTTAAAAATTTTTAAAGTGAAAAAATTATAAGTAGAAGGAATCAAATAAAAGGACGCGTGTATTTTGAAAATACAATGGGATTTAGCAATTGCCAGGGAATTGGTGAATCAATTAGATTTTTCAAAAGCCGATGGAATGGTGGTAGTAATCACACAAGATTGGCAAACTGGTGAAGTTTTAATGTGTGCATTTGCCAATCAAGAGGCTATTTTACGATCTCTTACGACAGGATATGCGCATTATTATAGTCGGACACGAAAAGAATTATGGAAAAAAGGTGAGACTTCAGGGCATTTACAAGAAATTCAAGAAGTATTTATTGATTGTGATAATGATACTATCCTTTTTAAAATAAATCAAATTGGAGCTGCTTGCCATACGAATTATAAGAGTTGTTTTTATCGGAGATTACTGAATACTGGCACTCTCGAGAGCATTGGAGAAAAATTATCTGATCTCTAATATTTATTGGAATTTTGTGCGTATTAATAGGAAAAAAATATCGATGCGTCTATCTAATATTGCTATGGCGATTGCTTTTATGAGCGAAGGCGAAGGTTAAAAAATTTCTTTTGGAAAAGTCACTTTGTAGATGTCTATAATATTTTGTAGGTATCTTTAAATAGTAGAGAGCATAATTATTTGTTAGAAACCTACAAAATGTAAAGGTGAATGAAAATGGCAGAAAAAAAACCAAAAGCAGCAAAAGCAGCTCCTGAAGGAGAAAAGAAAAAATCAATTCTTGATGTGTTTTTAGCACCCTTAAGGTCAATTCGAGAATTAGTATCAGGTAAAGAAGAAGGTGGCGCAACCAAAACAGTAGGAGAGCGCTTAGATTCAATTCGAGAAACTTTAGGGTTAAAAGATTTAGATGAAAAACTAAAAGCCGTAATGAAAGAATTAGAAGTAAACAAACACGTCGAGAAGTTCAAGAATGTGATGGAAATCTTAGGTATTACCGAGCAATGGGCGCGAGTAAAAGAATTACTTGAGAGAGCAGATATTCCAGACAAACGCAAGAAAGCCAGAGAAGTTTTAGAGAAAATGGGTATAGATGAAGAACGTCTTAAGAGTATTCAGGATGATTTAGGTGTTCCAGAGACGAAAGATCGTGTTGAGGATATCATGGATGTTGCAGGGCTCGGGGACGACTATCGAGAATTATTGGCGCTCTTTGAAATGAAGGAAGATGAGGAATAAGCTTACATATCCTTTCCCTTTTTCCATTTTTTTATAAAATTTTTTCTAATTGTTAGGGATAGAAATGTTACTCTTCCCAGATAAGGATTCAAAAATCTCGAGTTTAGTGGAATTTCTTATTTTATTGACCTTGAAAAAAGAGGGTAAACTGCGCGGAGTCGATATTATAAATAAAATAACGGAGCATTTCCAAAATTGGAAACCGCAATCGGGAACGATTTACCCGGTATTAAACAGATTATTCGAAAAAAAAGGATTTATATCTCTTGAGGGGAAATATTATCAAATAAATGAGACGGGAGAAGAAGTTTTACACGAATATTTAAAATCCTTTATTGATACGGTTTTATTCATTGATAATATTTTTAATTATGGCAAATCCTTAATGAATGAATTAAATATCATCCAAGCGGAACACCAATGGCTTCAAAATCATATGCCTATTGTAAATACTTTAATTGATGCCTTACCAATGGTGCGGGCGCAGCTATCCGAGGAAAAATCTGCGGAAATTTATCTTATTTTAAGAAACATTCAAAAGACCCTTCAAACAACCATGCAATCCCTTGAGAAGCAGATTGTAGCGATTGAGGATGAGGAAAAAATAGTACGGGTTAAAATTCACTAGGGAGGGGAATCATGGTTTTTGACTTAATTTCGGAGTATAGGAGAAGAATTGAAGAATTACTGTCCAAGCGTATCGGAAATACGCGGAGTTTTTTAGATCGACTTCATGCAGAAAATGTTGAGAATTTGAAGAAAGTAATTAAATCTTTAGGATTAGAAACGCGCATAAATATAGATCGTATCTCTCAATTGACTGAATTAACCTCATTAATTGAGGCTTTTGGCTACCGATTATCGGTCCCCAAGTTTTACATGGATGAAAATGCAATCCGCATCGTGTTAGATGTTCCTGGTTTTTCAAAAGAAAAGATTAATTTAGATTGCGCCCCAGAACGGATTATTCTGTCAGGAACCGTCCTTGTTGAAGGCGAGGAACGCAAAATCGAAAATAAAATTATCCCGCTTCCTAAAATTATTGATCCAAATAAAACTGAGGCAAAACTAGAGAATGGGGTGCTTATCATCACTTGTCCGATTGTAAAATAAAAATTAATACTGTGGGAATTGATTTTATAGGATGCCCTTAGAGCTGGGGATGAGTTCGTTACTTTGGGAATCTAAAGTTATTGCTTGTTTGAGTGCGCGGGCCAGCGCTTTGAAGAGTGCTTCGATTTTATGGTGTTCATCAGAACCGTAGAGGACTTCGAGATGGAGATTAATATTGGCATTTTTAACGAATGTATCAAGAAAATGGTTTAGTAAAGAGGCGGGGATATCCTCAATTTCTTGCTCTAACAGTCCTGATTTGTTTATAAAAAATGCTCGACCTCCAAGATCAATAACACATCGCGCTAGAACTTCATCCATAGGGATATACGCGTATCCATATCGAGAAATGCCCCGTTTATCGCCCAAGGCCTGTTGAAGGGCTTGCCCAAGGAGAATCCCGACATCCTCCACAATATGATGTTTCAGATCGCCTTTTGCGTCTATTTTGAGGTCTATATAGGAATGCTTTGCTAAGAGCGTGAGCATATGCGTTAGAAATTTAATATTGGTTTTAATATCGGCTTTTCCTGTCCCATCCAAATTAAGTTCAACGAGGATTTCGGTTTCGGAAGTTTTTCGCTGTAAGGATACTTTTCGCATGGATTTTTTACCAGTTTCTTTCATTTTCAATTTTCTCCTAATATCTTTTTTAAGGAGGTGATGACATACTCATTCATCTCACGGGTACCGATGGTGATCCGAACACAATTTTGAAGGAGGGGTTGGTCACTTCGATCTCGAATAAGAATTCCCTGTTTCATAAACTGTGATGTTAATTGACTGACCGTAAAGTTCTCTTTTAAAATGCGTATCAGAAAGAAATTAGTCACAGAGGGATAACATTTTAAATTTTTCACCCCGTGATAGGCCTGTTCGAGCCATTTACGCTCCTTTTTAATTTTTTGTATGATCCGATTGATGTAACCAATATCTTTAATGATTACGGGAATAATGGCTTGTCCAACAATGTTTAAACTATAAGGTTTTTGGACATTCCGCAGAAAATTGATTATTTCTTCATTAGCTGCTGCATAGCCAACGCGCAAGCCAGCTAATCCCCAGGATTTACTAAACGTGCGAGTAATGATGAGATTATCATATTTATTAATCCAGTTCAGCAAATTATAATCTGCAAAATCTACATAAGCTTCATCAATGACGACGATCCGATCAGTCCCTTCAACAATTTGTTTCAGTTTCTCGGTAGAAAATTGATTGCCGGTGGGATTATTCGGGGAAGAAAGAATAATAATTTTCGTATTTTCACTAATAGTTTTAAGGATCTGTTCTGAATTGACATCAAAATTTTCATCGATTAGCGTGACGACATATTTCGCCCCAATAATTTTCGTTAGGAACTCATACATGGAAAAAGTGGGTTCCGCCGTTATCAATTCGCTGGAATTATCTAAAAAGGAATGTATAATCACGTCAAGAATATCATCAGACCCATTTCCGAGAAGGATCTGTTCTGTTTTAATATTGAGAAGTTTCGCTAATGAATCTCGTGCGTCTAAATAAAGATGGTCGGGGTACCTGGTAATCATGGATGATTGAATTGCTTCATTTATTTTAGCTCTGAGCCAATCAGGTTCAATAAATACATTCTCATTTGCATCTAACTTGACAATTGTCTGATCATTTAAATTAAAACGATCTATCAGTTCTGGGACCGAACTGCCAGATGTATATTGGATAAAGTTCTTTAAGTTCTTACTAATAAGCTGGTCTAATTTCATTTTTCTAACCTCATTCGGACAGCTTGGCTATGTGCATCTAACCCTTCCACCTCAGCTAAAATTTGAATCCATGGTGAAAGGGTCCGTAGCCCTTCAAGTGAACATTTCGTGACATCAATGAGTTTCATAAAACTGAATATCGAAAGACCAGAATAAATTTTTGCAGAACCTCCGGTAGGTAATACGTGATTCGATCCGGCGGCATAATCTCCAATAGGTACCGGAGAATAGGTCCCCATAAAAATGGCGCCCACATTGATTAATTGCGGAAGTAACGCTTCAGGATTTTGAATTTGAAGTTCCAAATGTTCGGGTGCAATTTCATTGATTAGTTCAATAGCTTGGTCTATATTGTCGGTTAGTATAATATATCCATTAGTCCTTAATGCTTTTTCAATTATTAATCTACGAGCTTGGCGGGAAGTTAATTGTTTTAGTTCCTTTTCAACTTGGGATGCTATCGCTTTTGAGGTGGTGATTAAAATACAACAGGCGCTTTCATCATGCTCTGCCTGGGCTATAAGATCAATGGCAATGTACTTGGCATTACTAGTTTCATCGGCCAGAATTAAAACCTCAGAAGGACCTGCAGGCAAATCAATTCCGACAAAGGTACTCACCAGTAATTTCGCCGCATTCACGTATTTATTTCCGGGACCTACAATTTTATACACGGAGGAAACAGTTTCGGTTCCATACGCCATCGCTCCAATGGCTTGCACTCCGCCAATTCTATAGATAGCATCAACGCCTGCTTCTTTAGCGGCGACAAGAATTACAGGATTCACGGATCCATCCGGACGCGAAGGCGTGCATAAGATAATTTCCTTGACCCCCGCAATTTTTGCGGGCACCACCGTCATTAAGACCGTTGAGGGATAAAGAGCTTTACCGCCTGGAACATAAATACCGACGCGCTCAATGGGGCGCATTAATTGCCCCACGGAAACCCCTTTTACCGGTTCAATGAACCAATAATCGCGTTTTTGTGCCTCATGAAATGCAGAAATATTTTTGATAATCTGCTTTATCGTATCTAGTATTTGCGGATTTATTTGTGAATAGGCCTTTTCAATCTCTTCAGAAGTAATCTTTATTTTGTTTTTAGGAATTTGAACATTATTAAATTGTTCTTCATAGCTTACGACTGCACTATCCCCATTTTTCCTAATATCGTCTAGTATTGCTTGTACTCTCTCCTGTATCTCCGCGAGTTGGATTTTACCACGATTCTTTATATTTTTAAGAATTTTGTCTTTGAAAACAGAGAATTTTAAGGTTGTAATCATTCTGAATCATCTCCTTTTAAATCAAGACTATTGAATTCATCTAGATCGAAGGGTAGTATTTGTCGGGGTTCCGTTATGACGATTCCTTGTGCGAATTTGCGTAAATCGGGAATTAATTTTAGAAAAAGATCTTTCGGTATGATGGTATTCAGCGCGCTCCACCCTTGCACTCCCGCTAAAGGCGAGATAGTAGGGCGTTTCAGAGCAGGTAATTTATCAAGTAACAGGGGTATATTTTCATTTTTTATATTTAAAAAGACATGAATTTTCTTTCGTGCTTCGGTAACGCCCTTCAGTAAAACCATAACATCTTTGATTTTCTCTTTTTTCCAAGGATCTTTTAGAACCTCTTTATTAGCTAATAGCAATGCACTTGATTCACTTACTTCTTCAATAATTTTCAAGCCATTCGCCATTAATGTTGATCCCGTCTCGATGACATCAATTATGGCTTCAGCATCTTCTGGTGGTTTTGCCTCTGTGGCACCAAAGGACAGAATTATTTTGACCTTCGGATTTGTTCCCGCCTTATACCATGGCGTGATGATTTCTGGAGTGCTATCACCATAATTTTCCTGATAGGCTTCATTGGCTTGAATATATTTTGAGCTAATCGCGAGATACTCTGTAAAAAGGCGTAAGGGTTTATTCTGAGATACGCATTCGTTGATCAAATCAGTCAAATTTTTAATATCCGTCCAATCTTCTGGAATTGCTAGCACGAGGCGCACATAACCGTATTCTAAGTCTAAGAGTTCCGCAACCCCTGCCGAGGTCTCGATCACCCAATCCTTACCGCTAATACCGATATCATGCGCACCTTGGCTTAACATCGTGGGAATTTCTTGCGGACGCAGGATTTTCAAATCAATTTCCGGATCATTTATGCTTGGTCGATAGGAGCGCGTTTCTCCAGCGATTTTATACCCTGCTTGGCGCAATAATTTCATGGTGTCATCTTGCAAAGACCCTTTCGGAATGGCAAATTTTAATTTTGGCATACAGAACCTCCTATTATCCGATTTAGATGAGATCGATTGAAAAGAAAGTTGAATAACATATTATCTGAGGTACTTAAGGAATAAAAATTAGTTGCTTTAATGAACGCAAGACCTCATTTTACATACCTCAACAAAATTTTCTAGTAGCAATCTATATATAATTTTCTTAAAAAAGATTCATCAATATTAGGACTATCAAGGATAAGTGAGTTCAATGCGATTATTGAAGAAAATTATCCGGATTATCATATTATTATTCGCTTATTTGTTTCTAATCGACGGCGTAATCTTTGGATTAATTGTCTTAACGGGCGGATTTGAAGGGATTTCAATTGTGATAGATATGTTTTTACCGCAATTAGCCGCGATGGCTTTTATCTATCTCATTATTATGATTCTCGTTATACGATTGAAATGGGGGCAAAAGAAATGGCGAATTTTCACTCTAGTCATAGGCCTTATGGCGTTTACACTCAATTTTCTCCCCTTTACGGGAATAAATGCCACAATACGATCGGCGGATTCGCAATTTACCACCACATTTGGCGAGAATTGGAATGAACTAATTCCGGCTGATCTCGCGCTAAAATTCAGAGCCGCCCCATTTTCTTTTTGGGATTGTTATAATGGAATTCCGCTAAGTCGCTGTAATGTGTCATATGATATTGAATATACCCGTCGATTTGGGAATGATTCATTGCGGTTTGATGTATATTCGCCACTCACGGGCGATGGACCCTTCCCTGCCATTATAAATATTCACGGCGGCGGTTGGAGTTCCGGGAATAAAGGCGCCTACAATTTATTTCAAATGAGTCGCTATCTTGCTTCGCAAGGCTATGTGATATTTGATATTATATATGGGTTAGCGGAGACCAACTTATCCGCTCTGCCGGAGTTGATGGGACGAGAACCAGTCCATTATAATAATTCATACACCATTCCGATGATGATTGAAAATATTGGGAACTTTACGCATTATTTAGCAAACCATGCGATGGAATATAAAGTCAATCTAAGTTCGGTTTATGTCTTAGGGCGGAGTGCTGGAGCGCATCTTGCAGGCTGCGTTGCTTTAGGATATAAGAATGCCCCTTATAGTGCCCTATTTAATCAAACGATTACGATTCGTGGATGTATCCTCTATTATCCTCCTATTAATATGACAACCATGTTACAAAATTCACTAGCGATTACGCGGTTTTATAGAAAGTGGATTGATATTCAAGGAGTATTCGACTATTTAATGGAAAATAATGCGACCAAGTACAATGAATATTCCTCTATTTCATATGTAGACAGTACTTCGCCTCCTGTATTAATATTGCATGGCCAAAAGGATAGAATGGTTCCCATTACCGAATCTCGGAATTTACAAGCGGCGATGACAGCAGTGGGGCGCACGTGTATTTTGATTGAGATGCCCTTTATGGGGCATGCGTTTGACATGTTGGCCGGAAATCCGTATAGCCAAATCAGTTATTACTATCTAGAACGTTTTTTGGCTTTGACGACTATAATAAACGTATGAGGTGCTAAAATGAAAGAAAATCATATTTTAAAGAAAGGTTTGGAAATTATGGTGTATGTCGCATTGATAGCTAACGTAACTAGTATAGTCTTGGGTATAATCGCAACCATTGGCAGTACCGCAATCTCAAATATCGCTGGAATTATGTTCGTTATATCCCTCGGTGTCAATCTTGCCGTTCTATTCTTTAATTTTGCCTCTTTAAATCGAGTTGATCCAAAGGGAAAGCGATTGAAAAATATGTGTTATATTTTTATGATATTCTTCTTCTTTGCTTTAATTCTAATATTCTATATTCAATTGGTCTTTGTCCTTGAAATGGATCTTATGAGCCGCCGTTATATCATTGCCTATATCATCCATATTAGTGGG
>CAYGYC010000049.1:0-18073 GCA_964353755.1 uncultured archaeon | reverse complement strand
TGGATTTTTACCCACGCCTAGGAGGGACTGTTCGGGTTCAAACGGGGCTCGAAGATATCCCCGACGGTTTCGACAATAATTGTTATAAAGTTATAAGGATTTTAATTAAAAATCCACATAATTCAATATCCACCAGACCCTGTCCAATAAATCTTTCTAAAAGAAACATGCTTTAGCTTAAATAAAATTTTATATATTTGAATCATCGCAATTTTTATTATTTCATACTTTAATTGTAGCTAATAATTAGACAATTCAGTACATACCACAACTGAAAGATTGTCACTATAATCTTAAAATCTTGAAGTAAGTAATCCAAAAAGGTAAAAATACGGAAAAAGGAATGTGAAATTCTATGGAAATTGAGAATATTGGTTTGTATGTTCATCAAGTTGCCTTAAAACATCCTAACCAAAAAGCGATTATTCAAGGGGACAAAGTCCTTACCTATAAAGAGTTCGACAATCGTATAAATTCTCTAGCCCATCTTCTTAAAAGTTTGGGGGTTGAGAAAGGTGATCACATCGCCATATTGGCATATAATTGTCCCGAATATCTCGAACTATATAGCGCCTGCTACCGAATCGGGGCAGCCCTAGTGGGTATCAATTATCGCTATAAACCATCGGAGATTCTCTTTATTATTCAGGATGCAAAGCCTAAAATTTTTGTTCACGGTCCGGAATTTTTAGAGTCGGTTAAAAAAATTAGATCAGAATGTGTAGGCGTAAAAAAATTTCTTATTCTCGGCTTAAGCACTCCCGATGGTTATCTGAACTATGATACTGAGCTGTTAAAGCATTTCACTAAAGATGTTTTTGCCGTTCCTTTGACTGAGGACGATAAAGCTTTCTTAATCTACACTGGAGGAACAACAGGTACCCCTAAAGGAGCTGTTTGGACACATAAGGCGGTGAATAATTTGATCCATTTGGGCGGCTTTATGAATTGGATGATGGGACTGTTCCGGCGGTTAAAACAAATGCCGAAAAAATTAAGATCTAAATGCCTAAAAATGCTGCCCTTCCCTTGGAGTCTAGGGCGATTTCCCGTATTCTCTCTTTTACAAACCGATAAACGCGTCAATGATATAAATGAGCAACTTATCGATGGCGCTCGGAAGAATTACCCCTCAGGTTCTTTAGCTGATAAAGGGGTTACTAAAAATATTGCTCTGTTTCCTCCTCCAATGTTCCACATTTACGGCTGGCTATCGCACCTAGCGATTTTTTCTGGTGCCACTTTAATTTTAACGGAAGGGAAGCAATATGATCCAGTCGAAATATTTTCGCTGATTAAAAAGCATAAAGTTACCTTTTTAATGACCATTGGTGATAAAACAGCAAGATCGCTCTTGGATTCACCCGAACTTGAAAAGTATAAAAAAGATGTAAATGATAGTCTCGTCATAATCATCTCAGGAGCTGCTATTTTCTCCGCTGCCACTAAAAAGAAACTGTGGGAGGCTTTTCCTGATATTGGCTTTTTAGACACGATCGCGGCGACTGAAAGTCTCCAATTGGTACCGAAAATTTATGTCCCAGGTGATAAGGTCTCCTCTAATGAATTCGATAAATTACCCGACGACATAATGCGCATCGTAAATGAGAAAGGCGAGAATGTTAAGCCAGGCGAAATGGGAGAAGGCTATTTCAAAGCTGGTCCTACGATGAAAGAGTACTTGGGTGAAAAAGAAAAGACTGCCGAGACAATTATAGATGGATGGGTGCATAGTGGGGATCTCTATAAATTAAATGAAGATGGAAAATCTGTAACACTTATTGGTCGAATCAAAGAGACTATCAATACGGGCGGTGAAAAGATTCATCCTCCTGAAGTTGAAGATGCGTTAGAAAAACATCCTAAAGTTTCAGAAGCCGTTATTATCGGAATCCCAGATCCGCAATGGGGGCAATCTGCCCTTGCCCTTGTCAAATTAAAGCCAAAATTTGAGACCGAAAAAACCGATACCACTCGTAAAGAATTGATTGAACACGTTAAGAAGAGCCTGGCTAGCTATAAGGCTCCAAAATACATCGAATTCGTGGATGAATTCCCCGTAAGCCCCGCTGGTAAAATCTTACGCGGTCAATTACGAAAAACTTTTGAGAATTATGTTAAAAGTGAGTAATTAATTCCTTTTCCTATTTTTTTTATTTCAAATGACCTTTACAGCGTAGTTCTATGTAATTAATTTAAGAATTTGAGATCTTCTTTGTATTTTATAAAAAAAGGTTTTTATACGATAGTTAATTTATTTTCTAATGGAAATGAAATTTATCAGAATTTATACATTTTACCAGAAACAATAATGAACTTCGAGGAAACCGTATGTCTGAAAAAAGAGTTGTTGGAAGTAAAGGGGAACTATTTCCTCCTAAAAAAGTACGGGAAAAAGCAGGATTTAAGCCCGGGGATGAAATAATTTTTGAAGCTTCAGAAGGAGTAATTGTGGTAAAGAAGAAAATTTCATTAAGAGAAGCACTACGTCTTCCAAAATATGTGAAAATTTCGCCTGAAGAATGGGAACGAGAATCGCGTGAAGAGAATAAAAAACATTTTGAAAAGTTTGATGAGGATCTTCATCCTAATGCTAAAAATTCTCCTTGATTCAACATATCTTCTTCCTTTCATCGGGATTGATGTAGGAATTCCAGATGATGAGCTTGATTCTCTGCTTACCAGTGAAAATCAGATTTATGTCAATGAAAT
This sequence comes from uncultured archaeon, assembly GCA_964353755.1. GTDB lineage: Archaea > Asgardarchaeota > Lokiarchaeia > Helarchaeales > HEL-GB-A > CAYGYC01. The sequence goes on along the minus strand of CAYGYC010000049.1, from coordinate 15,361 downwards.
ATCTCTATTCGAAATATTAGGCAAAGGATTGCGAGAAGTAATAAAAAATAAACTTTTATACAGCCGATTACAAGTTGGATTAGCAAGTTTAAAAGAAGATGATCGTTTTTCTTTTTTTACTATTAAAAAATCTTTAATTTATTCCGATCTTATAGGACGTATCTATTCAGCTGGCTTACATAATGTCCCAGATTGTATTATTTTGTGTTCTGCTATACAATTCGATCTATTATTGACTGAAGCAGAAGATATTCCTCAAATATCTGTTACTTTTCAAGAATTCCAACATTTAAACATTCTAAATTGGATGAAATTTAAGAAAGATTTTCTCTAAAGGAGGACTTTCCCCTCCTTTCTTCATAATAGGTGCGAATTGAAAAACGCCTATTAAATGGGATGATGGTTAAAATGGTGGATGGAAACAAAACGGAGAAAATTTCGGGACCGCACGTGTGGATTGATTACGATTCAGAGGTCGATGTTTTATATATTAGTTTTCAGAAACCCCAACAGGCTAATGATACCAGATTATTAGATGATATAATAATAAATTATCGGGACAAGCTAATAGTGGGGATCACTATAAAAAACGCAAGTGATTACATAAAATCAAAATAATAGAATTCCATATTAGTAAAAAAGTTACTAATAAGTTACATAAATTCTGAATGATAAGAAATTTTTACTTATATTCCGTTATTTTTAAGGTGGTTGAAAAATGAGTATTAAGCAACGATTAGAGAAATCGGCGAAAACGCTTAGTCGTTTTTCGGGATTATTAGGTGATTCGATTAAATTGCTTTTACCCTTTGCAAATGCAAATGTTTTTTTTCATGTAACGGATGGGACTTCTTTCACTTTAGAAATTCGAGATATGGGCGCAACCCTGGCTGAAGGGAAAATAGAACCAATAACTTTAGAATTAAGTGGGTCGGAAGAGAATTTTCTCGAAATATTGCAGGGGAATATATCATTTGCCACAGCCTGGGTGAACGATAAAATCAGAGTTAAAGGAGTGCGGAATAATTTAATGAATGCGCTTATAGTAGGCATGATTGTTGGAGGCTTGGGATAATGACAACCATCGCGGAAAAGTTAGCAAAATATGCATGTGAAATGAAGTTTAGTGATATCCCTGAAAAAACGTTGAATATTGGTAAGATGCAATTAATGAATTTACTGGCCACCATTTTTGCGGGATCCAAAACGCGTCCAGGGCAAGTGGTCCTTGAAGCGTTTCAGGATGCAGAAGGCAAACCCCTGGCCAGCATTCTTACAACGAATAAAAAGGTTGGACTCGATAAAGCGGTGCTTATTAACGGAGTTTTTGCACAGGCTTTGGATTATGAAGATTACGGCATGCCGATGCACTGCGGCTGCACGACTGTGCCAGTTAGTCTTGGCTACACGGAAGTGATGGAACTTTCAGGGAAAGAGTTACTGTTAGGAATGATTTTAGGGAATGAAATTAATTGCAGAATTGGATTAAGTATGTTTCCATCTCTTACTACAGGGCAAACGATGGATCCGCTGGTTCATCCTATTTCGACAGCGATTATTGGGGCAAAGCTCATGAATTTCGAGCTTGAAAAGATGATTAATGCGATTGGCATTGCGGCATATCTTCCGATGTATCCCATTTTAAGGGGATTTTTTGGTCCATATACAAAGGTGATCACCTCTGCCCTTCCTGCGCAAAACGGGGTTATTGCTTGCCAGCTGGCGGCAAAAGGGTTTACCGGCTCTCATGAAATTTTTGAAGCTCCGGATGGTTTTTGTAATTTGATGTCAGATATGCCTTCTCCTGATCGAATCACCATTGGATTAGATGCGGAGCATTGGCTGACTAATACGATTTCCTTTAAATTGTATCCCGGCTGTGCTTATTTGGATGCGCCCCTGGATTGCGTTTTCGATATCCTACAAAAGAACCCTGAGTTAAATCCTGATGAAATTGAATCGATAAAAGTCAAACTCCCGGGATTAGGCACAATCAGTATGGATCTTTCTAATCGAGTTGAGGCTACATTGGAAGGGCTTAAAAAGCCGGATTCTTCCTACGTGATCCTTAATTTTAATGTGCCTTACAACATTGCTGCGGCCTTGATTGACAAGGAACTTACCCCTCGGCAATTCTTGGATGACCGTATTTTCGATCCTAAAATTCATGAGTTAGCCAAGAAGGTGTCCGTGGAAACAGATTTAGCCATGACCCTCTCAGTTTTTCAATCTTTCATTCCAAAAGGGATGAAAATTACCGATATTAAGCCAAGCATGTTCACTGAAGCCATTGCTAATGCCATAAAAGGAGATTTTAAATGGGAATTCGGTTCTACGGTCATTATTAAAATGAAAAATGGGCAAAAATATAAAGCTTCTACCACTATTGCGAAGGCAGCTCCCGGAAATTATGATAGAGAATTCATTGTCCGAAAATTCCGCCAGGAAGCCACTTATATCGGTTATGATTCTGCTGCTACAGAAGAACTTATCAAAATTCTCGATAATATTGATCAGTATGATTCTATCCAAGATCTTTTAAAAGCTATAACTTGAGTTATTTGGTTTAAAATGAAAATCCTAGCCCTTGGGGACCCCCATCTCGGAAATCTCGAGAAAATGGTTCAGAAGTTTCATTATCCACCTAATTACATGGACCAGGTCGCCCAAAATATTGCCCGCGAAACCCCTCCCGCGGATCTTCTCCTTATTGCCGGGGATTTAGTCTGGAATAGTTCTTATACGGAAATAATGGAACATTTGAAATCTCTACAAGCACTGCAAGCTCGAAATATTTGTTTTATTGAAGGAAATCATGACCATTGGGTGTATTTATGGGGTTATTCTATGATGTATCAACTCTTTAATACACCCCAATTCTATTTTCTTAGCGGAAAAACTTTTATTTTAGAAGATGTAGGTATCTGTGGTATTCGAGGATCCGAAAAGAGTTCTTCTCGGAAAACACGGGAATTTCTTCTTCTCCAAAAGGCATTGAACGAACTCAACCGCGCCAATCTTAACTTAACTATCTGTTTAATCCACTATCCCCCCTCTTCGCAGATTTTTAAGAATCCCGTAGAATCTTTCGCCGAAGATCAATATTTCGACCTGATGGAAGAATTTGGCATCAATAAAGTCGTTTATGGTCATATGCATACTGATCTGAATTTAAAAATCAATTCGTTTATGAAAATCGATAATATCGAACTCTATTGCACCTCAATTGATTATTTTAATTGGCAGCCGGTGAGAATTCTCTAATTGATCGGTCCTCCAATCTTTTCAGAAACCAATTCAAACAAATCTTCTTTAATAATAAATCGCTTTGAAGAAAAGGTTAAAATTAAAAGAATAATCAACCTAAATACTAATATAATCATTTTTCTCATGGTTTTAACTTCGATACTACCAGTTTCCGAGTAGTATTATCTGTTTTATTTCTGGTTAAAAAGAAAAACCTTAAATAAAAAAAAATTATTCTGACTTGGTGATATAATGATTACCATCTTAGCGACTTTGAAAGTGAAAGAAGGGAAAATGGAAGAAATAGTAAAATTATTGAAAGAGATTGTTCCTAAAGTTAAGAATTCTGAACCTGGATGCTTAACCTATCTCCCTCATACTGTACAAGGATCGAAAAATAAAAATCTCATTATATTTTATGAGAAATACACGGATAAAGAGGCATTTAATCTCCATTCCGCCTCTCTGCCGAATCATTTCAAACCGGTCTTTCCCCTTTTGGAAGGTGGAATGGATATCAAAATCTTAGACGAACTCAAAATATAAAAAGGCAATTCCAACCTATTCGGGATTGATATAAGTATTTATAAGTGGGGAATGCTTGAAACAGAAGATTATAATATCACCTCCGAGTATTATAAGTATAGCACCTCTAGTGAGGAAAGATAATGACGAGAGAAACACAAGAGAATATAGAAAATATTACAGAGCAAAACAAAAGCGGCGCTCTCAAAACAGCAGAATCCAATATAACGCAAGTAGATCTGAAAACGGAACCTCTAGAACTCCATTGTTCCCAATGTCACAAAAAAATTTCCCCAGGGACTTTCATAACACGAATGGTTCGTTCAAAGAAGGTCCTATGTCCAGATTGTGATGAAGGAGTCCTAGAAAAAGGGGATATGTTCCTCGCCATTGAATAAAGAATTGAAAATACAATTTTATCTGGTGATCAACATACTTATTTTTCGCCGCATAAGAAAGGGAGATAGTACTTTAAAATTTTATACCGGCTTTAATCCCTTCGATCAACTAAACCCTACTGGAACTCTTCTTCCTTATATTAAGGAAGATGTTATTAGTGGGGGAAAATATTGGACATATCTATTCGGTGAGCAAATACACAAGCCTTTTAATTTAATGGGATTGCTCCGTTACAGATATACCACAATTGAAGAATTCAAACATGATTTTGAAGAAGCAAGAGTTAATAAAGAAATCATAAGCGAATTTTTATCTGAATTCGAGAGCAAGAAACTCAAGATTATATATTTAAGCCGTATCGGGGTCTCGAATCAATGGCAAGGATTACATATAGGACCTATTATTAGTAATTTCTTTGAATTTTTGATTAAAAGAAAACAGGAAGGAGTAATTATCTATGCGAAACTAATAGAAGTGGCCATTGAAAAAATTAGACTTGGATATGAAATTTTGGGAGAAAATTACGATAAGAAGTGGGGCAAATATTATTTAATAAGTAAAATGCATATTCCAATAACAAAATAAATATAAAAAAAGGAATGTGAAAGAACTAAAATAATGCTCGAAGAATCCAGAGGTGGGCTGTTATTTACCTTTCTTTCCTTTCTTGGCTTTTTTTGGGTTAGAAATAAATAAGATTAAAATTATACCGGATAAGTCAAAGAAAGGGCGTCCTAGAGCAGAGATTCAATTAATCCCATAAAAAATGGGGATTACTCAATTAACATAGAGACCCTTGAAGTGGTGAAATACTTTTTCTGCATGAGATTGTGGATAGCGTCTATAATATGATTTTGATCTCCTTTGAGCATTTGCAAAGCATTGGTGAGGAGATGTTGGATGTAGAAATAGCCACGTTCTTTGGCATAAAAACTTCCTAAATTATATATTTGGCGTTCTAAATAGGGTAAGCGGTTCAGTTCATCAGTAGAAAGTTCCTTAACAAAATTAGGCAACAGCCAGTCCTTGGCAAAAAATTTCGGCACGATTGAATCAATATCTGCGAATTTGGATACTTCTCCTTTGAAGTGTACTAAATCAGGCATATAAGTCCTTTCAACTTCCATCGCAAATCGAAGTAAGGCATTTTTAAGGTTATCTGAAACAGCCTCGTCCAGGACTAAGATGAATTGAGCTAGTTCGCGATTGATACCAAATATTTTAAATTCATGGTAATTGATTTCCCATTCACTCGTATCAAGTTTCGTTTTTTTATCGGATTTTACCAATTCCACCTGAAAAGTAGAGATGGCTGACAGAAAACCACCCATCAGTTGGTAGTCCGCCGTTTCCTCTTTAAAGGCATGGTGATAGATGGATATTCCTATATTTTTTAAAATAATTAAGAGATAATTTAAACTGGCAGTATCATTAAATTCTTGCGCCGTGTTTTGCCATTTACGCGATAATTTTTTCAGTTTTGGACGTTTATAGACATATTCATACCCTAATACCGCACCGAGTGTTGCCAAAAGGATGGAAAGCCAAATTGGGGAATAGCGCCATACTAGAGTCATTGTTGAAAATACCGATACTTCCGAGCTCGTCGTATTTCCGGAAACATAACTCAGTTGTTCATATTCTACCGTAATGAAAATCTTACTTACGCCTGAAGGAACCACTAAATCAACGGTTGCTTTTCCTTGCGTATCGGTTATTATCGTTGTTAGGTCAATTCGGGATGACCCTTCGTAAGAGAAGGTAATGGTAATTCTTTCATCTACCGCGGGTGACCCATTAATTAGGAGGAGGACAGAAATCTCTAATTCTTTACCCGCTCGAATCTCTGAAGGTAATGGGCTTAAAATTAAGGAACTGTTGAATTTAAGGATCGGTATAATACTGCTCCAAATCGTTTTGTTTTGAATTGTCATCGTCCCGGCGTATTCAATTGTTAACTGAACATTTTCGGTTGTAGGAAGGGCATTTATACTGAATTCTGCAACTCCGGAACCATTGGTCAATTGATTACTTTGAAAGATTATGTTTCCAGGTTGAAATATACATTTACAAGTGAGTGGGGTATTGATTAAGGGAGTTGTATTGATGTAAAATAACTGCGCATAAACCTTGAATTGCGTTCCGGCTAAAATATAGTTGGGAATCCCGATGGAAACTAAATTCACTGGGATTCGAGGAATAACATAGAGCGAGAGATTTAACGAGGCATACTGATGTTCCGAGGTAAATGCGAAAAGGGTTATGATATAATTTATTCCCTCTTCGAGTCCTATTGTAGAGGGCTGGAAGGAATACATATAAAGTCCCAAACTCGGTGAGAGAAGCGTCATGTTTTGGGCGAATTCACCTATAGTGATTGTGAAATTACCATTGAGTAGATAAATTGAATTGATAGATTTCCCATTGAAGAGGTCATTATAAATCCCATAGACCGTTATAGTCTCTTCTAAAGAAATAGCATAGCTGAGTGCGAAAGATTCAATAATCGTGGGTAATTTCCGGATCGGAACAATAATATATAGCACGGCTTCACCATAACCTAATTTTTGCATGGACACTCTTAACGTATGATTGGTTCCGGAATGAAATCCGGTGACATCAATCGTGATAGTGTAATACCCGAAAAATGTAGGAGCCCAACTAATGGCAGGCCCGCCTCCAATCCAGTCGCCCGTTACGATCCCTTGGTCTAGCGGGTTTATTATATCCATACTATAATATAAGATACTTATTTGGATCGTAGCATTACAGTAGGGCATAGGATCTGTAATAGCATGGGTTGTATTTATTGGATCCAATCCATAACAATAGGATGCTGTAACAGAAATATTTGAAATACCGGCTCCGACTGTAATAGCCACATCAATATTTGAAATTTCACTGGAATGATAGAAGGGTTTTGAAAAATTAAGGGAAAGATAATAGATCCCATTGCGCAAACCTAGGGTTAAAATTTCAATTTTATAGCTCCCATTCAAAAAATCTTTGATTATTTGGAAAGGTTTTGGCCATATCAGCCCCGTGGTACTATTCTTAACCAATAAAGTAGCGCCGATCAAGGGATCCTTGGTATATAGATTCGTGAATTGTGTATATGCAATAATTGATTCGCCGGATTGTACAATATCGGTTGGTAGATAATAAGTCAAATTCGTAGGAATATCTAATACAATCAAATTCGTGGAATTTATTCCCACCGCCGTCCCGTTACACCACGTCACTTGAAATCTAAATGTCCCCGGATTACTCCGGGCATGATCTGTAAGTGTTACGGGGTTGAACCTAACTGAATCATTATTAGGAAGGGAACCAATAGAATCATTATAATTTGCTTCGTATAATGGAAAAACTGTGAGATTTACAAATCCATTCTTCAATTTATTCTGGAAGTTCGCATAGATTTCGATTGGATCTGTGGCATTAATGGTCTGAACCGACTTCCCTCCTTTCCAAATAGATATTCCTTTCATATAATTAGTGCTATTGGATTCAATAACCCATGTCCCATTCCCCCCATTAAAAATCGAGACCAATTGATAACCAGGTCGTGTAGTTATCGTCCAATTTATATGGACCATTCCATTCCATCTAACCCGTTCTATATTCCACAACGGTAAGGATAAATTGATCCCTGATTTGATAGAATTCATAAAAAAGATGACATATTGCGTTACATTCCATTTACTGGTGGTCCCTTCAGCGCTTATAAAAAAAGTTGAACCGAAAGATTGAATTTTCTTAATGGATAAAAGACCTGTCACGTTTACTTGGACACTTCGCTGAGAAGTTAACGTGAAAGTTAAAGTCCCACTTTTGGGTTGAGGAAATGTAATTTGGCAGCTCCCCTTCCCGATCCCGGAATCAATGAATGCGGTTTCATTCACCCTGAGATTTATTTCCGACGGAGATGGAGTGCCTTTGATGCTTGTATTCAAGTTAAAATCAAAATTAACTTCCGTCCATGCGACCCCATTCGGAGATGTCCACACTTTGAATTCATTGATTCCATCGGTATTTGCGCCGGTATCCGTTGCGCCCCACCATCCGATATTAATTGTCGTTGATTTTGCCTTTAAAGAGATGAAAAACGTATCATTCACCGTTTGCGATTTACTTAAGAGAAGTGGGGTGGGAAAGGTGTATCGAACCCAAGCACTAACTTTAGGAGATCCACTTCCTACATCGTATTGATCTGAATATATTGACGCAGCGGGTTGTACCCCAGGATTCCCCGCTTTCCAAACTTGAATAGTTAAATCCTGAGCGGGTGTGGAACTTAAAGTTGTTAAATTTAAGTATACCGAAAAATTGGTCAAGTAACCATTGGAAAATGCAATTTTAAATGGTTGAGCGTAATATATGTTATTATCCAAACGGGTCGTTGTAAGAAAATCCTTTTCGCCCGTGGTACAAGATGGTTCAGAAATAGATACATTCATTTTAATTGCAGTCCCATTCCAATCCTGAATACCAACGTTAAAACTTGAATTGGTGAATAAATTTTGTTTAGCTACAGGGATCTGGCCGAATTTCTCCGCGGAGAACATATTCCCCATCCCACTAAAATTGCCCTCCTTTATAGAGGTAATCCACACCGGTTTAATAGATTTTTCATTATTTAAATCTAAAATAGATGTTTTTGGGCTTGTGCCATTTATATTTCCCGTTATTTTAAAGAAAATAGCTAAATAAAATGTTGATAGAAAGATTAATCCAAGAATCCAGTAAAATTTTATTTGCTTTAATTTCACTTTAGTTCCCTAGTAAACGAACACTATTCTTATTTTCAATCTTTTAGATCTATTAATTAATATGTTAAGGCAAATTTCACCCTAATAAATAATTAATGTTATAAATAACTTATAAAATATAGAAGTAGCAAGAAAGGTTAGGTCATATGCAAACTATAAAAATTTTAATAATGGGATTAGATAATAGCGGAAAGACCTCAATCATCCTAAGTTTAATGAAAGAAACCAATCTGCTCTCCTATTATTCCTTAAAACCAACCCAGGGGGTTAATATTGTAAATATTGGTGACCAGGGGACTTCTTATAACATATGGGATTTTGGAGGACAAGAACAATATCGGGACGAATACTTGCGAGATATTGATAAATACACGAAGGATGTTGATCGCGTTATCTATGTGATTGACGTCCAAGATGAGAAACGATACGACTTAGCCTTACAATATTTAGCATCTATTATTAAAGCACTCAACTCTAAGGCTAAGCAAATTGAATTTTCAGTTTATTTACACAAATTCGACCCGCAATTTGAAATGCGCAGTTCTTTCCATAAGAAGGTGGATGCCGAATTAATCAGTAAAATAAAAAAAATAATTCCCTCGCATTTCAATTGTAAAATTTATAAAACCACTATTTATACCATCTTCAAACGCAATTTAGTTCCGTAATTGCACTTAATGCTAGTTTTTGGAAAGGATTGCAGTTTATTAACTGAATCTCGTTTGGTTAGTGAATCCTTCCTTCAATAAATTCTTTAGCAAAATCGAGGGGTTTCTCGGGGGGGATTTTAGCATATTTTTTGATCATGGTGATAACTCCCTTTGAACAATTAAAGGCGCAGACGCCGCAACCAATGCATAGATCATAGTTGATCATTATTTTTTCGTCATTTTTATCCTTTTCATGACCGAAATGATGGGATATGGCATATAGGGGACACATTTCTACACATTTTTCACAGTAAATGCACCCGTCCCGGCTCCATTCAGGAACAAAATTTGATACAGTTAACGCATTTGGATTTCTGAATTTTGTTAATCCGCGGAGTAGAACACAACAATCCCTATCACAATTACAAATAAAAGTAATTTTCTCAGTCATATTTTGTGTGGTATGAACCAGTCCCGCTTTTGCGGCGCGTTTTAATGTTTCTATTGCTTCCTCTTTCGTAAGGGGGCGAGCAAAGCCCTGTTGCACGGTATAATCCGCCCAGATGTCAAAAATCATGCAAACGGATTCGATAGGATACTCATTAACGGGTTCGCCATTGTTATTTATACGCATGTGGGTCCGACAGGCACAATCCATTACGGCAATCGAACGTACATTTTCCATAAATAACTTAACTTGCTCAAAGGGCAGGATTTCATGTTTTATCGCATCCTGTACTTCTTCATTTAATTCGACTATTTTCCCCTTTCCTTTCGCAACGCTCTCATCAATAACCTTTTGATCGACAATGACACGCATCATCGGATTGGTGGAACTGCCGATTTCAGCCGCATACCCTTTGTTATAATATTTTTCGAATTCTTTAGCAAATAATTGCAGTTTATCTTTCTCCTCAACTTCGGCGCGCTTGTAGTTGGCAAAGAAGAATTCGAATAATCCAGGGATGAGCGGAAATAAGGAATAGGTCCTTATATTGTTCTTTTCAACAGAGAAAAGTCTTTGAGTGCGAGCCATTTCATCTAAAATTGGTTGTATTTCTTCTAAAGGTCTCTTTAACTTCTTGGATATTTTCTCTGCAGTAAATTGGTCCGAATAAGGACCATTGAAAACCAGCAGAATTTTGGCCTCTTCCGGAGAATATAATGCTTCTAAAATTTTTCTTAATTCTTTGGAGAGCGGGCTCCGAATTGGCCAATTGGACATCTTTTCAGCAAGTTGCTCATATAAGTCAGGTTTTTTTTCCGTATTATCCATTTTTTTACTTCCTTATAATAAAAATTCAAAAATTACCAAAATTCAATATTAAATTGCTGAATTATATCTTTAAGTGGTTGGAAATGCGATTTATCCGTTGTAATTAAGGTAAAATTCTTTTCAATTGCGATTGTTCCAATTAATAAATCTATAACTGGAATAGGATTACCCTTTTGTTCCAAAGCAATTTTAAACTTTGAATATTCGTTAGCGTCTGTTTTATTCAAAGCAAAGAGAAGATTTTTTTTTTCAACATTGTCAATTAATAAATTTAAAATTTTTTCTTGGGCCTCTTTTTTTACTGAATTAGAAATCTTATTGATCCCCTCAAATAGTTCTGTTAACGTATATACTCTATCTATAAAGCTGGACAAAGCTGTCCTATCCCGTCGATAGAGGCAACGGGCGATTTTCTATCTTGAATTGGAGGAGCACCGCGGCAACTTGCCCCGAATTCGCGTGCCGGCAGCCGCGCTTTCCACAGCGGGCACATTGAAACTCATGATACGGAATCCCTTTGACCCGCGTTCTCTGCAATCCATGTCCCTGCGTGAGGCATTCCGCACAGACCTCACTCGACACTAGCGGCACCAACTGAAACCCCTGGAATTGCGGGAAATAGCCCTGTATCTGTAAATCATGTGCCCAATCCTGCACCTGTTCCAATAGCCCCCGCGCCTTCGGCATGTAGGTGACCGCCGTCGCCAGCGTAGCACCCCGTCCCTGGGGCGAGATGCCCTGGATGGCATCCCAACTGGCATACTGGGCTCCTGTGCGGTGGATCGCGTACAGATACACCATTAGGGTCCGGTGCTCCTTCAGCTCCTTCATAATACGGGCGCGCCGCTGATGTAGCAGCGTGATCTGTGCCTTTTGTCGCCCCTGTTTTTTAGTCCCCTGGCCTCCAGCTGCCAATTTCTGCTGTAAATGGGGAATTTCCCATTTGCGATATTTCTCTAGCCGCTGATAGCCGCCTTCAAAGTCCTGAAGCAGGTTCGGGCCCGCTCTTAAGTAGAGCTCCTGCGTTTCGGTGCCTAGGGCGATCACGTGTGCCCCGATCGGGTTCAGGTCGCTCCCTAAGTAGGTGGCTTCTGGAAAGGACAGTGCCGCATACCGCTCATCCCAGACTTGAAGGAACTTGCCCCGATGCCGGAATACCGCCCGGTCGGACGCTTCCAGAATGATGTCCGCCACGATTTTGCCCGTAGGACCCTGAGGCACATTTAACCGGATCGCCCGCACCCGCGCCCCCCGCGCGATGCATTCCTGAATCTTGGAATCGGCGAAGAGACGGAACCAGAACTTGCCTTTGCGCTGTCCCCGGAGATAGCCTTCCTCCAGCTGCGCAGGGGCATAGATGGGGATCCCCAACCAGATGGGTTGTCCTTGCTGAAACCGCTGGGTCGCTTCTCGATTCGTGAGATACTGGAAGACTTCTTGCCCTTTGGCATTGCGATGCTTCAATTCGGGGGAGGCTTGCCGCTCTACCACCCACTTGTCAAAGATGAGGTGGGCGGGAAGGAATTGCTTTTTCCGGTGCTGACTTTTGTACGGGAGGGTAAGACACCGCTGCGGCACCAAAATGCGCTGCAAGTAACCAGTCGCCCCGGGATTGAGTTGGGCGAAAGTGCATGCGATGATACCGCGCAGTGTCGTGAAGAGCCGGGTCATTCGGGTTTTCTTCACGCCTTCTACGGTGAGCAATAACGTTGTGATCGCCCGAGTATACCGGTTACCCGGTACATAATGGGCGAACAATCCCGCCATTCTCTCTAACTGTTGTAAGACCACCTCTATTTTGTGAAGGAGCGTCCGCAACGGCTGGACTCGCGGGGAATCCGCCGGCAACCCCTTCAAGACCGCCTCGAGCCGCGCTTTGAATTGGGCGCCGCCTCGCTGGAGTTGGGCGCTAGAGAAGGACGTCGTCTGGGTTTGGATGGCTGCCTGTAACGCGCTTGGAAATGCCGGGACTGCCCGTCGCAACTGGGCATACGCCGCGTGAAGCGATTCAGGCACTAAGGGGCGGAGATCTATGCCCGGTTCCTGAAGCAAATGGAGCACATGGTGCAGCTGGAGCAAAAAGAGGACTTGTTGCGTTTCGCTGCTCCTCGCATATGGGCGACAATACGCGGCTAACTGCCCCATCAACGACCCGACCGCTTCAAGCTGGAGCTGGACCGGCAGGTCCGGGTCAATTTTCCGCCGCCACCCCACCAGCGTGTTCCGGACCCACTGCCGCTCGACCTTCCATCTTGTTGCCAGGTAGGCAAGGAAGGGTACAGGAATGGAATAGTAGAGGAGGAGCACGGGGGACACATCACTAAAATCCGGCCCATTCAATCCGCCCAAGGGCGGGAACAGCAGGGCATTCACCGTCTGCACTTTTTCTTGCAGATCCCCATACACTTCCAGCATCCCCAGCATCGGCTCTAGCGCCATTTGATCGAGATTGGCCCCTTTGCCGAGGACAATGGACGCCGCTTTATAGGGGTGTTGGCGCAAAAAGCGCACGTTAAGGTTCGGGTTGGCAGCTGCCGCCTGGGCGATGAGGTCCTCCCGATCCGTCGGGATCCGGTCAATATGCTCCACGGCAAAGCGATTCAAATGCGCACAGATCAACTTCACACTCCGACTTGCCAAATATTCGTAATCATGAAGGGAGATTTCGCTTGGAAGGGGATTGGCAGAATCCTGAAATTGCGGCACGTCCGCCCTCTCAAACCGGACCGCCCCAAGCTGGGGCTTCTTGGTTTTGTGATTGGCGAACGCAATTTTCACGCGGGTGTATTCGCCCTGGAGTTGCGAGCCGGAAAGGGTACTATACACCTGAAAAAGCTGCTGATACGTCGCTATAAGGGTTTCAGGAGCTTGACCCACCGTATTTAACAGTTTAAACTCCTCAAACGCCTGAATCCGAGGATCAGCTGACCGGTTTTGGAGCTGGCTTAACCGAGCTTTCTGCTTGGCGGTAAAGCGGTCTTCTTGGCGGCGGCGCAAGAAGCGGAGCACCTGGCACTTCCGCACAAGGGCGGTGATCGGTTCGATTAGACCCTCTGGCGCACGCAATCCCACTTTATAGGTATGGAGGACCGTATAAGCCGGCGCGGTCGCATCCGAAGCACTCTCCTCGCGCAGTGAGGCAGTTTTATCACTGTCTTCGACGGCAACTTCATCTTCCAGGACCGCTTGCCTTGCCGTCTCGGTGCGCTTTTCAGGAGTCGCGAACTTCTGAAGGGGGCTGTCCTCGGACATGAGGACGGGGCGCTGGGAGGGACCAGCCACCTCCTGCCGAGCAGTATTCTCCTGTGAAATCGGAGGTCCCTTCTTGCGCTCTGGAACGGGAGCGCCCAATTTTGGGGTGGTCTTCTGCTGGCCAGGTAAGGGAGCCCCCGGATTCGAATGTTCTAGTGGTTCTGTAGGGAGTGGTAGCCCGAGTTCGCGTATTTGATCCGGAGAAAACCCGCTATACGCGAAAGCGGCTAATTCTTTCAGGTGTTGAGCTGCACTAGGTGCTGGCGGCACGGGGCGGAGCGGGCGGATCTCCTCGGCTTTCTGATCGGTGAAAACCTTAAGAATGGGACGTAGCTGGTTCAAGTGGGAGGTCTCACAGCGGTTTTGGCGCCAACCCCCGAAAACCAAATCCGACTTGTGTTTCCCCTCACACATTTCTTTAGCCGCATCATAATGGGCGAGCCCTTCCGTTTTACAGCCGATTTCGACTATTTTCTTCTCGGCAGGGGAAAGATCCGAATGCGAATCAGCTAGAGTATGGCATAAAGTCTCAATCTCCTGACGATTTTTGGAACTTTTTTCCAACTCATCCAACATTTTTAGAATTTCTTTCTTAATCTTTTCTGCGATTTAGCATCCCTTACCTGAGAGATGGATACGACTCTACTTGGCGGAGTCAGCTAACACCTCATTTTGTTGATCTCTTTTGAGGTCCTCCTATTTATATAGTTAATGGAAGGTAAGTAGTCGTATAATCGACATTAGGATCCGTTAAATCAGATGGAGAGCTGTTCCCCCAACGGCGGAACGGACTCAGCCCCTCAAAAAGGAGCTCACCAATGGTCTGGGAGGGGGCTATTTTCTCCTAGGGTGCTTTTAGCGGGGCAGTCGTCGGAGCCGGTACAGCTTCCCCATAAAAAAATAGAGGATCGCAGTCAAGTCAGTGATCAACTCGGCATGAGGCGATGATTCGATGATGGTCGGATGGATAATTTCTAACGCAACCGCCCAGCTCGCCAAATATTGGCGAATAATTTGTATACCAAAGCGGGCGAGTCGATCAGCGTAATGCACAATGAGCACATCGAATTTCTGGCCTGCCAAATCTTGTAACAAGCGGAGTAGTCCTCGGCGCTGATCGTTCAGCCCAGAACCGACATCCGCATAGGATTGCACGAGGGTATACCCTTTTTGCTGGCAATAAGCCGTGAGTTCTGCCAACTGCCGCATTAAATCACCCGATTGCTGTTGGCGCATGGCAG
>CAYGYC010000048.1:13662-18250 GCA_964353755.1 uncultured archaeon | reverse complement strand
AGAGCTTTGAAAGCCACAATGGTAGATGGAACTTCCCGTCTTCTACCTATTGTCGGAGGGGCAGGCACCGGGAAAACTCATTTTTATTGGGCATTAAAGGACCTGGAAGAAGAAAAAAATGAAGCCGGAAATTGGGTCTGTGTTTATGTGCCCTCCCCACCCACACCGGTTCGCACTTTACTACACATTTATACCTGTTTAGTTGATGCGGTAGGAGACTTAATCGATGTAGTCTCTGATAAACTCATCGAGGTTTATGGGGGTAAAAAAGGATTTTTTGGTCCTTCTCTGAAAGATATTATTGGGAAAGCGATTCGGTCCTATCCTGGAGTAGCGGTTGATGTGATTCGTGCCCTAATCATTTACGGAATGGCGAAAGAGCAAAATTTGAAACATGCAGCGGAGCGCTGGTTATTAGGCGAAAGTTTCACCGAGGAAGAACTGGAGAAATTGAAATTAAATTCTGTCCTCGAAGCAGATGATGTGTGTCTCGCCACATTAAAAATTTTTGCTCAAAATCTAGGGAAGGTACTCATCTTTTATTTTGACGAGCTTGAAATTCCCTATCGTACTTTTGGCCCAGACGCCGAAATGTCGCTTCTTGAAACGATTAAGCGAATTTATAATGAGATGCCGAATGCGGTTATTATCACGTCCTGCCTTGAAGAGGTTTGGAATCGAATTATGACTGAAATTGCGGACCCGGCGTTAAAAAGTCGCATGGAGCGGGAGGCTCATTTGAAACCATTCACCGTTAAAGACATTGAGGAGTTCTATATTTCCGCAATGAAGTATTTCTGGGAAAATGAAAAGAACGTTCCCCTACCTGTTGATCCTCTATTTCCGCTGAATCCGGCGATCTTTGAAGAGGTTTTTAAAAAGTCGAAGGGAAATCCCCGGGAATCGATTAAAATATTACGGGATTATATGGATATGGTTCTATTTGGAGAGGGCTTACCGAAACCGGTAGTATCGACCATTACTCCGATTATCCCCTCGGAAGTATCAGCTTCTGGTGGCGAATCAAAGGCGATAGTCAAATCGACGGTTCAAATGAAAATCGGTGAAGAAGAATATACCATTGATGTAAATCCCGGTTCGGTTACTGGCGCCGTCATCGATTCGATTTCGACCCTTGCCAGCAATCTTAAGAAAGCCTGCGAGGTTACGTTAGATTTTACCTTTGAAAAAGGTGGGAAAGGTAAAAAATTAGCTGGAGCGATCAAGGATAAGGAATCCAACCAGCAATTCGGAATAGAAGTTCCAAGCATAAAAACCTTTGATCGAAGCGGTGGAGTGGCTGCTTATTATGCCGCCACGCGGCTTTGGGAAGCCGTGCAATGTAAAGCTATAACGAAAGGTATTCTCATTGTTCCTAAAGGGACTTCCGGAAAGAAATATACTTCCATGCTTGAATCCGCGGGAGACAAAATCGTCATCATTGAATTGATACAGCTCGAAGCGGAATCGTTAATCAGAGGTGCAAAAACGAATCCCTCTGCCAAAGGGCGAGAAATTGCTCGTGTCCTTTATCCCACGATAAGTCTCGAAGTTCCGCAAGCGGCAGCTGAATTATCTACTGCTCCTTCCACCCCTGTCCCTGCCGCACCTACTCCCCCCGTTCCTGAAAAAAAGTCTATTTGTCCCTACTGCAAAACGGAACTCACCAATGATAATTTGAAACTTATAAGTGAAGGATTCAATGCCATCTGCCCCAAATGCCACAAAATAATTAGACCAGGGCAAATCTAATTCGAACTTCTCAAATTCAATGCATTACCAATCTTATTAAGTTATGGCATGGCTGTCTTATTCTCATTAAAATCAGAATAGCTTTTCTTATATCTCCGGATTTTTCCGAAGTATAAAACGAGAAAAATGGCACCGAAAATCCAGAAAAGGGAAAGTTCGCGAAGCGGCGTCGGTAAAAAGAATAATAGTGCCAGTCCAATTCCGCCCCCGATTCCGGTTGAAAGGCGAGTCTTATTCGAATTATCCCGGTCGGTAATAGTTTGCTTACTCCAACTAAGAATGACGGGCAGCCCGAAGGTATAAGCGAGTAAACAAGATCCCCAAACCGGGAGGCTTTCAATATTAAAAACAAAGGCAAATAAGAACAGACTAATAATCAACGCCGTATAGATACCCGTACATCGCGCGCACAAGTAGATTTTTCTCTTTCCAATAGAAACTCGAATAGTATGAGAAAGATTGTCTCTAGAATGATGGGCTAATAGTAAAAAGAAAAAAGCTTTGATGTTCATTTTATTTCCGTTCACTTTATTTGTGTCTAAGGCGCCTGTTCCGTTCTCCTTCTAATAAAAGAATAAAATCTCGCAAATTTGGGCAGAGATTTTTGATTAATGTCTCCGGTATATTTCCTTTATTCGTACAATCCTTATCTAAAACGCACTTTTTTGAGAAAGGATCGTAAATGACGGGATAATAACGACATCCTATAGGTCTTATTTCGTAAATTGAACAGCGCCTGGTTTCCGGTGCTAAAAATATGCAATACTTTCCCTTATTCTTTAAATAAAGGTAACCCTCTTTCAAATACGAGAACTTCTGCCGGGGGAGAGATGTTTGGGCTTCAATGCGCGTCACGTCTTCATTTGCCAAGAGCATCTCTGTTTGTTCACAACATTTGGCGCACAGAAGACAAGTATCCATTAACGCACACGCCCTAATTTAAATTACTCCGCCTTTTTTTAATTGAGCTATCTCTTCTGATGAATACTGTAATACTTGAGTAAGAATTTCTTCAGTATGCTGTCCTAGAGCGGGCCCATGCGGTTCAATTATAGCCCCTGGCGATTCAGATAGCTTAACAATGATCCCGGGAAGTTTAACCGCTTTTCCTACTTCTGGCAAGAAGACATCGCGGCTCATTTCACGAGCAACGAGTTGGGGATGGTCCTGAACTTTATCAAACGGGATTACGGGACCACACGGAATACGTTTTTTATTCAATAATGTTACAATTTCATCAGTGGTTTTCGTGTGCGTCCAATTCGATAGAATTTCATCCACTTCGGCAGACCGCTGCCAGCGTTTGAGCGGAGAATTATAGCGTTTATCTCGTTTCAATTCAGGATTCTCCATCGCGTCACAAATCCTCAGCCACTGCTTTTCCGTAATCACGACGATGGCGATATAACCATCCTGCGTCTTAAACACATTATAGAGCGGGAGAAGGCGGGAGAAAGATTGATCAATCTCTGTTCGTAAGGTATGGGAAATATGGGCTATAATATTGTAGGCATACATGATATCCTGCATGGATATATCGATGAATTGACCCTTTCCCGTTTTTTCTCGATATAAAAGCGCTTGCATTACCCCTAAAGCGCAGTAAGCCCCTGCATTGATATCTGCAAATGGAATCTTAGGGGCTTCATACATTTTTAAGGTGTCTAGAATGCCTCCAGTGGCTTGGGCAATTATATCAAACGCAGGCGTTTTAACGAAAGTCTCTTCACCCGACCGCCCGAACCCGCTAATGGCGGCATAAATGATTCGCGGATTGATCGTTTTTAAATCGTCGTATCCCAGATTCATGGATTCCATATCCCCAGGAAGTGAATTATCAATAATTACATCCGATTTGGCAACTAACTGCTTAAAAACTTCCCTGGCCTTTTCACTTTTTGTAAGATTCAAGGTTATGCTTTTCTTATTTCGATTAAAAACGGTGAATAGCGGCGACAAACCTTTCTCAAAAATGGTTCCAACACGGATATAATCCCCAATTACTGCAGGTTCCACTTTAATCACTTCTGCACCCTGTTCTGCAAGTAACATTCCACACCAAGGACCTGAAAAAAACTGCGAAACATCTAATACTCGTATTCCTTCCAAAACTTTTCCCATCATCAGATCACCTTTCATAATATTTCTTCAAGAATTTCTGCTGCATCTTTTACCAATTTGGGGCATAGTGTATTTAGCAAACTTTTTTCCATCGCAATTGGCATTCCCTGTGGCGTACCGATATCACAACCAAGCAACTCCTTACAAATGGTAGAATTATTGCGCGCCTCAAAGCGTTTCACAAATTCTTTAACTAAACTATAGGTCTTATCTTTTGCTTGCTTATTTTCGACTTTTATTTGCCCATATTTAAGCCCGATCACCATAAATGCTCCCGTAACAGCTCCACACGTTTTGCCCATCCGCCCCATGCCCCCGCCAAAGGCAGATGCGATTTTTAAAGCCACATTCCGATCCAGCCCTAATTCTTTCCCATAAGTGGAAAAAATGGCTTGCGAACAACTAAACCCTTTCTTAAACACCTCTACTGCCGATTCAATACGATTCATCTTCCATTACTCCCATTCTCAATAATTCTCCTTTCATGAGAAATGGTTTCTATCAGGTTCTATACCAAAAGAACTGAATCAAATTAAGATCCTCAAATTTATTAAAATTATTAGAATATGTAATCTTCAAAAATAGTCTAAGTTATGAAATTTATGATACCTTTTTTAGCTAAAAAATATATTCTAAAAAATTATCTTTATTTCTCATTTGTAGTTTTTCGTAGTTTTTGAAGTATTTTCTCCATCTTCTCCAGCCCCACTGCTTC
>CAYGYC010000048.1:0-13562 GCA_964353755.1 uncultured archaeon | reverse complement strand
TAGTTTTTCGTAGTTTTTGAAGTATTTTCTCCATCTTCTCCAGCCCCACTGCTTCAACCATCTTCTCCAGCCCCACTGCTTCAACCATCTTCTCCAGCCCCGCCGCTTCCACTATTCGTTCCAGTCCCACTGCCTTGATCACTTCTTCTAGACCAAGGTCTTCAATTGCAAGTTTAATATTACGTTTAATATGATCAGGCAAGAGACTTTGGATTTCAGTCATTTCACGCACATCCTCATAGTTCATAAAATAGACTAAACTTAAATATTTTTCGAGTTTGAGATCAAGCACTCTCTTTATACGATCTATTAGGCGAATGGTGTTTTTTAAGGTTTCTCCTGAGGCGAGAAGGAGCAAGGGAAGGTTCTCCTCTATGACCTCCAAGTCGTTTATGACCAGCAAATAATATGAGCAAAGAAACGGTAATTGCAGTTTATACAACCCTTTCATCCCAGTTTCCACAATTGCAGCGTCCTGTAGGAGCGTATTGAAGTAAGTAGGGCGATTTGCCGAAAGATACCAGATCGAAAAATGAGAGGATATTTCCTCGATGCCGATTCCATGTTGGTCGCAATAAAGCCCCAAATAACCTACTAACTTAGCAAGGTCCTGCTTTTTAGGTATGTCACGACTGCTTTTGTATTCAAAGAGATTGACTGGTGCGAAGTGGGTTTCCAACATAGGGATTGTTAGAGGTTCTGCAGATTTCTTCGGACATTTGACCACAAGATCGATTTTCAAAGGCAGTTTGCCTACAGGAACATCCGGCTGAATTTCACACCCGACGACAAAGTCCCGCATCAATTGCTTAAAAAAATTATCAAATGCCATGACTTAAATTCTGCTCCTTCGAACTATATAAAAAATTCTCCTTAACTTCTTAACCCATAGAGCCGAGTTCAAGCCTTGCTTACATTTGTATATAACCTGCTCCAAGACGGGTAAAGAACCGGTTCACTCAAAGGAATAACCTCACTAAAAATAATAATTTTAAAGATTTAAGAAAATTCATGAAAGAACCAATTTATTTGGAATACCCTCCTTACAATCGCCCTATTCTCCTTTATAAACGCATGTCGTGCCTAATTCATTGGTTTTATAAGGTATCTTGAGTATACACTAAGCGAGGATTTAAGAATGACCGCTTTTAAAACAGCCCTCATTTCATTATTGAAAGATTTACCAGATAATATTACATTAGAAGAGTTGATAGAATATATTCATGAAAATTGGGCGGAAATTTCCAAAAGAGATGCCAAGGTGATTGGAAAAGCCAATAGTGATTTAAAGAAAGCTCAAATCGTAAAATTTAGGAATTTTAAGGATAATTTTGATAAAATGGTTGAAAAATATAGTCAAGGGGTAGTTGGCTTAAAAAATAATTGGGATGAGGAAGGTGGTAAAGGTTATGACATTGAAATATGGGATCGCACCATTAAATTATTAAAAAATTTATTATTCAATCTTTGGGATGACCTGATTGATATACCGATTCCATCGATCTTACCATCACCAGATGGGAGTTATGATTTAAATTGGGAGACGGATATGTTTGAGTTATTAGTTAATATTCCTGCGGATATTCATGAATCCGTCAGTATTTATGGCGAACGAATTGGGTATAAAGAGGATGAGATAGAAGTAAGGTTAAGATATGAATTAGCAATGCCGGTGTTAATGCAATGGTTAAGGATGATCCATTACAATGGGAAGCTGATAGAGCCCATACTCTCCTTATAGGGATAAATAAACAAAATAGAGCTAAAATGAAAAGATGCCTCTCAAAAATTGCCAATTGGGTGGCAGGTTATAAGCCTAAGATCTGATATGGCGAGATGTTTTGTCATGAAATTGCTAGGGGATTTTAATGAAAGAGATTAAAACTACTGAAAAGCAGGATTCTATTGAAATATCAAATGGAAAAATTCTATGTAAATTCTATACAACGAAGGGGACTTATGATATCATTGATTTAACCGCAAATATCACGAAAATTGCAGATATTTCCTATGAGATTTTATTTGAACTCAACGATAAAATTCAGAAATTTTCCAGCAGAGGAATAACTCAATGGACTTGGGAAATCAATGAATTGAACAATGAACTCGGGGAGGGAAAAGTCTTGAATCTCTCCCATCAAGACACAATTTTTCAAAGCATCTTTAAAATTGTTTTGTATCCGCATTCTGAACATATTTTCTTTCAATTATATTTAGAAATAACAACACCCGCGCCAATAAAATTAATCGAACTCAAACCTTTTGTATTTTGTAATGGAAGATTACCCCTAGAATCTTCCTCAAATCTGAGAATTTTAAAGAACGATTGGCAATCCTGGAGTCCCATCGAGCTCGTCGATTTAAATTTCAAAGAGCCGCGTGCTAATGTAAGAGTAGAACGGCGAAGTAAACATTCCCGTGAAATTAAGCCCGAGAAAGGCGATATTTGGTCTGATTATTTTTCAGTCCTTATTAATTCACAAACTAAAGAACAACTATTTTTAGGTTTTATCACATTAGCTGATCAATTTAGTCTAATCCGGTGGAAAATAAAAAATAAAGAGATAATTGAGCGAATTGAGGTCAGTTGTCTTGGGGATTCTATTTTATTAGAAATAGGCGACCAATTTAAATCTGAAATTCTCATGGTTTCGTTTAAAACAGGGGCAGATATTCTAGAAGAATGGGCTAGAATCACTGGAACCTTAATGAAGAAACGGGATTTCACTTCCATACCTGTGGGCTGGTGTTCTTGGTACAATTATTATCGCAATATTGATGAAAGAAAGGTTTTGAGCAATGTGGAAGCCCTTCTTGATATGCGTGAAACAATTCCAGTAGAATTTATTCAAATTGATGATGGGTATGAACTCGCGTTAGGTAATTGGCTGGAGATAAATCCGCAAAAGTTTCCAAATGGGTTAAAGAATCTGGTTCAGCAAATAAAAGCCGCCGGATTTAAAGCGGGAATATGGTTGGCACCTTTTTTAGTTTCAACCAATAGCCAAGTCTATATAAGCCATAAGGACTGGTTCATCCGTGATAAAACAGGAAAATTAATCTGGGGTGCCTGGCCTTTCTTGGGTGCTTCGTCTTTTATCAGAGCAATTTTCCGTGATCGGGTAGGTGCCTTAGATTGCACAAATCCTGAAGTCCAGGAGTGGTTAAAAAATCTCATCAAATCTTTAGTTGAGGATATTGGGTTCGATTATCTCAAAATTGATTTTATTTATGGAGCGGCCATGGAAGGGGTCCGGTACAACAAAAAAATGACCCGAGCCCAGGCGTATCGAACAGGTTTAGAAATAATTCGCCAAGCAGCAGGCGAAAAAACCTTTATACTAGGTTGCGGCGCTCCCTTCGGCCCCTCCATCGGGGTGGTAGACGCAATGCGGGTCAGTACTGATACCGCCCCATCGTTCGGCGTACCTTCATTATTGAAATTAATAAATAAACTTCTATTTGCCAATTTAGAAACCATTCCCTCTGTCGTGAGTGCAACCCAGCAAAATATGCTCCGCCATTTCTTTCATAAACATTTTTGGATTAACGATCCTGATTGTCTTATTGTTAGAAGAGAGAGCAAATTAAGTGGTGATGAAATCAAATTCGAAGTGACGGCGATTGGACTGTTGGGCGGCTTACTCTTTTTAGGAGATAACATCGCAAAATTAACTCCGGATGAAATCGAGTTAATCCGCCTCTTAATTCCTCCCTATGGGATTTCTGCAAAGCCGCTTGATCTATTTGAAAAAAATTATCCTGAGATCCTAATGCTCGATATCGAGACGACCTTTGATAATTGGAAAGTGATCGGTATTTTTAATTGGTCTAACCACTCGAAAGCATTTAACCTAGATCTTAATCAAATCTTCAGCTCAAATCAGAAGAGTTATCATATTTTTGAGTTTTGGAACAGAGAATATCTTGGAATCCACAAAGAGATTTTTCAAATTCATTCGATTAATCCGCATTCCGCTAAATTATATGCAATTCACGAAGTTAAAGACAGTCCAACCTTGATTTCCTCCACCTTTCATATTACTCAAGGCGCTATTGAAGTAAAACAATTTACTTTCGATCCTATCACCACTGCGCTTCATATTTTCCTTGAAAAAAGAGGTAAAAATAAAGGATCTATCTTTCTTTATGTTCCCAATGAGCTCCTGAATAACGAAATCGTTATTGAAGGCGATTACAAGGATTTCCGCCGTAAGGGCAATCTTCTCACCCTCGATCTTGAATTTTCTGAAAAAACTGAACTGACCCTGAAGTTTAAATAAAAATAGGACCCTTCCAGAATCAGAATGTTCCAATCCTCGCAATTGAAAAAAATAAAGAAGAGGAATAAATTTCCTTTTTTTATAATATTCTTACTTTAGAATTCATATAAACCTTGATACGGATGTAAATCTCTGACTATATTCGTTGGACGCGGGATAAAGTCGAATTTTACCTCTACTTTCACGCTGTCACTATCCTTTGCGCTGATATCAGGTCCTAAACCCGCAGTTCCGTTAATGGTAATAGTTTTAGTCTCCTTATACAGCGTTAAATCGTAGGTATATTTTTCCTGTGGTCCTGGGGGTGAAGTAATTTTTAAATGGACGAGTTTGCTAATATCATCTATCGTGAAATATTTCATTCTGGGATCAGTTAAAAGTAGATTTTTGAGGGGCTCGCTTAAACCCGGAATGGTATTACTCAAATCAACTACTTTATTATGTATATCAATCAAAAGTTTATCGAATCCAATGAATTCAATGCCATATCTAGCTTTCTGAAAACGATCAAAAATCTCGCCAACGTTTAAGCTCACGGTAGGTTCATTGAATTGTGGGAGGGTCGCGACTGGTGGATTGGTGATTTTAAATTCAGCGCCTTCGAGGGCCGGAAACTGGATCCTCGCGGATTTTGGGGCATAAACTAAGATAGGTAATGGGGTTTTCGTTGGTTTTACTCCTTCCGTTTGTACATCTAAGGCAGAAAGTGGCAAAATTACATTCCAATTCTTCAAAGTAAGCACGGTCTCCTTACTAGGTGCAGGGGATTTGACACCTGGCTTGCTTGAGAACGTCATTGGCACGATGCTGGTATCTAAGAACCAAAATAACCCCGACACAAGGGGAACTGGTAGTAATCTAGCGAGTGTGATATTCGGGTCAAAAATTACTTTTCCAATCCAAGTGCGACCACTTAAGGGTAAATTATCACTCGAGGGTAACGGTAATCGGACGGTACTTCCTCTAATATTAGCCGTGGTAGGTGATCCTAAAACCTCTAAGATTTGCCCATCTTGAACCGTTATTTCAGCGAAGGACGCCTGCCCATCAAAATGCCCACTAGCGGTGATCTCAAAATAGGCTGAAGTAGGAAAGTAACGTTTCCCTGTAGTACTGTAAAGAGCATATTCCCAAAATTTATAGGTATCGTATTGCACAGGCATGTATGAGGTTAGTTTCGTTGTGATTGAAGGTCCATGGGGCAGTACCAGGGCTATATTGAAAACCTGGAGTTCTGCATGAGCCTCTGCATTGCCACATGCTGGTCCCGTAGTTGATGGATCTGTATAAGCGCTTGCATACACGTGTAGAAAGACTGATAATTGGTAAGTATGCCCTCGCCTTATAGTTAAGGTGGGGGGTGTTCCTGTTTTTATTCCTTCTACTGAGGCCACCGATATTGAATCCGCAATTAATCGTTCTAACATGCAATGGAATGAGGCTCCTCCTGCGGTAAGATCTTTAGCTTCTACTCCAACGATTATATAGGCACACGCGCCTCCTGAAAATCCAGCTCCTGAGTTGGCGGACAGTGCTTTTACCCTTAATGCATACTCAGCTTCGAGTGTCACGTCGATATCTTGCGTAATTTGTGGTGTATAAGTCCAAACCATGAAGCCCTCTACATCGCCTCCCCCACAACTTGGTACCTTTGACCAAGCTTCTATTATACCTGCTGCCCCGTTTAATGACGCATCCGCACTCCCGCCACTTACTTTAACTGTCTCAAAGGGTGGTTGCTTAGATGGATAACCACTTGAGCCCAACAGTCCAAAAAATTCCTTTAGGGTTACCAGACGCTGGGGTTTGACTCCTATTGCTACTTGCTGGTTAAGGTTTGGCGACTGATGTAAAATCGCCACTTTTCGTTCAAAGGATTTATTTATTGCTGGCTTTTTCTTTTCTCGAATTTTTTTCATGATTACTCCTATCCTTTCTTGAATATGTTTTCTTAGCCTCTCTTGAATGGTTATTACAAATATCAGGTTGATAACTAGGCTAATTTTACCACGATATACTTGAAGTGAAAAAATAAAAGGATTTTTCCGACAAAAATTTAAGAAATAAAAAGTTACCGAAGAAGATTTAAGAAATAACATGTTAATTTACCTAAGATTCAATAAAGGTAAATAAAGAATTAAAATCAAGGAAGCGCGTAAAGTTTATGGCAATTGAATGGGATAAAATCTTGGATAAACCTGCAAAGGAATATAAAGTTAAAGGAGATCAACTGTTATCTTTAAGACAGAAGATAGATGCTCAAGAAAAGCAAATTTCAGAATTAACAAAAGTTCGCAATGAATTAACCACAACAGGCGATTCATTAAAGAAAAAAGTATCAAACTTGGAATCTGAAAATCTTAATAAAGAAAAGAAAATAGGTTCTTTAGAGGCTACTATCAAAGGAAATGATAGCAAAATAGCATCCTTCGAATCTGAACTTAAAGAAAAGGTTGGTAGTATATCATCCTTGGAATCTGAAGTTTCGGAAAAAGGTCAAAAAACCACTTCTTTAGACGAAAAATTAACTGAATTAAATGATTCTCTCGCACAAAAAGAGGCGAAAATAACAGAATTAACCGAAGAGCTCTCGGCTAAAACTACTAAAATCTCTGAATTAGATAATCAAAATGTAGATTTACAGACTCAATTAACAACAACTAAATCAGAACTTACTACTTCAAATGAAAAAGTAAGTGAATATGAAACGCAAGTAACCACTTTAATAACTAACCTTGAAAATCTTCAAAAAAATGTTATGGCTAAAGATGAAGAAATCGAAAAATTGAATACGAAAATTGTTGAATTAAAAGAGTTAATTCCTAAGAAACCCGTGTATGAAAAAGCAGAAGAGGTCGTCAAAGGCGCTGGATGCCCCAAATGTGGGTGGACCACGGTCGAAGAATATAAAATCGTTGATGGAAAAAGACACCTCATTCGGAAGTATTGCCCAAATACCTTCTGCATGTGGACGAGCACCGAAGAACCGAAAATTACCATTGCCATGACTAGTGAAGCCCCTAAAGCAGAAAAGAAAGAGATAATGCTCTTCCAAGTTATTGGTACTGATGTCAAAGAAATAAAGGCTTTAGACAGTAGTATGGTTGCACTTATTACCGATCCCGCTCAAAGCACTGTCTGGGTGTGGAAAGGTCAAAAGTCCAGCCGATTTGACTACTCCGAAGCAACGAATCTAGCAACCAAGATAAAAAATGAAGTTTTAAAGATAACTCATGCCCACATTGTGCGTGTCGAACAAGGAAAGGAACCTTCAAATTTCCCCAAACTATAAAAAATACTTTCTTTCCATCCTTTTTTTCAAAAAAGTAATTAACGATATTTTTCCAGCATTTCTTTCGTCATTCTATTTTTCTTTATTATATCACGGTATAAATAAGCGCTTGGGCGTGGTTTCCTCTCCAACGTCTCATAATTGACTTCCACCAAACCAAATCGCTTTGCAAACCCTTGCGCCCATTCGAAATTGTCCATGAGCGACCAATACAGATATCCCCGAATATCCACATTTTGTTGCAAGGCTCGGTGAATTGAGTTTAAATGTTGGATTATGAATTTTGCACGGGATTCATCTTGAGCCGTACAGATGCCATTTTCTGTGATATAAATCGGTCTTTTGTATTGTTTCAAGGTGATGAGTAAATTCAACAATCCCTGCGGATAGATTTCCCATCCCATATCATTTTTCTCACCTAGACCGTTAATTGGATCAAGAATTCCTTGTTTTATTAAAAAGCGGGTATAATAATTTACTCCAATAAAATCGCTGGAACCTTTTAATGGAGGGTACTGCTCATTTTTGGCGAAGGGCGGGCCAATTGTACCGGTAGCCATCCCGTCCAGAAACCACCAATTAAACATGTTTTCTCGCATCTTAGTCTCCCGGATATCTGCTTGAGAATTCGGATCAGACGGTTCAAAAGCCATCAAACTCGCTACAATTCCCACTTGAGGTCGTTTTACATTTTTTACCGTCTGATGGATCGCTTGATAACTTTTGGCATGACTTTTTATAAGGTTCACAGCCGCTTTCAAATACAACGGCATATTCCGTTTATTTGGGGGATGTTCTCCCACTAAATAACCGAGAAAAGCCACAATCATCGGTTCATTTATCGTATTCCAGAATAGGATTAAATCTCCCAACTCCTCTGCCACATGAATAGTGAATCGTTCAAAGAGATCAATAATTTCTGAATTCTCCCAAGCCCCCATTTTTTGAAGCCAAATTGGATTGGTAAAATGATGGAGCGTGACCATGGGCGTAATCCCGTTATCTACTAAGGTCGCCAACACATCCCGATAGTGTTCGATTTCCTTCGCGCTAAACTTCCCTTGTTCAGGCTCAATTCTACTCCATTCTAACGAAAGCCGGTAACATTGATGCCCCAATTCCTTCATTAATTGTATATCTTCTTTAAACCTATTATATTGATCACACGCTAATCCCGATACAGTCCCATCGGCAATGTGGCCCCCTGCTAGCTCCCAACTCCACCATTGATTATTGCTATTATTTCCCTCAACTTGATGGGCCGAGGTGGCAGATCCCCACAGGAAATTCTTCGGAAAAATTAAATCTTCTCCACTTTGTCTTTTCTTCATACATATCTCCTTCAAAAAGTAAAACTGCTAGGTATATTATCCCTTTCTGAAACTAAACTATGTTCGTAAAACGTAACTTGTATCTTTTTTTCCTTTAATTTCTGCTCTAATGCCTGAATAAATAGCCCTTTCCCTTCAATTAAAAGTTCCCGATAAAGGAACTCATTGAAAGTCTGTGTATTTAAAGTATCCAAATTCATCTGGGCTAGCAGATCAAACTTTTTTAAATCTAAGGTAGTACTGATGCCACAGGTAGGCGACCCGCCAATGCCAATAAGACCAACGACCTGGAAGCCGGAATTGATATAATCCCCTATTTGATTCGCCACTTCTTTTGCGATTTTCCGATATATCCTTTTTGTATTCCACAGAAAAATCGGCAAAATCAGTTTCCGAAATCGATACACCATGGTTTTTTTGGACCCAATTACTTTTCTGCCCCGTTTATCGGGTAACTTTTCCATTAAAACTTTTAATTTTGCATCCGTACTATCAGTTCTCTGATTTAATTATTAGAAGTGTAACCCGTTTTCAGAGAGGCAATTCAAAATGGCGAATTCCCCGCGAATCCTCTTTCGCTAATTTAAACCCACTTTCATGCATGAGTTTCACCATTTTCTGATTTTCGAGGAACACATCGCCGTGCAATTTTTTGATTTTACGTTTAATCATGATTTGTAACATGTTTAGGAGCATCTGCGTGCCGAGCCCCTTGTTTTGCAAATCATCTGCCACCACCACGGCTAGCTCAGCAGAATCCGGCGGCGGATCCAATACATACCGCACCACCCCGACCATCTTATCCCGCCCATTCTCCGTTATAATAGCGACCAAGGCAAAATTATTCACATAATCAATGTCGGTATACATTTTAATCATTTTCGGGGTCGGATCGCGGTGCGCCGTGAAAAAGCGGTAATACTTACTCATAGAACTCAAGGAATTATAGAACTCCACCCACATATCCGCATCCGCGGGTTTAATGGGACGTAGTAGAATCCGAGTTCCATCACGCAATTTAATTTTCTTTTGGTACTGGTCGGGATATAGTGCCTTTTTCATATATTTCACATAGCTATTATTCTTACGAGTTAAATACTTTTACCATTTCGTAATGAGAAAGGCTCAAATAGTTTAACATCAATCGTTCCATATATTACGAATACGAAGTAATAGAAGATTTTAAAAGGAGTGTATTGAAAATGATTGAACCTTTTTGGTGGTGGACTGACGAACAAAAAGCATTCGCAAAAGATGTGGATGCATTTGTAGAAGATCATATTGAAGAAGTAGAAGAATGCTATTGGGCAAAACGCTTTCCTTGGAAAACCATGGAAGCAGTCGCTGAGAAAGGCTACATGGGCGCTGGTGTGCCAAAGGAATACAACGGATTAGATTATGGCGCTACCGGTTGTTGTATTGTGGCTGAAGGACTGGGGCGCTTGTACGCCGTCGGACACGTCTTTGTCGTAAGTATGCTAGGCGGTTTACATCAGTTACTTATTTTCGGAACAGAGGAACAGAAACAAAAATATCTGAAACAAATTTCGGAAGGGAAAACCCTAGGCGCGGTTTGTATCACCGAACCGTTTGCAGGGTCCGATGCTGCCAACGTTTTCACCACGGCTAAAAAAGAGGGCGATAACTGGATCTTAAATGGGAAGAAACGCATGATTACCGCTGCAGCTGCGGCAGGACGATATTTTGTCTATGTAAAAACCAGCGATGATC
Organism: uncultured archaeon; assembly: GCA_964353755.1. GTDB lineage: Archaea > Asgardarchaeota > Lokiarchaeia > Helarchaeales > HEL-GB-A > CAYGYC01. Next base: position 2,925 of record CAYGYC010000048.1, on the reverse strand, counting down.
CGGCATTACGATCCCAATATCGACATATTACGGCATTTGTGGTGGATCGGGGCGTAAAAGGCTTTACTTTGGAAAAGATTAATGCCTTAATAGGATTTGATAATGTTCCTAATGGGTATTTAGATTTTGATAATGTCGAACTTTCGGATGCCCAGCGAGTAGGCGAAGTTGGTGGCGGATGGCAGGTGATGATGTCCGGGCTCAATTTTGAACGGCTCATTGCTGCCGGAGTTGTCGGGGGCGGAATGGGCGACTTGCTGAAATTAGTTGCCCATTACATGGAGCGCCGGGTCCAATTCAACAGCCAAGTCAGCCGATTCACGAATTTGCAGTTTGATTTCGCGGATATTGTGAAAAAATACTACATCGCGCGTTTAATTACTTACCATTCAGCCTATTTATTGGATCATAGTAAAGAATTGAAATTAACAGAGTTTGAGACTGGGACTTGGGCCTCAGTCGCGAAGATCTACAACACGGAATCGGCCCGAGAAGTTGGCTCGTCTGCAGTGCAAATAACGGCCGGCGATGGTTTAACACGGTTCTATCCCATTGAACGATTGGTACGAGAAGCAAAAATTGGCGAGATCGTGGCCGGTACGACGGAAGTTCAGAAAATGATCATTTATCGCATGAGCCAACAGAAACGCGGCTTTTTAGATCTCAACCTTCATTTTGATATTCATCCAGAGCTCGGTGTGCCCATTATAACGAAAAAACCTTCCAAATGGGAAGGCAAAGAAGTGAACAACGAAAACGTCTTGAAAATACTTGCCGAAGATTACAAATGCAATCCAGGGCTCTACATGACCCCCGACGATATCAAAGACCGAATAAAAGGGCGCCCCAAAGCGATCGAAGCGGTGATCGATGCGTTAGAAAAAGAGAAGCTCATTGTCACGCTCCGGCACCCCAAGACCCAAAAATTAATTCTCGCCAAAGCGAACTACGAAGGGTTACGCAAAGCCTATCCCAAAGAGTACTATCGCTGGTTCCCCGATTGGGTGAAAGAAGACGAATTCATGATGCAAATGACCAAATTCTAAGACTTTTCAATTTTTTTTCTTTTTTTACAGCGTCTAAAAATCCTCAAGATAGATTAATTGTCCTCTATTTCTTATCAAAAAACTTAACATTTAATCTAAAAGTTGGATAAACATTTAAATTTGGTAAAATACCTATAATATATAGTGAATAACCTAATGAATGTGGGTGTGTAACATTATGAATATTCTTCGGGAGATTGAACAACTCTTAGCTAAAATGACTCCAGGGGAAAAGGCTCAATTATTACAATGGGTGGTTCGAGATCTCGGAGAAACGGTTCCTGGGATAGATAGCATTCCTAACATTTGCGGAGGAGACCCTTGTATAATTCGTACCCGTATCCCTGTATGGGTATTAGTAAGAGCAAGGCAGCTAGGAACAACAGAGGCAGATATACTGCGCAGTTATCCGAGCTTGCGGGCAGAAGACCTGACCAATGCATGGGCTTATTACCGCGCCCATCGGGATCAAATTGAGGCGCAAATTAGGGAAAATGAGGAAGCCTGAAATATGGCTCGTTTATATGCGAATGAAAATTTTCCTTTCCCAGTTGTTGAAATACTCCGCCAGCTTGGACATGATGTACTCACTATTGAAGAAACGGGACGAGCTGAGCGAGCAGAATCTGATGAGGAAATATTAGCATTTGCTAAGACCGAAAATCGTATAGTTTTGACACTTAATCGCGTTCATTTTATTCGGCTTCATAAGAAGAATGCCAATCATAAAGGTATTATTACCTGTACCTTTGACCCTAATTTCACTGCCTTGGCCCAGCGAATCCATTTAGCATTAAAAAGCCGATCTGATTTTTTAGGTCAATTACTCCGCATCAATCGTCCTCCTTAAAATTTTAAATAGTAGCACTCTAATACATTACTTGATATGAAATATACTGAACATTTAAAGCGCTTCACGTATAAAGTGAAATTATTAATTGATGAAAATAAAAAAATAGAGAATTCATCTGAAGATGAAAAAGATTACTCAGTATTTTTTACTGAAGCTCATTGGGCAGCTTTTCATTTAGTATCTGCATTATTAGATTATATAGAGATACCTGATAATTTAAAACATTTAAATCATCGTAATATTAAACGTGCCTTAATCTCAGATAATATAATTGAAATTCTTGGAAAAGATGCAACCGAAATCAATTCAATTTATACAAACCTTTTAAATTATTATTCAATTGGGGAATATTCATATTCCTCGAATGTGAGTTTAAAAGAATTTGAGGATTTCAAAGATCAATTCAAAAAGCTAAAGGAAATAGTGAAAAGATGGATGAAAATTAATGCTCAAAAATAATCTAACTTTGAATCGGATAATTGTAGAAAAATTAACGAAGTTAATAAAAAGAATATTTGATCCAAAAAGTATCAGATCGATTTATTTAATAGGGTCTTTTGCACGGAATGAAATGACCGAATATTCTGATTTTGATTTATTAATCATTTCTAGAAAAGGGTCTTCTTATATCACACGAAAAAATCTTCTTAGCTTGCCAGAATTTTATCTATTAGATTCAGAACTCTTGAAAAGTTATTCTGGAGGGCTCCAGCCCTTTATTATAGATGAAGAGGTTTTAAAAAAAGAACAATCTTTTATAAAAGCTGTCTTACGAGAAGGACAATTATTACAGGGCGAAGCCATATCCACCTATATAGTGCCCGAAAATAATTCTCCTCTAACTGATGAAAAAAAAGACCCGAATACCTTTCTTAATATGTTGGATGAAGTTGAAATAAATTTTTAGATCAAACAATTCTTATTGTATCACTTCTTCTGGTAAAATGAGGATTGAGATATAATGTTGTCAAAAGATCAAATTTTGAAGACATTGAAAAATGAAGAGGAACACAAACACAAAAGAGC